>NZ_NUYF01000058.1:0-64041 GCF_002566505.1 Bacillus sp. AFS077874
AGCGGGAAGGCTGAGACCCCGCAGGCTTGCCGAGGAGGCTCAGGTCTCTCCCCATGGAAAGCGAGCATCCTGTAATGGAAATCAACATCACTTTACTCCTTTTACGAAAATTTGATAATTAATTGACAAGATTGTTTTTCAACAGCGTGAAAAAGTAATACTATTTGAGTATTACTTTTTTTTATGAAAAAAACTATAATATTTACCAAAAAATTAAACATTCTAATTAATATGTTTAGATAAAATCGAGATTGAAAGTAAGCGTTTAATTTAATATGACATTTGTCATCTTTTTCATATGACGCCTGCTACTACCACTAGGAAAATTAACATATATAATTAGGATAATATAATAATGAAAAGTTACAACATTAGGAAGGAACTTCTAAATGTCAAAAGAAAATCAAAAGAGTTTACGAAAGCAAATTATTCCTTATGAAAAATCAAATTTAAAAGCTAGTATTTGGCAAATGATTAATACTTTTATTCCATTTATCTTCTTGTGGTATCTTGCTTATAAAAGTATTTCTATTTCAGTAGTATTAACGATCTTTATTGATATAGTTGCTGCACTATTCTTAATAAGGATATTTATTATCTTCCATGACTGTTGTCATCAATCGTTTTTTAAGAATAAAACAGCAAATAAAGTTCTTGGCACAATTACAGGCGTTGTTACATTATTTCCTTTCAGCCAGTGGAAGCATAGTCATTCAGTCCACCATGCGACCAGTGGTAACTTAGATAAGCGTGGAATTGGAGATATGTGGGTTTTAACTGTTGAAGAGTACGTTGCAGCACCTTTCTGGACAAAAATACAATATCGTCTATACCGTAATCCATTAATCATGTTTGGTTTAGGACCAATTTATATTGTATTAATTTCCAATCGATTCAATACGAAAAATGCAAAATTAAAAGAAAGACTAAACACTTATTTAACGAATATTTTAATTGTTGGGGTTTCAGCTTTATTTTGCTATACAATTGGTTGGGAAAATTATTTAATAGTGGAAGGTCCGATCTTTTTCATTTCGGCAGTATTAGGAATTTGGCTTTTCTATGTACAGCACCAATTTGAAGACACTTATTTTGAAGAAGATGCGAATTGGGAATATGTAAAAGCAGCGGTTGAGGGAAGCTCTTTTTATAAACTTCCAAAATTATTACAATGGATAACTGGTAATATTGGATACCACCATGTTCATCATTTAAGTCCAAGGGTACCGAATTATAATTTAGAGTCTGTTCATAATAATACGCTTCCATTACAAAATGTACCGACGATTACACTAAAAACAAGTTTTACATCTTTAAAATTCAGATTATGGGATGAAGAAACAAAGCAATTTGTAGGATTTAAAGATATAAAATCAATCTATAAAGTAAATCGCGAAAGTTCAGACACTGTCTGAACTTTTGATGTATTTTATTTACATTTTTATAAAGATTAACTTTGCTTAAATATGATAAGATTGTTAAAGTAGGTCACAAAATGTTTGAATAATGAGGTAAATTTATGTTTAAAAGATATTTAGTTTTCCTAAAAAGTACAGGAATCTCACCATATATTTGGACAGTTTTAGGAATATTGCCATTTTATTTTATTTTTCTTTCTGCTCATTCCACTTTAAGAATCATAATCGGGATTTTACTAACAATATCATTTTTTATAATCTATCGATTGGCGTACAGATCAAAAGGATGGTCAATTTTTCTATGGTCATCCATCTTAATCATCATATCCACTTCAATGAATATACTTTTTAGCTATGTATATTTTGCATTTTTTATAGCTTATATGATTGGAAAGAGAAAAAATCGAGCTACTTTTTTAACTTTATATATCCTTCATTTAGTCATCACTACAATATCAATCAACATCACGATTATCCTTCAAGAAGAATTAATCATTAGGCAACTTCCATTTATTATCATTACTTGGATTAGCGTTATTTTATTACCATTTAGTCTTTACAGTCGAAATGAAAGAGGGCAATTGGAAGAAAAGTTAGTAGATGCTAATAAACGTATATCAGATCTTGTAAAACTAGAAGAACGTCAAAGAATTGCTCGTGATTTACATGATACACTAGGTCAAAAACTTTCTCTGATTGGCTTAAAAAGTGACTTAGCTAGAAAGTTAATTACAAAGGATCCGGATTTAGCTCAAAATGAATTAAAGGATGTACAACAAACGGCCAGAACAGCTTTAAATGAGGTTCGAAAAATCGTTTCTCAAATGAGAGGGATTCGAATTAAAGACGAAATAATAAGAATTAAGCAAATTCTACATGCTGCTGAAATTACAGTTGAATGTAACGAAAACTTTCAACTTTCAAATGTTTCCTTACTGACAGAAAATATTGTCAGTATGTGCTTAAAGGAAGCCGTAACAAATGTTGTAAAACATAGTAGTGCCACTTTATGTAAAATATCAATTAAACAAATGAAAAATGAAATAATTTTTTCGGTAATAGATAATGGAGTTGGTTGTAAATTGGAAAAGTTTACAACTGGCTATGGGTTAATTGGAATGAAGGAACGACTCGAATTTGTGAATGGAACATTAGAGGTAAACTGTGAAAACGGGATGACTTTAATTATGACAGTTCCAATCGATGTAAAACAAATTGAAGTGGAGGAACTAGTATGATTAGGATCGTAATTGCTGAAGACCAACGAATGCTATTAGGTGCTCTTGGTTCTTTACTTAATCTAGAAGATGATATGGAAGTTATTGGTCAAGCATCAAATGGAGAAGAAGCAGTTAAACTAGTCAAGCAATTACAACCTGACATTTGTATAATGGATATTGAAATGCCTGGTAAAACTGGACTTGAAGCTGCAGAAGAATTAAAAGCTTTAGATTGTAAAGTGATTATTTTAACAACTTTTGCTAGATCAGGTTATTTTCAAAGAGCATTAAAAGCGGGTGTAAAAGGCTATTTATTAAAGGATAGTCCAAGTGAAGAGTTAGCAAGTTCAATTAGAAGTATTATTGCCGGGAAGAGAATTTATGCTCCAGAACTTATGGATGATGTATACGCTGAAGAAAATCCGTTAACTGACCGTGAAAAAGAAGTTTTAGAACTAGTAGCGGATGGTAAAAACACACAAGAAATTGCGGATGAATTGAGTCTGAAAACAGGAACAGTTAGAAATTATATATCTATGATTTTGGACAAATTAGAGGTTAAAAATAGAATCGAAGCTATAAAACAATCAAAAGAAAAAGGTTGGTTTAAGTGAAGTTAATGGCAGGAAGAATAAAAACAAGAAAAGCAGGTAGGGAAAGAATTGAAAACAAAATTTTTCAATCCTAAAAGGCCTAAATCCTGCATTCCTTGATCACCATTTAGTTTCCTGCTTTTCTTTTTTCTTTTTTTCTAGATTTTGTTTTTCCTTTTCCAGATTTTTGTACTTCCTTAAAAAATTCGTCTAGCTCCTGATTGAACTTATCTGTTTCTTCCAAAAATAAAAGATGACTACTATTATAAAATGGAACAAATTTTGAACCTTTTATATTTTTTTGTATAAACTCACCAGCGGCTAATGGAAAAAATCCATGACTACCAAAACAAATTAATGTTGGAATATCAACATTACAAAGAGTATCCCGATAATCTACAGCCGTTTGATTAAACACGATTGTACTTGCAATCGCTGCAGGTAATTTATTCATTTCTTTTAAGATCCATTTATGTTCTTTTGGATCAGGTTGATCCATATACATACCATATATAAAATCACTATTAAATTTGTTCTGATCTTCTTGGATCGACTGCATTACATTTTTTAAAATCGTAAAATCAAATGCTCCAAACTCCCAATCTGGCCATATATAATCGGATGCAGATTGATCAACAACTGTTAGCGCCTTAATATTTTTACTCCCAAATTGATTAACATAATCCCACAATACAAAAGCTCCCATTGACCAACCTACTAAAATTACATCCTTTAAATCTAGTTTTTCAATAAAGCATTTTAAATCACGAGCGTACTGTGCCACTGTGTGCCCATATTGAACTTTTGAGGACTTACCATGTGCTCGTAAGTCTAAAGTAATGACGCGATAATTTTTACTAAAATACGGTACTTGTTTATGAAAAAACTTACTACTCATCATTACTCCATGAACAAAAACAACTGTTTGACCTTCTCCGTGATCTTCATAGTAGAGCTTTGTATGAGAATCAAGTTCTACATATGCCAATAAAATCGCCCCCATTGGCTTTTAAATGCCTTACTTTCCTATATTATTTCATCTCATAATATTTCATGACTTTTACGCAATTTCTTTGAATAAGGCTGTTTAAGTAAAAATAACTATTTTTAATCACCTTAACTTGTAATTACATAATGTTTTTCTATTTAAAATAGAAATGTGGTAAAATTCAGATAAATATAGAATTTCCAAGTTTAAATATGAAATAATACCTATCGTTTATTTTTTTATCGGAATCATCTTTAAATTTTTTCCTGTAATACATAAAACTGACTAGGGTGTGAATTAGTGGAACATGCTGGATTCTATTGGGTAGGTTTAATCTTTTGGTTGTTAATTAGTTCTGGATTTATTCTTTTAGTTTTAGGACTATGGAAAAAATCCTGGAAAACATTAATATTAAGCGGAGTTGCATTAATACTACCAACACTATATATTGGTGGCGTAGAGAGTTGGTTTAAGTTGGTTGCATTTCTTCCAATGATTCCATTAGCACTTGCTTATATTATTAAAAAAACCAATGGTTGAATGAGTATTAATTTACTGTTTGAATGAAAAGGAGAGAAATAAATGAATGTGATTGAGGGTTTTATTGAAGTAACAGGCGGGAAAGTGTGGTATCAGTTTCATAATAAAAATTCATCTAAAATCCCTGTTGTTGTTTTACATGGAGGGCCTGGATCATCGCATTATTCCATGCAAGGTCTACACGTATTAGCAGAAGATCGCCCAGTTATTTTTTATGATCAGTTAGGCTGTGGAAAGTCTGACCGTCCAAAAGATACTTCTTTATGGAATATTGATAGATTTGTGGAAGAATTAGCTCAAATCCGAGTAGCTCTTTCGCTTGATGAGTTTCATATACTTGGTCATTCATGGGGTACAACACTTGCTGCAGCTTATTATTTATCGAAACCAGATGGAGTGAAAAGTATAATCTTCTCAAGCCCTTGTTTAAGCGCCCCATTATGGGCTGAGGATCAGGACCGAAATCGAAAACTACTCCCGCTTGATGTACAAGAAACATTAATAAAGTGCGAGGAAAACGGAACAATAGATTCAGAAGATTACAAAAATGCCAACGCTGTATTTAACAAGCATTTTGTTTGCAGATTTGATCCATATCCAGAATTCCTAAAAAAAGGAAAACACTACAGAAATCCAGAAGTATACAATATTATGTGGGGTCCATCCGAGTTTCATGTAACTGGAAACTTAAAGGATTTTGACTGCACTTCAAAATTAAAAGACATCCAAATCCCTACAATGTACACTTGCGGTAGATACGATGAAGCTACACCTAAATCAACAGAATATTTCAGCGAGCTAACGCCTAATGCAAAATTCCACGTTTTTGAGCAAAGTGCACATATGCCGTACATAGAAGAGCCAGAAGAGTATATTCGAGTAGTTGAAGGCTTTTTGAAGGAAGTTGAATGAACAAATGATTTGTGAAACGTAAGGTCGATACCTTGCGTTTTTTTGATGCTGATTTCCGTTGAGCGTTAATGAGTCGGGGAATTAGGGGGATAATGTTTGTAGTAACTCATGAGGTGTTTATGGGTTAGTAAAATAAGAAAAAAATAGAATTATAGTAACTCATGGGGGATTCATGAGGAAGTAAAAAAGGAAAAAAGTGATTTATAGTACCTCATAGAGTGTTCATGAGGAAGTAAAAAAGGAAAAAAATGATCTATAGTACCTCATAGAGTGTTCATGAGGAAGTTAAAAAGGAAAAATGAGTGCTATAGTACCTCATAGAGTGTTCATGAGGAAGTTAAAAAGGAAAAAAGTGATTTATAGTACCTCATAGAGCGTTCATGAGGAAGTAAAAAAGGAAAAAAGTAATTTATAGAACCTCATAGAGTGTTCATGAGGAAGTTAAAAAGGAAAAAAATGATTTATAGTACCTCATAGAGTGTTCATGAGGAAGTTAAAAAGGAAAAATGAGTGCTATAGTACCTCATAAGGGGTTCATGAGGAAGTAAAAAAGAAAAAAAGTGATTTATAGTACCTCATAGAGTGTTCATAAGGAAGTAAAAAAGGAAAAAAGTGATCTATAGTACCTCATAGAGTGTATATGGCTACTGGAAAAACAATAATGAATACAGTATACATAAAAATAGGACCGAATATTATTAGAATTATCTGAAATATAAGGTCCTAAATATACAAAATATTAACTTTAAAACCTATTTATTTTTTTAATACTAACGAATACGTTGTCGTCTCATCCACTGAGTCGCAACCCATTTTTCTCCGCTAATAACAGGACTACCTGCATGAATCGTTAGTTCATTGATTGCTTCGTCCTGATAAAAATATTCGAAGTATAAAGCAGTGCCTTTTTTGGCGGTAACAGAATAATTAAGTGTAGGAAAAATCGTTTCTCCGCCTTCTTCCACATCATTTAAATAGAGAATAAGTGTACTGATCCTATTATTATTTGTCCGATGATTAGAAAAGTAATCGAAATGCGGTTTATACTGCTGACCAGGCTCGTAATGAAGAATTTGTAATGGTTCTGCATGTTCGATTGGAATATTCATAATCGTTTCGACTCGTTTTTCAATGCGTTTGATCAGTTCCGTTTCACTTTCCTCAAAAAACATACCACTACTTGTTCGCATCTCATTTTCCACATGAGTTAACCCAATTTTTGACCGTTTCATACGTAATTTTGCATGGTTTATTAGCTCGTCACATTCTTCATCACTTAAAACATTATCAAGTAAGACAACTAACGGTTCCTCTTTCCGAGAAAGTATCTCAATCTCGCGATCAATTGTTTGGATAATCGGGCCAGTATGATTAAAAATGGTTTGTTCGGTTTCCTTTAAATTTCCTACTTCTAACATTTTGTCACATCTCCTTGTATATTTCATTAATACAAATCCTAGGAAAAATTGGTGAGATCATTGCTTTGAACAAATTTCGCAAATCATTTTTGTAGAAAAGAAAAAACTAAAATTAAGATTGTTGAATCAAGGCTACAATATCCGTAGACAAAAAAACTGTTTTTAGAATAAATTCCTCATTGTGTCGGCATTTTCCTGCTTAAATCAAAGCCTATCAGACTAATGTTTAAAGAAAATTTTTAAAAAAATTTAAGGGCATATTAATTGTGGTAATTCGGGAGTATTGTCGAATTTAAATGTATTAAACTCCGTAGTATTGATAAAAAGGGGGATATGTTTGAGTTAAATAATACAAGAAATGATATAATTTAATCATATGAAAATAGTAATTATCCAATCAAATATTGGATTTTTAATAAAGAAAAAAGGTCAGATAAGTTAAAACTAACTCATCTAACCTTAGGAAGCTATCTATTTCATTGGCTGTAATGCCTTATAACGATCGACTGCTTTTTCATCTGGAGTTTTTGACATTTTGTAATGATAGATCGCATCTTCCCAGTCTCCATACATCGGATTTGGTAATTGGATATACTTTATACCTAGGTCCTTTGCAATTTTATCGACATTATCTTTTCGAGTTTTCAAATCCGCTTTATAAAAAATATCTGATAAATCGTTTGAATTATCGCCTACTAACATAACAATTTCATGAGTTTTTGCAATCTCTGCTTGTCGTGGTCCTTTTTGAGCTGTATCTGTTTTTAAAAATAAATGTTTTGAGTCGACATTCGGTAATCCATGTAAATTCAAATTTTTAATTGTGTCATCTCGTGTTTTTTCAGGACGATTTGTAAGATAAAAAACATCCACATTCATTTTTTTCGCTGCGAGCAAGAAATCTTTTGCACCTGGGATTAAATCAGCTTTTGCCATATGGATCCATTCATCCCAGCCTTGTGGGTAGGAAGTATTATTTTTAATGGACCAAGCAGTATCAGGGGAATTATCAAGGATTGTTTCATCAATGTCTAAAACTACTGCGGCTGGTTTTGCCTTTTTATTTAATTTATCACTTGCTTTCTTTTTAACCATTGTTTCAGCAAGCTCTTCTTTTGCTTGATTATAAATTTGAATTTGCAAAGCTTTATTTTCCGCAGAGGATTGAAACCAATTAGTAGACATAACATTATGTTCTTGTGTGCTTCTTGCAAATTCAGCTTTACTAAAACCAATGCCAGCCAATGAACCAAATGCAAATGCAAATAAGATAGAGAGAATAATAACAATTTTTTTCATAATAATTTCCTTTCATATATATTAAATGTACAAGCTAAATAAAAATTAGGTAGTAAATATGAAAAATTGCTTTTCAAGGTTGTTATTGCCTAAAGACTAAAAAATATTCGCTTTTAATTAAAAATTTCATTTACCGCAATTTCGGAAATTTCTGAATTCGGAAAAGAAAGTGATATGATATAAGGGGGTTAAATTTAAGTTGAAAGGGAGGCTATCGATGACTATTCATTTAGAAATTGTAACAAGAGAAAATTGGGAAGAAGCTTTAAAACTTGATGTAGAAAGTGAACAATTGAATTTTGTTCCTTCGGTTGCAGTATCCATTGCAAAAGTATATATAAAACCAGATGGCGAAAATGTGGAATATATCCCATTTGCAATTTATGATGATCAGAAAATGGTCGGATTTATTATGCATGCATATGAAGAACATACAACAAATAGTTATTGGATAAATGGGTTTTTAATTGATAAACAGTTTCAGGGTAAAGGTTTTGGTAAATTAGCATTTGCTGAAATGATAAAATGGATTGTAAATAAATTTCAGCAATGCAATGAGATTCGTTTAACAGTACATAAAGATAATAAATTAGCTATGAATTTATATAAGCAATCCGGATTTAATCCGACTGGTGACTACTTTGGAGAAGAAGAAGTTTGGAATTACAACGTTAAGAGATAACTGAATTTTACGTATTATTAACTTATGAATAATATGTGAACAATTTTTTAGTTGATAGGAATTAGTACCTATTTTCAAGAAATAGTAGTGTATGTCAAAAAGTAGGGGTATATACGCTATGGAGAAATGGGAACGAAGACTAAGAATTATGTCAAATGTAAAGCTTCATCTTTTCTATAGTTCTACTGTACAAATTATAAATTAGCTCAATGTTGAAGAACATTGGAAAACTATATATAGGTATTTGGAGTATATATTCCAAATGTATCACTTTGTGAATAAGCAGTTGTCAGAGAGTGCCATAGCCTTTGCACAAAACCTCAAGGTGGTCAGATGGTTATATTTTCATTTTATACAAGGATGCATCATTAAGGTGCCATAATTGCAACCTAAGTGGTAAACAGATCAAGTTTTTTCGGTGCTGTAGGAAACCCATACGGTACAAGACTTTCTGTTGATCAGATTGGCGAAATGGTTAGAGAAGATACTCCCATACAAGCAGCCATCAAATATCTAACTAACTTGTTTTTATATTGAAGAAACAGTGAAATTTGTAATTTAAATCTAAAGAGCCATTCGAAATTATTTGATGGCTCTTTTTATATAGGCTAGGTCCTTTCGGAATAAATATTCAACCTAGTTGTTTATAACATTATTATTTAATCTTAAATTCTATTAAAAGTATTTTTCTGTTTGAGGCATTGAAATACCTATATGCCTAAACCCTAATCCAAATAATCCAAATTCTTTTTGTTAGTCGGAATTTGGCTAACAAGCCTCTAGGATCCTCGAACCATACCTCATGTTGTATCCTATTTTTATCCTTATATTGAAAAGATGGGGCTGAAACCTTTTGATCATAGAAGGTTTGACTTTCATTTTTTTTACTTTTTGATAGCATTTTGTGGTGAATATACTACTTATGTACGATTGTTTCCAGAAATTTGCCAATCTTATGCATAGTGTGGAATACCTAAAAGTAATTTTGATTTAGGAACTAAAGACACTTTTAGTATTTCACTATAATCCGAATGAAGGAAATGAGAAAACAGATTATTTAGCTAACGATTTAGAGTGGTTTCTTGCTTCTTCAAAGTTGGAAAATATATTAAAAGAGTTAGATAAAATGAAATTCAATACCTACCTGTAACAGTAGTGAATAAAGAAGATAAGAAGGATAGACTACATTGAAACGATCTAAAAGGTGAGGATGCATTTCCTTTTTTGTAAATAATTGAAAATTATTCAATTATTACCAGTTATTATCATCAACTTTGCGGTGGTCAGCTTCACTGGCATTACCTCTTGTGATCATTCAATACATTTTGTTGAGTACGGATGTTTTTAATGTATATATTTACTCTAAAAATGTAATCTACTATTATAAGATACAATCGAGTTTTATTTGATCATGTAAGTATTAAGCCCAATCTTCGAGAGAAAAAGAATGAAGAAATTATAAAGGAGATACCATAAAGTTGAACATAAATTACTTAGATTTACTGGCTCTTAAATATGATAGTGAAGAAAAAGTGGTAACTGAAATAATTAATCTTGAAGCCACCCTAAATCTGCCAAAGGGGACAGAGCATTTTGTCAGTGATTTACACGGGGAATATCAAGCTTTTCAACATGTGTTAAGAAATGGTTCGGGTAGAGTAAAAGAGAAAATAAGAGACCTATTCCAAGATGAACTATCTGATACAGAACTTAATGAATTTGCGACGTTAGTTTATTATCCTGAAGAAAAATTAAAGTTAATTAGAGATAAGTGTGTAAATAAACAAGAATTACATCAATGGTACACAGAAACCATTGACCGTATGATAAAGCTAATTTCTTATTCCTCATCTAAATATACACGTTCAAAGTTACATAAAGCATTGCCTCAAGAGTTTGTTTATATAATAGAAGAGCTACTTTACAAAACGGATGAATCCACAAATAAGAAACTATATTATTCAAAAATAGTCCAACAAATTATTTCTCTTGGTCAGGCAGATAAGCTCATTACAGGTCTGGCATATTCTACTCAGCGGTTGGTAGTTGACCATCTTCATGTCGTGGGTGATATTTATGATCGCGGACCTGAACCTGATAAAATTATGGATACTTTAATTAATTATCATTCTGTTGATATTCAATGGGGAAATCATGATGCCCTTTGGATCGGTGCCTTTGCTGGGTCAAAGGTTTGCCTAGCTAATATTATTCGTATCTGTGCTCGATACGACAATTTAAGTATAATTGAAGACGTGTATGGAATAAATCTTATACCACTTCTAAATCTTGCGGATAAGTACTATGAGGACAATCTAGCGTTTAGACCAAAGAGCAATTCGGATAAAAAAAAGTCTGATCATGAACTTTTGCAAATCACAAAAATCCATCAAGCAATTGCAATTATTCAGTTTAAACTTGAAATGCCAATCATAAAGAGACGCCCGTATTTTAATATGTCAGAAAGGCTTTTGCTTGAAAAAATTAATTATGACAAAAATGAAATAAAAATGAATGGGAAAACTTACCCATTAGAAAATACTTGCTTCGCGACCATTAATCCAGATAATCCTAGTGAATTATTAAAGGAAGAAGAGCAAGTCATGGACAGACTATTGTTTTTTGTCCAGCATTCAGAAAAATTGGCCAGACATATGAATTTTCTCATGAAGAAAGGCAGTCTTTATTTGAAATATAATGGGAACTTATTAATACATGGATGCATCCCAATTGATGAAAAAGGAAATATGGAAAAAATGGTAATTGAAAATCATACCTATGCAGGTCGTGATTTACTTGATATTTTTGAACATTATTTACGACATGCTTTTGCACATCCTGAAGAGACGGATGATCTTGCAACAGATATGGTCTGGTATTTATGGACAGGAGAATATTCATCATTATTTGGGAAAAGAGCAATGACGACCTTTGAAAGGTATTTTATTAAAGACAAAGAAACCCATAAAGAGATTAAGAATCCCTACTACCATTTACGAGAAAAAGAGGAAATCTGCAGTAAAATTTTAGCAGAAATGAATCTTTATCCTAACATAGGTCATATAATAAACGGCCATACACCTGTTAAAGAAATAAAAGGAGAGAATCCAATTAAAGCAAACGGAAAGTTGATTGTCATTGATGGAGGATTTTCCAAGGCTTATCAATTAACAACTGGTATTGCTGGATACACTTTATTATATAATTCCTGCGGTATACAACTTGTCGCCCATGAAAAATTTAATTCAAAAAAAGATGTTCTACTAAAAGGGTCAGATGTTTTATCAGTAAAGAGATTGGTGGAAAAAGAACTCGAGAGAAAAAAGGTTCTAGAAACTAATGAGGGAGAGCGATTATCACAGGAAATATCCGTTTTAAAAAGTCTGTTGGAAAATCGCTATAGGAGCTTAGATCAATCATTACAATCTAATGATTAAAGACTTTATATAAACATAAACGAATTATGCCATGACCTTTATTAAATCATAGTAAAGCAGCGGAAATTCTGAATTCGGAAAATCAATACAATTAACAAAAAAATGGCGTACCGCTTCTTGGTACGCCATTTTAAATTTTGAATATCTCTATATTGAACTAACGTCTCTGTTAGATGAGTAAACAATTTCATATTAGTTCAGCGAACAGAAAGCTTTCTTTCTGTAACATGACGAGCACCACCTTCTACTTCGTCTAATATGCGGTGGAGGTCGGTTAACATAGAACCAAATTCCCTCAGACTTTTTAATGATTGAATATCTTTGATATGCAACAAACATAGACTTTGGTGCTTCTTTGCTTCTTCTAATGCAAGCTTCAGAGCTTCCCTTAAGTCATTTGAAGAGTTGATTTCCTGTTTTGCAACTAATTCAATACAAATAGCTGTGGATTTCATTGCTTCAATGAAGTAATGATTTGGGTGATTTTCCTGTTCTAGGTCGACCAGCGCACGTGCGATGCCACGAATTTGACTCGTAATTCTTTCGAATCGGAGAATGATATTAGACAAAGCTATAACACGGGAACGTCTATTACGTAACAGTGGACTGTATCGCAAACTCTGAAGGGAAACTTGTACAGCTTGATACGTTTTTTCCGTTTCATGTAAAAGTTCTTGAACATACGGCATATCGACAGGACTTAAGCTTTGTACCTGATATGCAAAAGCGAGGTTTTTAAGTACCGTTGAGGCGTAATCACTCAAGTACAAAACTTTTTTCTCTGCATCTGGAATGGGATTAGGTGGAATCACCACGGTATTGATCAATACGGCGATTACGCATCCAAAAATGGTTTCAACGATTCTATCAACGGCGTAACCCTGCATTCCCCCGAACGCTAAGACAAGTAGTGTACTTACAGCCACTTGAGAGATAATCTGTGGATGCAACCTTATTGCAGTAGAGAACGCCATCCCAACGCATACGACAAGAGCGACAGTGAGATAATTAACAGGAAGCCAATGTCCAACGATGATGCTGACAATAACCCCAACAACAACACCACTGACTCGATATATTCCTTTATTAATGGAATCGAAGACAGTTACCTGTACAGTAAGAATAGCACCGAGTGCGGCAAAATACGGATAGTGGCTGTGGTATACCGTTGATGCTACTAACCAGGACAATCCAGCTGCGAGAGCTGTTTTAATGACATATAGAGTTAAACCTAATCTATAAAAGATGTTTAAACTTGTAATTCGAAATCACCTCGTTATGATACGTCGTCTCCACAATGGGTGCAACCCACAGTTATACATCATTATGAAAGAATCCTAACAGCGATTTAGTCGGTGACAGCGTTGTATGATTACTCCAATAGCGGAGCTTTTATGGGTGGTTTCCTAAGAACAATCGAAATTAAGACATTTAAATTTATAATGAAACCCACTTGCAAAAAACGTTTTATTAAATTTATTTCCTTACATTAAAAGTACTCCTTCTTTTTAGCATACTCACAATTGGAAATTATATTTTTCACTATTCGACAATGAAATTTGACTTCCTAAGACTATCATAGGTTTCCTCCACAGGGAAAATGCATGCGTAAATAAGCATATCTTTCAAATTTGCCTTTGTAGATTGTTTCTTGGAAGTGTTCAGAGAGAAATGACCTAAAATCAATTATTTGAACCCGATTTGGAATGAAAAAATTACTGCAAAAGGTGAGGTTATAAAGAAAGGAAAGACTATTGGGCTAATCAAGTGCGATGTTTTTGATGAAGGTGGTTCATTAGTTGCCCATGCTTTAAGTACGGGTATGATCCTTCTTGGTGAAAATTCAGTAGGAAGATAAAAAAGCACCAAAAAGTGATTTTAGAATTAGACGGTGAAGTATTTATTAAAAAAGCAGAAAAAAGTTCTAACGTCGATTCGATTAAAGCTGGTAAGGTCGGACTCCAATGAAATAGGGAGGGGAGAGTAATTCTGCTCTGATCAGCTTGACACTTACCTACTAGTAAGTTAAAATACAGTGGTGGAAATCGAAAAACACAAATTTTAGGCCTGGCACTAAAACTTATTCCGGAAAAAAGGTTATGTTGCCATAAGTTATGTTATCCATGTATAAACTCCTTATTGATGTCCATATTATACTCATATCAACCAACATGGCGTTTCTGGAATCCATGAGCGGGACCATGTATAAGAGGTGCTTTGCAATATAAACGAATATTGGGAAAGAATGTATTCCCAAGTTCTGAATCAAATAAACAGTCTTTTTAAAAATTAAAAGGCAGTTTTTCTAGGAACATAACTTGCCAACTAGTAAGTAAAATAAAATTGAGAAAGTAGGAATTTTCTAAAATGAAAAGAATGCTTTTGGTTTATCTTATAATGTCCTGCTGTGCAACATTTATTACACCGTTATTTCCTTTGTACAGTGAACATTATCAAATGAATAGTCTGCAAATTACGATTTTGTTTGCCGTTTATGCCGCTATCCTACTGCCGACCTTGCTTGTTGTAGGAGCCAAAGGGAGCGCCTGGGGATTGAAGAGGGTGCTTCGCTGCAGTATATGGATTTCTATTGCCTCTACGTTGCTCTTTCTAGGCAGTTTTGATGTTTGGATGCTCTATGCTGCAAGAATTTTGGAAGGTATTGCTTATGGTTCTTTTACAGGTACTGCCGCTGCATTTTTAATTAAACAAATTTCTCCTAATAAAGTAAGTACAGCTATCAAGTTATCAGGAGCAACGATACTCATCGGATTTGGCCTAGGTCCAGCTATTACTGGTTTAATTTTGCAATATTTACATCTGCAGCCCCTTAGAGTACCATTCTGGTTTTTACTTGTAATGTTAATTACTTCTTTAGTAATTCTGGAAACTCTTCCTAAGCATGAGGATTCCCTCATGCAGAAACCGGTTAAGACTAAGATATCACTTGGAGTACCTAATAGTATTCGTTCACATTTTTGGTCATTTGCTGCACTGCCGATCTTTACTGTTTTCACAATTCAAGGAATTGCGTTATCCCTGATACCTTCTTTCGTCAGAAATGTCATTCACACTTCAAATCTTGCCTTTTCAGGGATTATAATCTTGTTGCTTCTTGGAGGAGGGGCTTTGGCTCAGTTCGTTCCTTGGCCGAGTCATCCAGTCTCACGGATGCGCTTTGGAATCTTACTACTTGCTATTGGATCATGGGGCATTGTATTTGCTGGTCTGACAGCGAATTTATTATGGGTATGGGCCAGCATATTCATTCAAGCAATTGGCGGTGGGTGGACGTTTCAAGTTGCTTTAAGGTTTGCCAGCCAGTTGCCGAAACCGGAAGAACGTCCGCGAGTCATTTCGGCATTTTATTTATGCGCCTACTCCGGATTCATAATTCCTCCTATTGGAGTCGGAGTGCTGACTCAATTTTTTAGCTTGAACTTCTCATTGATTATTCTAAATTTGTTTGCTGCGCTAATCGTTATCTATGTATTGATTTATTCAGTCAAATTTAATCGTTATTATTCTAAAGTTACGGTTGAGGAAACCCAGGTAAAAAATGAAAAAACGCTATTAAGTAGGGAAGCTGCTGCAAGTTTTGAAACAGAACCTGGTACTGAAACGTCTAACCAACGGAAAACTTTAAGCTATGATGAAAAGAATGCTGATTTTGATTTCCGCAAGGCTATCCAAGAAATCAAACGAGGGACTTTACATCCAAAAGCTTCGTTAGAACATGGGGACAGAATTATTAACGATAGGGAATTTCGTGAGGTTCTTAGTGCGTTAATCAAAAATGGAAAAATCCTAGAGGCAGATGAGCCCATGGATGATTAAATTTATCGGGATGCTATTCGAAGGTTCCAGCACAATTTCTAAATGAATTACTAAAATCAATTATTTAATTTAACGGAGGAGATACAACAATGAAAATATCTGTAGTATTTGACAGTGATAACGGACATACCCAAGCATTAGCGGAGGCCATTACCGAAGGGGCAAAAAGTGTCAACGGTGCGGAGGTATATATAAATCATGTCAATAATGCAAACGTAAAAGATCTTGAAGATATGGACGCCATTATTTGGGGATGCCCGGGACACTTTGGAACGATAAGTGCAGGTTTAAAAACCTGGATAGACAAATTAGGTTATCTGTGGGCCCACGGGAAATTAATAGGGAAAATAGGCGCTGTATTTTGTACCACGGCTACCACTCATGGCGGAGTCGAAGCCACAATGTTAAACTTGATTACTCCGATGCTGCATCAAGGAATGATCATTGTCGGATTACCCGGAAACATTCCGGAAAATGCCACCTATGGCTCCTACTATGGGGTTGGGATTACATGTCCGGTTGATGAATCTGATAACATCCTTAATGAAAATGATCTTGCTTTAGGAAGGGCCCTTGGAAAACGTGTGGCCGAAACAACCAAAAAGTTTGTTTGAAATTCTAAAGTTACATCACAATAATCACAGTCATGTGTTTTATTATAAAAATAAGATTTTATAAAAAGGAGAGTGAGAACATGTATGAACGGTTTTTGGTTCCAGTTGACGGGTCCGAACACTCCAAACATGCATTGAAATCGGCTAGTTGGTTGGCGCAAAACGTTGGGATAAATGCCCGTATAACGCTACTTCATATTATTCCTAATAACAATATCAATACAGTTGCTTATGGAGTGGATAGTGAACAATTGCAAATAGAGGAAGTTAGGAGGATTTTAGAAGAATCCGCACAAGTCCTTTCAGAGTCATTAATACAATATGATAGCGAATACCATATTGGAGATCCTTCAGAGATGATATGTAAGAAGGCAAAAGAGGGAGATTACGACCTGATTGTAATGGGCAGCAGGGGACTTAGCCTCTTTTCAGAGCTGCTCGTGGGAAGTGTAAGCCATAAAGTAGTCCAGCACGCGCATTGTGCTGTAATGATTGTAAAGTAAATATGAGGTGATCGTTACCCCAAGTACTAAGATTAAAAGTACAAGAAGTAAGCTAGCTCGTATTTCCCGCTTGCTTCAGGATTTTAACGGGCAACTATAACAAACATACCGATCTAAGTGAAAAAATGAGAAAACGCCCGCAATTCCGGGAGGGCGTTTATGAGGAGAACCTAGAAAAAATCGAGAAAGTTCGTAAAATTGCCAGTGAAAAAGGGTCTGAAATTGCCCATGTCGTTCTTGCCTGGTATTTAACCCGTGAAGCCATTGACGTCATCATTCCGGGAGCAAAAAGGGAAGTACAAGTCTTGCATAATCTGAAAACACTGGAAGTCCATTTAAAGAATGAAGAAATTCAAGAAATTGACCGGATTTTTTCCTGAAAATAGTATAATGGCCTTTGAAAAAAACACTCATCTGAGTGTTTTTTTCTTATAATTTTTAAGACAAAAGTCATCCGCAAAACCTACACAATTTGTTAAATATCTACGACTATTTTTGTATTTTTGAGAAATAAAACAAAACTGATTGTAATGCTATATTGACACAAGAAGAAGAGAGGATGAAATCGGACTGCACTTGACACTTACCTACTAGTAGGTTATGATGCAATCATGGAAAATAGAAAAACACAAATTACCGATCTGGCACTTAAATTAATACGTGAAAAAGGTTATGTAGCCATTAGCTATGATGATTTATCCAAACAATTGGGTGTGACGAAAGCTAGCATCCATTATCATTTTGAAAAAAAGGAGGATTTGGGAGTTGCCGTTACTGAGCGGTTGCTTCAAAATTTGCAGGACTTTTCATCGTTAATTACGAATTCTAAGATGACTGTTGAAGAAAAGATCAATCATTTTTTAGAGAGACAAATCGTTTTAAGCGATGGTGGGATATGCCCTATATCATCTCTCCAGTCTGATATTGAATCCCTTCCTGAAAAAATAAGGCAAAATGTAGAGGAAATCAGTCAGTTAGAAATAACGATTTTTAAAAATATTCTTAAGGAAACAATGAATGAAAGGCGAGTCGAAGAAATTGAATCATTAGCTTTTGCCATCGTGTCATGTATGAAAGGAGCAATACAATACGAACGGGTTCTGGGAAAGAAGATATTGCCGCAAGCAATGAATGAAATAAACCGCCTTATAAAAGGTTAAAAGGCGGTTTTAAGTGAGTTATTCTTACCTACTAATAGGCAAGAATGGACAGCTTAGCGACATTGTAGATTCTGCGTAGGGACTTGCTTATGCGACTAAGCTTGATGAGGGTTATTTCTCATTTTAAGCATCAAAGGCGGATGACAATGAAAAAGTGTATTATGAGATGGTTTCTAGTCTAAAATATTGGAATAACTTAATGAGCTTTTGAAGTAGTCATGCGAAAAAGGAATGACAGGAGAGTGTTGTTGATGGCACGAAGGGTTGTAGTGACAGGATATGGAGTCGTTTCACCGTTAGGAAATACAATTGAAGCCTTCTGGAAGAACATTAAAGAAGGTAATTCAGGCATCAAAAGAATTGAATCTGATGACTATAACAATATTAGTACCCAAATTGCAGGCTATATTACCGACTTTGTCGCAGAGCAATATATGGATAAAAAAGAACAAGAGAAATATGACTTATTCATACAGTATGCTGTTGCTGCTGCTCAACAAGCTTTAGAACAGGCGAATCTAGATTTACAAAATGTTAATAAGGATCGATTAGGGGTTTATATAGGTTCAGGTATTGGAGGAATTAATACTACATTAGATAATAATAAAGCTTTGCTTGAAAGGGGACCAAGAAAAGTTTCTCCATTTATGGTCCCAATGATGATCAGTAATATGGCGTCAGGAATAATATCTATAAAAACTGGTTTTAAAGGGCCTAGCTTTTCGCCTGTTTCTGCTTGTGCAACAGGGAATCAAGCAATTGGGGAGGCTTTTTTAAATATTAGACACGGTTATGCTGATGGCATATTAGCTGGTGGGGCTGAAGCTCCTATTAATCCACTATCTTTTGTTGGATTCTCAAGAATGAGAGCAATGTCTACTTCTAATGATTTTCCAGAAAAGGCAAGTCGCCCATTTGACAAAGGGCGTAATGGCTTTGTCATGTCTGAAGGAGCGGGTGTTTTATTCCTGGAAGAATATGAACATGCGAGGGAAAGAGGAGCGACAATTTTAGGAGAAATCGTAGGTTATGGTTCTACAACAGATGCATATCATATTACTTCCCCTGATTACAATGGGGCCGCAAATGCCATGAAATTGGCTTTAGATATGGGAAATATTCGATTGACTGATGTGGATTATATAAATGCACATGGTACAAGTACCCCTGAAGGAGATAAATCAGAGACCAATGCGATTAAAAGTGTTTTCGGTGCTCATGCTTATAACTTAAAGGTAAGTTCTACTAAATCAATGACTGGGCACCTTTTTGGAGCAGCAGGTGGGATTGAGGCTGTAATAACCCTCAAAAGTATCATGGAAGATATAGCTCCTCCAACGATAAATTATGATACACCAGATGAAGAGTGTGATTTAGATTATGTTCCAAACCATGCTGTTAACATGAAAATAAACTATGCTATTTCTAATGGCTTTGGTTTTGGAGGACATAATGCAGTGTTGGCATTTAAGAAATTTTCAATATAGATCAGAATGTTTTACGTGAAGGAGAGAAGCTCATCTTGAGCTTCTCTCTTTAATTAGGAAGCAGTGAAAAATTCTTTGAAAGGAGGAAGAAATCGTGAGTTCAAAATATAGGATAGGTGTAGGTATCGGAACTACTAGTACAAAATCTGTTCTATTTTCAAACACGGTACTGTTATATCAAGCCATGGAATTGTATATCCTTTGCATTCTCCTACATCGGAAACGGCGGAACAAGACCCTGAAGAGATCTTTCAGGCCGTGATAAACACCATTAAGAAAGTTGTACAAGCAAGCCATGTCGAGCCTAATGAATTAAGGGCCATGAATGATTTATATTCCATAATCGTTCGAATAGTTCGAAATAGGATAAAAAACGGAGAAATCATTCCTACAATAGATTCTGAAACTTTTACAACTATATTTATATCCACAATTGAGGAATCTCTTATGATGACAAAGATATATTATGACCCCATTTTTATAAACCGCTCTATTGGCTTCTTAAGAGATTACCTAACTAAACTTGAAACGACGAATAATAAAGATTGAGTTAAGATTGCAACTATCATTCCAGGTTTTTCAGTTGATGAACCATTCATAGAACTTGAGAAAAAACTCATGTTACCCTCGTGGCTAGAACCAAAAAGAGAATATTTAGATTCGAGAAACCTTTATCTGTCACACTCCTTTAATAAAAGTGCTTTATTGATTTTTCAATGTTTATTTTTTATTATGCTATAATGTTTCAAAAGGAGGTACCAGCGTGGCTAGACATAAAGAATTTCATGAAAAGGAAGCATTACAAAAAGCAATGGAACTATTTAGGTATCAAGGTTACGAAAAAACCTCATTGCAAGATCTTGTTTCTCATATGGGGATTCATCGAAGAAGTTTATATGATACATTTGGTGACAAACATACTTTGTTCATTAAAGCATTAGAACTTTATGATAACACTATGAAGAAAAAAATTGATATACAAGTTTAGAATTTATCATCTGTGAAAGATACTATTAGAAGTATATTAGAAATGGTCATTTCTCAAGATAATGAAAAATCAATTGGATGTTTGATAGTAAATAGTGCAGTTGAGTTGGCTTTACATGATCAAGAAGTGGCAGAAAAAGTTGAACGAAATTTTTCTAAAACAGAAAAGATTATACTTGAATTACTATTACGTGGACAAAATTCAGGTGAAATCCCTAAACACCATGATATAGAAAAACTATCTCAGTTTATTAATAATTCTTTTGTAGGTTTACGAGTATTAGCAAAAACAACTAACGATAAACATAAACTAAAAAATATTGTTGATATGACACTCTCTATATTAGATTAATTATTTAAAATTGTTAGATTTTATTTTAAAAGACGGAAAAGGGTGCTAGACAATTGAAAATGATAAATGTGGTGTATGAGATGAGTTTATGTGGGACATCATTTTGGTACTAACAAAAGGCCTCTTGATTCAGAATATGCAAACTTGTATTGTAAGAAATCAAAAAATCTAAGCCTTATTTTCATTATTATGAGAAACTGGTAGAAGCTCTGGTTCAAAAGCTAATGTAACCATTCTATTGAGAGAAACGTATCTCGGATCATTGTCAGGTTTACCATTGTTCAATAAAAAAGAAATTGCATTTGCTTGCCCTAAAGCAAAAAAAGAGGCATTAGCATTTTTTTCGACTATAGATTCCTCAAGCATTTTATAAATATTATCTAATTGTTCATTAAGGTACTCAGTTGTAATTAATTCTGCTGTCATAAAAACACTCCTTAAATTTCTATATAAAGTGTTTATTCGTCAAAAAGAATATGAAACCTTCAGGGTAGGGAGACTAGTATATAAAAATAAACTCTTTCAACATAATACTAATTTAGTTGATATAGTTATAGAATTGTATAATTTGCACATTACAAAGTGCTCAAAAGTGAAATCTGGACTCTAAGCTTGCAAAGTTTTACGGGTTTCAGTACCTAAATTATCTGATTACATTCTAATTTAATATTTTAATCAAATCTTCTTAATATAAATAAAACCTTTCAATGGACAGTTTACACCCCATTTTTTTACGTATTTTAATCCATTCAAGTAAATTTTAATTTTGTTGTTAATCATGTTCTAGGGATTCATCTTATACAGTTGAAGATTGTATCACATGGAGATATTCTTTCACCGATGGTATAAAGTACAAGTTTACATTCATCTAAAAGATTGTATCTTGTCTCATTATTTGTTTGAATTTCTCTAGATACAGCATCATGCATTTATTCTGTATTGTTTTGTTCATTGTGATATAGTATTTGCTATTAATGCCTTTAAATCCCTTAAGTTCAAGGTCCTCGAACTATTGTTCTGTGGAGTGCTGTCCTCGCACGGAGGCTTTGTCCACTAATTAAGAATGTACACTCGCCTTACTAATAAATTTTAATATCACTTTGAACACCGTTCAAAACTATACACACAATGTCAATAAAATAATTTCCTATAACTATAATAGTTATATATTTAATAAGCATTAATAGTAATAAATATTAGGGATATACTTTCCTACAATCTTTACTCATAATATTTAAGTTTATCTTTAAAAATAAAATGGTATTATTTTATTTTTTAATAAGTAAATATACTTTTAACTAATGTTTTTATTCAATAAATAAAATGAGAAATTGAAATTAATATATAGTTTGTTACTAAAAATATACAATAGTTTAATTATATTAAAAATTATATATCATAAAAATCAATGAAAAAATTTAAGGGAATTAAAGGTTTATATAAAATTAGGGGTTTTGTTTTTTCACAATTTTTATTATTAGTTGCTAAACTGTGTCACACATAATTACTCTGAGTTTAATGATACTGGAGATTATTTTGCCAATTCATTTACTAAATTATTTAAAGTATTTTTAATAAATTTAAGAGAAACGGGTAATTCTGAAAAAGCACATTTTCCTTATGAATTGAGTATGTTAGAAACAATTTTTGATTTAGAAGAAATTAGGAAATCATTAGTTTATTCATCCTGGAATTTTGCTGGACATTCTACCGGTGGAATGCTTGGAATCATTTATGCGATCTATTTTTCAAATTCTTTAAATCATAATATTATCGTTGGGGCTGCAGCAAGAGACTATGCAACATTTTCAAAAAACTGTATTTATAACCGGGCTCATCCGCAATTTAATAACATGCAAGAATTAATTGAAAGATTAAAAAGTAATGAATTGTCTAATGAAGAAAGAAAAGCGCTATTAATTGAGCGGACAAAGCTATCTTTACATAAGCCTGAACGATACTATGACTATTTTAATTTACCAATCTCTAAAAAAATGTCTGAAATTCGACTTAATTATTTTAATAGGGAATATCAAATTTACGATGTAACAAAAAAGTTAGCATTAATAAGCTGTCCAACTTTAATCATTTGTGGCAAACATGATGTACAATGTCCAATCGAATATTCAGAAGAAATGGCTGAAGGAATAGAAAAATCGAAATTAGTCATTTTAAATGAAAGTAATCATTATCCATTTTTAGAAGAGAAGGAACTATTTTTTAAGGAAGTAAATCAATTTATTAAAAAAACGCTTGTCTAAATTCACTTTATGGAGTGGAAAATAAAAATGATCTATAGAAAGAAGTCTTATAAAATAAACCCAGAAAAATTATTACAATTTAATGATTTTTTTCATCAATATTTATATCCGAATCAAATTAAGCATGGCGCTAAATTGATTGGCAGGTGGGTAAACGAATCGAATGATAAAATTGAAGCGATTTGGCAATATGAAAGTATTGAACAGTATGAGCAGATTGAAATGATGATAAGGGAATCTGAGCTTCATCTAAAAGCAATAGAGAAAAGGGCTCAGATAGGTAAATTATATATAGAAAGTCATCAAGAATTTCTTACTTCAACTTCACCAATTGGAACATATGAACTTCCTAAACACAATGTTTAGAGTGAGTAGGTTATTATAAATGATAACTGAGTAGTCATATTTGTTCAAAACGAGAATCGTTCAGATATAATAGAAATGCCTGGGGGCAAGTAGAATTGATAATCGATTTGAAGTAAAACAAGAAATTTAGAAATAATCAACCAATAATCACTACAAAGCGATTCAAATGAATCGTTTTTTTTTTTTTTTTTGAATTGTTAGAAAATGGTTAATTCATGGTAAAATATTTTTAATATAAAATAGTCTTAAATATGTCCAAAATTATTTAACTTTTCATTTAAGGAGAATACAAAATGAATTTGCCAGTCCTTTTCGTTATTATTGCGTTTTTTTTATCATTAGTTTGTGGTTCTGGATTTAGTCCATTGTTAATAACAAATGTTTTACTTGCCTTAATCGCAGGGATATTATATGAACGTAGAGAAGAAAAACAAGTTAATGAATAATTTACTAAAGCTGGAGGATTAAAGTTGTTATCAATTCATTTAAAAAGACGCTGAGATACGGTAATTATTGAAGAGGATGATTTAAAAGAAATAAATTTTGGTGAAGAAAAAGAGTTTGAATTTCAATTACTATGCGATACAGCTCATTTGGATCGTATTTAATTTTTTTTACTAAAATATGATAGCCTACCTAATTTAAAAGAGGTAGGCTATTTTAATGATCAAATTGATTGGATAGATTTTTCATTTTTATTGAATTTGCTTACTTCTTGATCAATCACTTTAATTAATAGGATTGTAACTAATACAAAAACAACATCTATAAAATAGATTAAAATGTTTAAATAAGTTTCCTGTAGCATTATACCAAGCATTGCTCCCATCATTCCACCCATAATTCCAGTAGTTATACCTTCTAGTACAGCCATTAATGATAAAGGTTTACCCGTTAAGTATCCTATTAATATGCCTGCAGTCATTGAAATAATTGTAGGGATTGTTAAATCTGTATTCCGAAAAAAAATACCAAAGATTGTACCCACGGTGACACTTGTCATCATTGAATTCGTCATACTGATCATTTTTCCAGCTGTACAAGAAAGTTTTTCTTTTTTTCTATTTGCGATTAAGATGACATATGATGAAAGTAAAACAGTTAAGACAATGCTAGCCCATTCTAAGAACATTAAGTTAAACTCCTCCCTATGTAGGATCCTTAGTTGATTGAGTTATAACGTTCAATTATATGTTGAAAAAGCTTAATTGTATGATGAGATTACAATAATTTTATTTTTAATTTATGCTTTCACATTTTATCACAAATTTAATGAACCTTTTTAAGTAAAGTAAGGGTGAGAATTTTATCTAAAAAGGAGTGATGTTAATGAAGAAATTCTTTTACATATTCATAACTATGTTATGTATTTTACTAGTTTGTTCTGGCTGTGGAAAAAAGGCTGAAGTTAAATCGAGCCCTTTTTTAGATCATATTAAATTTTCAATTAACGAAGAAAAATTAAGAAATAAAAACCATACACATGTGTATCTAGTAAATTTAGTAGATTCAGATGGAAAAGAAGTTGATGTAGATTCGATTAATTTTAAAATGGAAATGAAAAGTATGAATCATCATGTTGAAGCGAGTATGAAGAAAATAAATACAGGTATATATGAAGTGAGGTTGGAACTACCAATGGAAGGTACTTGGAGTAAACAAATTACTTTAAAAAAAGGTAAAAATGTACGTAAAGTATCAATTAAATAAACAAGAATCAGAAAAAGATAGTAAATATAGTAAACTAGACTATTTTTACTATCTTTTTTCATGAAATAAAATTAGTTGTTCATATTAGCCAGATTGATTTACCAGCTTCTGTTATTAAATAATTAATCTACAACAATATAACCAATCATCGGTGCCCCGTCATGGGAATGTGTATCACAAATTAATCGGTATGTACCTTCTTTTTTAAAGAATAAAGGTACCTCAGTCGTTTTACCTTTGACAACTACACCCGTGATATTTGTTCCTTCGATATGGAAACTATGTTCTTTTCCGTTTATTCCATGAATTTTTAAATTTACTTTTTGGTTTTTTTCAACAACTATCGTACCGGGATCCCATCTATAAGCTTCGATTTCCGTTCCATCATCTAGTTTTGTACTGAATTCGGCTGTAATCATATCGATGTCTATTGTTTTTACGTGCTGCTGCTCTACTGCAGTTTGAACTGAATTTGGAGTTAAGTAATACCAACCACTTAATCCAATCACTACAAGGAGAAAGCAAATTAATAACCATTTTTTCTTAATAAAAATAAAGTGCATATGACACCTCCAAAATTAATTTCATATTATAAAATATGCTTATCCTACTAATAACTTGTCTACTAATTCTACTTTCATAAGTTTCATAATTATTTCTATTATTCATAATGTATAGAAGGGAAAAATTACTAAATTTTGATTATTCAAGAATGGTAATCTACTCTATAATGGAAATGTAGTAATTTTTTTGGAGGGGATCTAATGTTTAAAAAAGTACTAGCTAGATTAGGAATTGGAGCAGCTTCGGTAGATACAATTATTCATACGAAAGATTTATATCCAGGAAAAAATGTTGAAGGTGTAGTTGAAATTAAAGGTGGTTCAGTTGCACAAGAAATTAATCATATTGGGCTTAAATTAAAGTCTTATGCTAAAAAGAAAAGTGGAGACGATGAGGTAAACGTTAAAATCCAATTACATGAAGAACGTGTATCCGGCAAAATGAAAATTGAAGCGAATGAAGAAAAAGTAATTCCTTTTTCGTTCCAATTGCCATTTTACACACCGATTACATTAAGACATGGCCAAGTTTGGATTGAGACTGATTTAGATATCGATTTAAGTATAGATCCAACAGATACTGATTTCTTAAAGGTTCATGCACATGAAGAATTAGCAAACTTTGTAGAAGCATTTAAAATTCTTGGCTTCCGTTTACGTCAGGTCGAGGTGGAGGCTCAAAATGGTCGATTTTATCAAGAGTGGGAGTTTGTTCCAAGCTCTAAAAGAGAATGGCGATTTGATGAAATTGAATGTATGATCGAACCGAATAAAGACGGACTGTTTATGGTGGTAGCAGTAGATAAAGCTGGTTCATATCGTGGTTTAACAGGTTTACTACAAGAGTCATTGGGATTAGATGAAAAGAAAACATCACTTAGCTTTAAAAATGAGCAACTTAAAGATGTGCAATCAATTGCAAATTCGGTTAGGGCTTTTTTACAACAATATAACTGATAAAAAAGTAAGAGAGAGTTTTTGTCTCTTGCTTTTTAATTTTTACACTTTCTGAAATTCTCATTCTTTAGACTGAATTTAAATGGAATTTATAATAAAAACTATCCGTAAAAGAATTTATCGAATACAATAGTAATTATTAGAAAAAATTAACATTTTTAAGTTGAAAAGGAGATTTAATGAGATCTAACGTGAAAAATATGAAATGGATTTCGGGTGGTTTTGAAGCATTACTCGGGATACCAGTTTTAGGTGGATCAATCGTTATTGGTTTTGGATATACGCCATTATTTATAGCTTTAATCCTCCACATTATTACACTCGTGTTAGCGAAAAAGGCTGGTGTCTCTGCTAGTGGAAATATTTTTGGAATCGTAACTTCTTGTCTTGCATGGATTCCAATATTAGGTATGATTATGCATATTCTATCAGCTATTTTTATATTAATTGGTGCAGCTACTCAGCGTTCAAAATAGACTTATTTGGGATTATTACTAAGTTTTATGTGAATAAGTACAAGACTAACATCAGTTTAATCTTTAGTGAATACACAAAGTTCAAAAAAATTTGACTAACATCAGGTTAGTCTTTCATTCTTTTTAAGAAAGAGTGGTAAAGTTGGTCTATTTCTTAATCAGTGGTTTTTTCATTCTTCTTATTTTTAGGAATTGTTTTAATTATAAAGGGTTTTTTAGTAAAAGGACTAATTTTGATTAGTGCAAGTATCGTTTTTGGAATTATTATGATTATTTACTATGAGCGGAGGAGACAGAAAAGGGGATTCGATTGGTGTGATTGCGGTGATTTTGGTTTTATACCAGATTGTGACATCCCTGATTGTCATCATCACATGCCTGATTGCACACCGGATTGTGCACCAGATTGTGATTGTAGTCCAGATTGTCCAAGCTAATAGGGGGATTAATTTTGATTTTAAATTGGATTCCATGTCATCGTAAGCAAGAAAGGTCATTTCAAGGTTCTTATACTTTTCCACTATGTGCAAGATGTACTGCCATACTTCTGGGTTATTTGTTTCTTCCATTTCTATTTATGATCTCATCATTTATATTTTGGTGGTATATTCCTATTTTAATGATTCCGTTATTAATTGATGGGTATACACAAAAGTGGAAATGGAGAGAAAGTAATAATTTCTTACGTTTCATAACAGGATTCTTATTTGGAATTGCTCAAACAATCTTGATTGTTAAGTCTGTTTTATTTTTGATTCAAATTCTTATGTAACTTCTATATCACGCTAATATGAATTTTTTCCTACCTGATTGGTTAAAGTAACATTTAGATTCTTTACTAAGGAGGATTAATAAATGGAAGATACACATGAATTTGTCGAAAAATTACATGAAAAACAAAGAAAAGACCAAAAAAATAAAGAACACCAAGGTAATGGAACACCAAATGAAAAATTACCTACTAAGCAACATGGAACAAATAAATAATGATTGTTTTACTGGCCATGGCAAATGTCATGGCTAGTTTTAATTTGATAAAAGAAAGGAAGACATCTAAATGTCTTCCTGCTCCTTAATTATCCATTTTTACCATCTATGTGCCTTAGCATTGCTTCTTAAAATGATCGTGTTCTGAGACTCCATAGTATGTCCATTGACTTGTGATTTAGCATGTTTAGGTCTAGTCCAATTGTGGTAAAATTTCTGAGAATGAGGATCTAAATGATTTTTTAATGTCATGTTTGATTCACCTCTAAGATAATTTAGGATATCTTTGATATTCAATTGAATATCGTTGTTAGTATTTGAAACTTAGTCGAAAAAGATACTATTTTAAGTCACTAAAATTAATTTGATTTAATTTTACATGAGATTTTGGTTTATACGATATAAATTAACTTTAAGTATTTAAGGTGAAAATAGAATTTCATTTAAGTAAATTGTTAAATCTAAAAATTAATGGTTATTAATGAGCGTTTTAATTGATAATCCATTGTATCGTTTATTATTATTTTAAGTAATAGAATATACATCTTGCTAAGTTGTTGAAATAAGATGGCAATTTTCAATAAGAAAAAAACAATTGTGTATTAACTAAAAAATGATGTATTTTCAAAGAGGAGAATATTTAGTCTAACTTTTTTTCAATTTATTCAAAGGGGAAACCGTAATGGATATTCAAAATGAGGTTTTACAATTTAAGATGGATATAGGCGTTAAAAAACCTGATAGTATTAAAAATAAAGAAGTTAAATGCCCATTCTGTGATCGTGAAAACTTAACTGATATTATCGATACAGCTGGCTCGATCATTTATTTGAAAAATAAATTTCCAACATTAGAAGATACTTTTCAAACGGTTATTATTGAAAGCGATGATTGTGAAGGAGATCCTTCGAAATATTCATTAACACATTTGACAGAATTATTAGCCTTTGCAATTGATAAATGGGATGAAATGGAATCAACAGGGGAATATAAATCTGTTATTTTATATAAAAATCATGGCCCATTATCAGGGGGAACACTGAGTCATCCGCATATGCAAATTGTTGGCTTAAAAAATATTGATTACGACAAAAAGGTAACAGATGTATATTTCGAGGGGATTACCATTTCGTCGGGTAATGGATATGAATTAAACATTTCTACTCATCCAATTATGGGATTTAGAGAATTCAATATTCTTATTGATGATCCCAAATTTGTTCCACAAATGGCCGTCTACTTACAAACGGTTACACATTACTTACTTAACCATTTTTATAAAGGACTTCAAAGCTATAACTTATTCTTTTATAAATGGAAGGGGAAAATTATTTGTAAAATTATTCCAAGATTTGTTGTATCGCCATTATTTATCGGCTATTCAATTTCTCAAGTGTCAAATCAGTTAGAAGTACATAAAGATCAACTCCTTAGTCTTTACCAAAAAGAATTAGAGGCAATTTCTTCAATATAAAAGAGAGCTTACAAGGCGTAAGCTCTTTTTTGTTTTTAGGAAAACTTCTATAATCAACTTCCAAGTAACTATAATCCGATTATTTAATAAATAATTCGTTTTTTAATTCTCTAATTTGATCAATATGACGTTTTTCATGAACACCTATAAAAGGAATCCATTGTTTTAAATTGATTTGTCCAAAAATCGGATGTGGCATTCCCTTATCATCCAATTTATGATCTTTAGTTAGTTCAACAAATTCATGTAGTGATTTTCTAGATTGGTTCAATTTCTCAGTCATTTCTATTTTAGTAATGAATTGATCAGTTGGTTCAAAATGAGGTGGAGAGGTTATTTTTTTAGTACGATCAGTTGCTAGATGAATTGGCTTATCTTGTATAACTTCACTAGGTGCTTCATTAAATGTACGTGTCATTAGCTTTACTAATTTAGATTCCATCAAGTATAAATGTTCAAGTACTTGGATAATGGACCATTTTTCATTATTTACCTTCTTATTTAACTGTTCATCTGTTAAATGATCAATCACTTCAATAAGTTCTTCACGAATTTGGATATTCTCTTTCAAAAGGTATTCCCCATTTCTATTTTAATAATGATAAACCAAAATTTTAACCAGACTCTATGAATCTAAAATTTGAGTATTACTTATTTAGATAAATATTATGAGTAATCATAAGAAATAATATAAAAAACAAATTTACCTTCTATTTTTAGATTAATGTAGCTTGTAAATTTTTACAAATTTGAACGGTTTTGAAAACTTTTGAGTGGTTTAGGTTGTTAATGAACGTTTTTGGAAGAAAATGATTGATTTTTTATTTTTTGTGTCTTATACTTGGTTTTATGAAAGGATGAATTCTATGTTAACTCCGGAAAGACAACAATTCATTATAGAGATGATAAAAAGAATGGGTATTGTGAAATTAAGGGATATTGTAGAGGCTACAAATACTTCTGAGTCAACAATACGTCGTGATTTAGTTGAGCTTGAGTCTCTTAATCTCTTAAAAAGAGTTCATGGTGGAGCAGCTTCAATCAATAGTAAAGCCACTGAATTAAGTATGACTGAAAAAACATCCAAAAACGTTCAAAGTAAAAAATTAATCGCCGGGCTTGCAGTAACTCAAATTAATGAGGGCGATTGTATATATTTAGATGCTGGTAGTACTACATTCGAAATGATTCCTTTATTAAAGGGGTTAGATGTAACAGTCGTTACGAATGGATTAATGCATGTTGAAGCTCTTTTCGAAAATGAAGTGTCCGCATATCTTATAGGTGGAAAAATGAAAGGGCATACAAAAGCGTTGATTGGGAGTATGGCATCTGAAAGTCTAAAGAATTATCGGTTTGATAAATGTTTTATTGGGGCGAACGGTATCCATCCTCAATTTGGCTACACTACGCCAGATCCTGAAGAGGCGTTTGTAAAGAAAACAGCAATCTCTATTTCAGAGAAAGTATTTATAATAGCTGATTACAGTAAATTTGGTGAAACAAGTTTTGCGAAGATTGGTGAAATTGAAGAAGCGATTATTTTAACGGACGAAATAGATGATGCTCTAGCCAAACAATTAGAGGAAAAAACATCTTTGATAAAGGTAGTGAAATCATGATTTATACAGTAACACTTAATCCTTCAATTGATTACATCGTTGAAGTAGAGGATCTAGGGTTAGGAAAAATTAATCGAATGAAAAGGGAAAATAAATTTCCTGGTGGTAAAGGAATTAATGTTTCTAGAGTTTTGAAAAGATTAGATGTGGAAAGCATAGCACTTGGTTTCGTTGGAGGATTTACAGGAGATTTTATTAAAAATGTCTTGGAAAATGAAAGCGTTACATCTGACTTTGTTCAAGTAGAAGGCGATTCTAGAATTAACATAAAATTAAAATCTCTACTAGAAACTGAAATTAACGGACAAGGCCCTGCAATTTCTGAAGAAAAATTAGATCAATTTTTTTATAAATTAAAACAAATTAAAAAAGGAGATTATGTTGTATTAGCTGGTAATATCCCTAATACATTACCAGCTGATTTATATGAACAATTGACTTTGTGGGGACAAGAAAATGGGATTCATATCATTGTAGATGCAAGTGGAAAAGTTCTTTTAGATGTGGTTAAACATCGTCCATTTTTTATCAAGCCAAATCATCATGAATTAGGTGATTTATTTGATGTCAAAATTACTTCAATTGAACAAGCAATCCCGTACGGTAAAAAATTAGTTGATATGGGTGCTCAAAATGTAGGGATCTCGTTTGCAGGTGATGGAGCGATTTTAATTACAGAGTCTTCTGTTTATATATCAAATGTTCCAAAGGGAGAAGTAATTAATTCAGTCGGTGCAGGTGATTCACTTGTGGCTGGTTTTGTTGGTACTTATGTAAAAACAAATAATATTGAAACTGCATTTAAAGTAGGTGTAGCATCAGGTAGTGCTACCGCTTTTTCAGAGGATTTAACAAAAAGAGAGAAAATTGAAGAATTACTTAATCAAGTAAAGATTGAAAAAGATTAGGGGGGCGAAATATGAGAATCACAGAATTATTAAAAATAGATACAGTTCTCATTGATTTGAATTCATCATCAAAAATGTCAGTAATTGATGAATTAATACAAGTTTTAGATCAAGCCGGGAAATTAAACGATCAACAACAGTTTAAAGAAGCGATTTTAACACGTGAAAGTCAAAGTACAACAGGAATTGGAGAAGGTATTGCAATTCCACATGCTAAAACTGCAGCGGTTAAGACTCCTGCCATTGCATTTGGTCGATCAAAAGATGGGATTGATTATGAATCACTTGATGGTCAACCGGCTCATTTATTTTTTATGATTGCAGCTAGTGAAGGTGCAAATAATGCACATTTAGAAACATTATCTAGATTATCTTCACTATTAATGGATGAAGAATTTCGCGGCTCTTTATTAAGTGCAAAGGATGCAAATGAAATTATTCAATTAATCGATCAAAAAGAAAAATCGTTAAATAATGAAAATGAAGAAACAGTTTTAGAAGATTCTTCACGTCCACTGGTTCTTGCAGTAACTGCATGTCCAACAGGTATTGCACACACTTATATGGCGGCAGATGCTTTAAAGGCAAAAGCAAAAGAATTAAATATTGATTTAAAAGTTGAAACGAATGGATCAACAGGGATAAAAAATGAATTAACAAAAGATGAGATTAATAGAGCAGCAGCTATTATCGTTGCAGCAGATAAACAAGTTGAAGTAAATCGCTTTGATGGAAAACATGTCATCCAAGTACCAGTAGCAGATGGAATTCGTAAGCCAAAGGAATTACTTGAAAGAGCTGTTAAACAAGATGCACCAATTTTTCAGGCTAATCATAATGGTGGAGGAAGTTCTTCAACTAATCAAGGTTCGGGGATTTACAAGCACTTAATGAATGGTGTAAGTAATATGTTACCTTTTGTAGTTGGTGGAGGAATTCTAATTGCGTTAGCATTTGCTTTTGGAGGAATTCATACAAAAGGTCCTATTGCTGAATTACTAATGAAAATTGGAGGAGCTGGTGCTTTTAGTTATTTAGTTCCTATATTAGCTGGTTTTATTGCAAGTTCGATTGCCGATCGACCTGGATTTGTACCAGGGGTAGTTGGTGGATTTTTAGCTTCAAGTGCTGGCGCGGGATTCTTAGGTGGTTTAATTGCAGGTTTCTTAGCTGGTTATGTTGTACTTGGACTAAAGAAAGTATTTTCTAAGTTACCAAAATCATTAGAAGGTATTAAGCCGGTTCTATTATATCCAGTATTTGGATTATTAATTACTGGTGTTTTAATGGAATTAGTCGTAAATCCTCCTGTAACTTATTTAAATTCAGCTTTAACTCATTGGTTAAGTAGTTTAAATGGTGGAAACGCTGTATTGTTAGGATTAATTCTTGGTGGAATGATGGCAGTCGATATGGGTGGACCTATAAATAAAGCTGCATTCACATTTGGTATAGCTGCAATTGCAGCAAATAATTTTGCACCACATGCTGCTGTAATGGCAGGTGGTATGGTACCTCCATTAGGTATTGCTTTAGCTACTACACTTTTCAAATCGAAGTTTACTGAAATGGAACGTAAATCAGGTATTACAAACTATATTATGGGGATTTCTTTTATAACAGAAGGAGCGATACCATTCGCTGCTGCAGACCCAGTAAGGGTAATTGTCAGTTCTGTTGTAGGTTCTTCAATCGCAGGTGGACTTGCAATGGCATTTGGTATTACATTACCTGCCCCACATGGTGGAGCATTTGTTATTCCGTTAGTAAATAAACCAGTATTGTATTTACTAGCTATCTTAATTGGCTCGATTATCACAGCGATCATGCTTGGAATTTGGAAAAAAAGAGTAAATGAATAATTAAGTACAATAAAAAGGCGACCTTAAAGTCATTACTTTGACTTATAGGATCGCCTTTTTTTATTCAAATGTTAACAGTTTTACAAATACTGGGATTTACAAGTGAATAATAACCTTAATTTAACGCAAAATAAATCTAATTTATTGTATGAGTTTGGAAATTAGGTGAAATGCATAATGCGTTCTAATAAACATAACCAAAATAATCGAGGTTCAATCATCGAAATTAGTGGAAATTTGGATCAGAATGTAGAAAATGTAAAAAAATCACTAATAAATACAAGTGATTTAACAATCAGACATTTAATGTTTCATCATAAAAAGATTGTAGTTGTCTATATTAGTACAATTGTAGGTAGAGAAGCTCTTGAAGTCCAAATTATTCAACAAATTATTAATAATCCCAAGGATACGATTCCGAATACAGTAGCAATTAATGATGTTAAAAGTTCGGATTCATTTGATGAATGTATTCTCAGTATTGTAAAAGGAAACACGCTCATTTTCACAGAATTTGAAAAAAATGTAGTTATTTTAGAAACTACTTCCTATCAAAATAGATCTATTCAAGAGCCTAGTAGTGAGCAAACGATCAGGGGCTCCCATGACGGATTAGTAGAATGTATACTGACAAATATTAATCAAATAAGACGAAGAATTAGTAATCCTAATCTTGTTGTAAAAACTTTATCATTAGGGGTAGAATCTGACACGCGATTAGCAGTTATATATATTGATACGATTGCAAATGAGGAGTTAGTCAAGGAAGTCCATAGAAGACTTTCATATATAAATGTTGATTATGTCCATTCACCAGGTAATCTTGAGGAATTTATAGAAGATGACCCTTATTCACCTTTTCCGCAAGTATTAACAACTGAGCGATCTGACCGAATAGCTGGAAACTTAATGGAAGGAAAGGTTGCTATTTTAACAGATGGTAGCCCTTCAGCACTTGTTTTACCAATTACTTTTTTCACTTTTTATCAATCACCAGATGATTACAATAGCCGATGGATGGTCGCTTCATTTGCACGTATTTTAAGATTGGTTAGTTTTTTAATTTCTATATCATTGCCTGCTTTATATATTGCATTAGTTTCTTTTCACTTTGAAATTATTCCAATAGATCTAGTATTTAATGTAAAAAGTTCATTAGAAAACGTTCCATACCCACCGTTAATTGAAGCTCTAGGAATGCAAATAACGTTAGAATTGCTTAGAGAATCAGCAATACGGTTACCTAATCCAATTGCACAAACAATAGGTGTTGTAGGAGGTTTAGTTATTGGAACTGCTGTTGTACAGGCAAATTTAGTTTCAAATACGATGATTGTCGTTATTTCACTTACTGCAATTGCATCATTTGTTGTACCGGACAATGAAATGGGAACCTCTGTCCGATTGCTTGGATTTCCACTAATGTTTGCAGCATCGTTAATTGGATTAATAGGAATTGTTTTTGGACTCAGTTTTATCCTAATCCATCTATGTAAACTTGAATCGTTTGGGTCACCATATTTTGCGCCATTTGCTCCATTTAGAAAATCAGACCTAAAAGATACAGTTGTTCGTGCGCCATCATGGAAAATGAAAAAACGACCGTTTGCACCTTTACCAAAGAATTTTAAAAGAGAAAATAATTCTAGAGGATGGAAAAATGATGAAAAATGAAAAGATGCTTTCAATAACGCAATTCACATTCGTCATCATTCAAGCGCAAATTGGTGTGGGATTACTTTCACTACCATATGTAGTCCATAAACATGCAGAACACGACGGTTGGATTTCAACATTAATTGCTGGGGTTGGGATATTTGTACTATTACTAATAATGTGGTTACTTGGTAGTCGATTTCCAAAAGAAACGATCTATGAATATGTATCGAAAATAGTCGGTAAATATATTGGGACTGTAATTTCGTATCTTTATATCATATTTTTCTTTATTGTTGCGATTTATATCGTGATTATCACCATTTCTGTACTGAAAAAATGGATTCTTACATTTACTCCACCTTTTGTATTAATCCTATTTATAGTTGGTACAGGGGTTTATTTAGCAAAAGAAAATATGAAAGTAATTGCACGATTTTTTACTTTCGTTTGTATTTTAATTTTATTTTTGATTTTCTTTGAAATTTGTTCTTACAATAACGTAAATTATCGTTATTTATTTCCAATTGGACAGGCGGGTGTTAAAAACATCCTTCTTGGAGCACATGATGCGCTAATCTCCATGATGGGATTTGAATTTATTTTAGTATTATTTCCGTATGTAAAAGGAAAGCCAAATAAAATATTAAAAGCTGGAACGATCGCAATTAGTTTTGTTAGCCTTTTATATACATTTTTTTTAATTACAAGTTATATGAGTTTTAGCAAAGCAGAAATTGAAATCATACCTGAGCCAATCTTATATTTACTAAAATCATTATCATATGAAGTGATTGAAAGATTAGACCTTGTCTTTCTATCTATTTGGGTTGTACCAATCTTAACTTCATTTGTGACCTACTTATATTTAACTAGTTTCGGAATCAGCAAACTCTTAAAGTTTAAAAGCCATAGTAAAACAACTATTTTTATAGGAATTGTCATGGCGATTATCTGTACTTTTTTACCAAATAGTGAAGAATTTATAATGAAATTTGGGACAATTCTTTCTTTTACAAGTTATGTTTTTATCTTTGTATTACCTTTAATTTTATTAATTGTTTCGCTTATTAGAAAAAAGAAAGAACTCGGTAATTCATATGAAATATAAAATGGTATTGATCTCTTTAATTTGTATTTTGCCTTTAACTAGTTGTTGGGATCAAAGATTACTAAAGGAGTCTAGGCTTGTTTATAGTGCTGGATTTGACTTAGCAGAGGATAATAATATGCTAGTAACTGCAGTCATTAAAACAAATAGTCAAGGTGGAAGTGATCCTTCACAAGTTAAAACAACAAATGTCATTATTACTACTACTGGAAAAACAACAAGTGATGCAAGAATAAAAATTACTCGAAAAGTAGCGGGAGATTATGCTACTAATAAAACAAGAGTTTTATTACTTGGAGATGAATTGTCTAAACAGGATATTTATCCTATATTCGATGTTATATATAGAGACCCAAGAAGTTCATTAGGGGCAAAAGTTATTATTACTAAGGGCCGAGCGATAGATGTTTTAAAATTAAGCAAAGTAGAGGAAACCCTTGTAAGTGAAGAAATTTTGGATCTAATAACTAACGCAGAAAGCCATACGATGATTCCTATTGGAAATGTCCAAACGATTTGTACAATTATGTTCGACCCAGGTGAAGATATTTTTTTACCGCTAATTGAAAAAGATGATGATAAATTGATTGATATTTCTGGGGTAGCATTATTTAACGATCACAAATATACAGGGTATAATCTTTTAGGTGATGAACCTACTATGTTACTTTTATTTAAAGATCAAATGAAGAAGTACGCAAGATTTAATCTAGAAGTTAGTCCGAAAGAAAAAGAGATTAGGGAACGGTATATAACGATTCAAGTGAAAAAAAATAAGCCGAAAATGGAAATTAAAGTTTCAAAAGACAATAAAATAACCGTAAATTTAAATCTAAAACTGGACGTCGATACACTTGAGTACGCACATGATGAATTAGATTCCAAAAAATTAATAGATATGTTAAACAAAAAAATATCAATGGAATTAACAAAAAAAGCTGAAAAAATTATTAAAACAGTTCAAGAATCAAATTGCGATGCATTCGGAATTGGTAGACAGTTAATTTCATTTCATCCAGACGTGTGGAAAAAACTGGATTGGAACAAAGACTATGCTAAAATTACAATTAAACCAAAAGTTGAAGTGAACATTGTCGGAACAGGTATCTTAAAATAATAAAAAACCATCCATTGAGGATGGTTTTTTTGTTTATTTAGATTACAAAGTAATAAACACAGAAGAAATGACAAAGTGTTCCAAGCATAATGAAAATATGAAAAATTTCATGGAATCCCCAATTTTTAAAAGATAAAAATTTAGGTTTAACTCCGTAAATCACGCCACCAACCGTGTAGAAAATACCACCTAAGATTAGCGCGAACATTCCTTTCATACTAATCGCATCAGATAAAGGTGCCGAAGCAAGTATAATGACCCATCCTAAAGCGATATAAAGGGCTGTTGATAACCATCTTGGGCAACTAAACCAAATCAACTTGAATAAAACACCACAAAATGCAATGAAAGAAACAATTGAAAAGATGATCCAACCCAATGTTCCTTTTAGACTAATGATACAAAATGGAGTATATGTACCTGCAATTAAGACAAAGATCATTGAGTGATCCATCCGTCTTAAGAAAGCGATTATTTTATCGCTAGCTTTTGCCATATGATAGGTCGTTGAAGCTGAATAGAGAAGAATCATACTTACACCGAATGCAATAACCGCAGATGTTTGTAACACACTTCCACCAGAAAAAGTTGACTTTAAAACCATCGCTAGTAACCCAAATAATGATAATACAGCACCGACTAAATGTGTCATGGAATTAATAGGTTCACGCATAAAGTTCCCCATGTATATCTCCTCCAACTATGTTATGTAGTTTTCATAACTATATATAAAGTTATCATTAACGACATTATATAGTCAAGTGTTTAAAGTGCAATTTATTTATGTTAAAATTAAACAGTAAATTATATAAAAAGAGGACGTAAAATGAAAAAGATTAATGAATTAATAGAAGAAATAGATTTAGATAAAAAAATAGTATTAGATGATATTCCTAATCTTGATCTTTATATGGATCAAGTAATTCAACTATTTGATAATAAATTTGCGAAACCGAATACTAATGAAAAAGTAATGACAAAAACAATGATTAATAATTACGCTAAAGCTAAATTGCTTTTCCCAATAAAAAATAAGAAATACACAAAGAATCATATAATTTTAATCAGTTTAATTTACCATTTAAAGGGTGCACTTTCGATTAATGATATAAAAGAAACTTTAAACGGTTTAAATCAAAGAATCCTTGAAAACAATGAAATAAATATTGATGATATTTATTCAAGTTTTTTACATTTAAATGAACTAAATATCGAAAAGTTTAAAACTGAAGTTCAACAATCTAGTGAAAATGTAAACAAAGAAATTGAAGAGATTGATGATGAAAGTAAAGAATATATTGAACAATTACTCTTAATTTCTTCTTTCGTTAATATGAGTAATTTATATAAAAATGCAGCTGAAAAATTAGTAATGGATATGATTGAGAAGCAGAAATAGAATACATTTTTGGAGCTTTGTGGAAGGGTAAGGGGCCGATTCAATTGTTTGCTCAATGCATAAAGTGGCCCCGCCTTATATTTAGTAGGATGTACGAGCTTTAGGGTATTATTAATGGACTTGATCGCGTCCTTGCAGGTAATTAGCTGATATATATTTTTTTATTCATTCTAGAAAGGTTTAGAGTATATTTACTAGCTTTTCATTTGAAATTACACTCTAGTACACAAACTTAAGGCTATAATACCCTAACTGGTATGGGTAATTTTTTATTTTATTTGCGATTCTTTTGAAATTAATTGCAGTTTAGGTAATTTTATTTGCTATTCTCTAATTTTAATTGCAGTACACTTTTATTTGCACAGATAGACTCCCTATTTGAAGTGATCCAGCACTTTTTTACAATTCTCAAGGCCTTATTTACAGAGTTCTCCAAGACTTTATCCGCAGTTCATTCTAAACTATTTTTCAAATTCTTGCTCTTTCATTCTAATAACAGCCCATTTTTCTTAATTAAGTCTATAATAAAAATTAAATAAGACCATGAAGAGCAAAGGGTGATTTAAATTGCATTCAACTGAAAAATTATATTGGACTTTAATTGAACATAAAGAATGGAAGATTCATATTGCTGCAACAACAAAAGGGCTATGTTTCGTAGGCTCACAATGTGGAATCATTCAAGAATTAATTTTATTTAAGGATAAATACTTTCCTAGAATTGAAATGATAGAAGATGAAACAATATTAGAAGCTTATAAAAAAGAGATTATTGAATTTTTAGAGGGCGATCGGACTAATTTTAAGAGTAGGCTTGATTTTCGTGGTACTGCTTTTCAAAATTCAGTTTGGAGTGCGCTATGCTCGATCAATTATGGAGAAACTAAAACTTATTCCGACATTGCGAGTTACCTAAATAAGCCAAAATCTGTTCGAGCAGTCGGGAGAGCAATTGGTGCAAATCCATTATTAATCATAATTCCTTGTCATCGTGTAATTGGAATGGATGGATCTTTAACTGGCTACCGTGGTGGTTTAGAAATGAAGAAAAATCTTTTAAAAATTGAAACTAGAAACTAAAAATGTAGATATTAATTAGGAGGTGTTTGGATGAAAAGTGAAATATTTTATAAAAATCCAAAAACCATCCTAAATAAAGGTACAGGTTTTCTCTCAGGATATACTCACTCTTTAAATCCTTATACTGGTTGCTCATTTGCCTGTTCATTTTGCTATGTAAGACAAATGCCTGTTTCACTTTTTCGAAAAAAAGAATGGGGTAGTTGGGTTGATATTAAACAGAGTGCCCCTACTATTCTAGAAAAAGAATTGAAAAAGGCAAAAAGCAAAGATAAAGTAACCATTTTCATGTCTTCTAGCACAGATCCTTATCAACCAATTGAATTTAAAGAAAGATTGACTAGAAGTCTATTAGAAGTCATGCTGCAAAATCAACCAGATTTTTTATTCGTTCAAACTCGGAGTCCGCTTGTAAAAAGAGATATTGATCTCTTAAAGCTATTTAAGGAGAAAGTACGTGTAAGTATGACGATTGAAACTGACTTGGATGAAATTAGAAAGTCTTTCTCACCAAATGCACCTCCTATTAATGCACGACTTAAAACGATCGAAGAACTTGTAAAAGCTGGAATTCCAACCCAAGCTACAATCGCTCCTATTCTGCCTAGTAGCGAGGAATTCCCAATAATGTTATCGGAAATTGTTCATAGAATCTGTATCGATGATTTTTTCATGGGTGACGGAAGTGGAGGGAAACGAACAAGTCGTCTTGGCATTGAAAAAAAATATACTGAGCTTAATCTAGATGATTGGTATGGTCCAGATGCCTATCATATAGTTTATCAACGGTTTAGAAAATATTTTTCAGAGGATCAACTTTTTATTAGTCAAAAAGGTTTCGAACCATAAATAAAAAATTAAAAAATATCAATTCATAAAAAAAGACAGAAAATTGTGGTATTTTATAGTTGAACGTTTTTTATGAATGGAGAGATAAAAGATGGCAGAAATAAAAATAATGAAAACTAGTTCGGATATTTTGAAAACATTTCAAACAGTAAGTCAATTACGTCCACATTTAAGAGAAGATGAATTTGTAAACACGATTAACAGATTAATCAACACAAATAATTATCATCTTGTAGCCGTAATCGAAAACGATGAAGTAACAGCTGTTGCTGGTTATCGTGTAACAGAATCATTAGCATGGGGGAAATATTTTTATGTTGATGACTTAATTACAAGTGAAAATCATCGTAAAATGGGCTATGCACAACTTTTGTGGAACTGGTTAATACATGAAGCAAAACAAAATAATTGCGAACAATTCCATTTAGATTCAGGGGTACAGCGTTACGATGCTCATAGGTTTTATCTTAAAAATAGTTTAAATATTACTTGTCATCATTTTCAATTGAATTTTTAAGTAAATTAGTGTGAACTCAACTCTCAAAATTAGTTATAAAATATATACTCTATACATTGAGGCTGTGAGAACAGTCTCTTTTTTGTTAGTTAGTTAGTTTAAAAAAACTTTACTAATATGCTTACGGATCAAATCTTTTATTTTTTAATTAGAATTGATTTTAGAAAATAAATGAAAGGAATGATATACTATTTTCAAATAGATACAGGAGGCAAGTAGTAAATGAAAGAAAAGAATTCAAAACGGCTAGCCAATATTTCACTTATAGTGGCAACTTGTGGTTTCGCTGCAACAATGCCGTTTCAAACTAAATTATTTCAAATCCTTTCTGGTGGATTTGAGGCAGCTTTAGTAGGTGGTCTAGCGGATTGGTTTGCAGTTACTGCAATGTTTCGTCATCCTCTTGGTGTACCGATCCCACATACAGCCTTATTGCCTAAAAATAGAAAGAAGATTACAGAGGGGATTTTAAGCACACTTAATAATCAATGGCTAAGTAAAGAAAGTTTAATTGAAAAGGTAGAAGAACGTGATTGGATTAATCAAGGTATGAATGCTTTTGAAAAGATGCTTGAAAATGATGAATCAAGAAATAAAATGGTTCATTCAATCAAGCAGTTTGGTGCATCTATTGAGGATGATAAAATCAAAGAATTTTTATTAAATACATTTAAACCGACAATTGATTCCATATCATCTCAGAACTTATTAAGTAAAGCTGTCGATACGGTTATTGAGAAAGAATGGGATGCAAAGACATATGAATTTTTAATTAATAAAATCGAAGAAACTGTTAGCCTACCACATATTAAGGAATTAATCGGCAAAGAAGTTATACAGTTTATCGAGCGAAAGTTTTTTATGATTAAAGCTTTTCTACCAATGATTGGAGAAGAGAAAATAACAGAATTTATACATAGCGGATTAATCGATTTACTAACTGAATTAAAACACCCTAATAGTGACAGAAGGAATTTCATTTTATCGTTTATTCGAATGGAAGCTGAAAAAAACAAATCGAATGAAAACATTATTCGCCAATTAGATGAATGGAAAATTAAAGGCTATGAATATATAGTAGATCAAGCAATTAAACTGTTTAGAACAAAAATTAATGACGAAGCTTTTATTTTAAATGCGATCCAAAAAATAATCAGCTTCATTAAAAATTCGAATTGGATTGATAATGTTGAGCAAAGTTTTAAGAAACTATTAACCAATACAATTGAAAAATATCACCACAAAATTAGTGATTTAGTAAGATACAATATTGAAAAATTATCTACTGAAGAAATAACGGATTTATTGGAAAATAAAATTGGTAAGGATATTACTTGGATTCGTGTAAATGGAGCGGTTTGTGGATTTATTATTGGTCTAGTATTGACAAGCCTAAGATTGATTTTCACATAATATTTCATTCTAAAGCCTTAATTAACGTCAAACGTTAATTAAGGTTTTTTTAATGAAATTAAAAAAATCCAATAAATAGAAACATAAGCATTTTATTGGAAAGAAAAATTTTTTTCATGTATTATAGTTTTGGGTAAAAAATATTTTCCGAATGAATAATTGGAATAAATTATTTGAACTAACATTAGCTCTAAATAAAAATAAAAGATCGTTTGAAAATATATTTTTTATTATCAACTAGTTAAAAGTTCGACTAAGAGGAGGTTTAGTTAATGGATTCTATGTCATTTGTATTGTTCGGAGCCACAGGCGATTTAGCAAAACGAAAAATTTTTCCTGCTTTATATAATTTATATATAGATCAAAAGATGCCTGAGTCTTTTTCAATCATTGGAATTGGTAGAAAAGATTTTTCAAATGATGAATTTCAGAATCAAGTAATGCAATCACTAATTACTTTTTCAAGACGTTCTATAGATGATCAAAAAATGGTCCAAGAATTTCTAGATTCAATTCGTTACCAACAGCTAGATATCACGAACAAAGAAGGATTCGTTGATTTATTAGATTTAGTCAAAGAAAGAGAACTGGAATTACAGATACCTGAAAACAGATTATTTTATTTATCTGTAGCACCAGAATTTTTTGAAGTTATTGCATCAAATATTAAGGGAAGTGGACTTGGTACGACAAAAGGTTGGAAGCGTCTAATTATTGAAAAACCTTTTGGACGTGACTTGAAAACTGCTAGAGATTTAAATGAAAAATTAAGTAAGTCATTTAATGAAGATGAGATCTTCCGAATTGATCATTACTTAGGCAAACCTATGGTTCAAAACTTAGAAGCTTTAGAGTTTGCAAATCCAGTTTTACAAGCGTTATGGAACAATCAATATATCGCAAATGTTCAAATTACGGCAAGTGAAACAGTCGGAGTTGAAGAACGTGCGGGTTATTATGATAAATCTGGTGCAATTCGAGATATGTTCCAAAATCATATGTTACAAATGTTAATGATGTCTGCTATGCATTTAACGAAACAAAATACTGCATGCGATGTGAGAGCTGAGAAGAAAAAGGTTCTTGAATCTCTTCGACCTCTATCAAAAGAAGAAGTAGTTTCTCATGTAGTTCGAGGTCAATATGGTTCTGGTGAACAAAATGGTAAAAAAGTAGTTGCATATAGACAAGAACCAGGAATTGAGTTTTCATCACAAAATGATACTTATGTAGCAGCTAGAGTATTAATCGAAAACGATTTTTGGAAGGGAATCCCATTCTATATCCGTACAGGTAAAAGAATGAAAGAAAAATCAACTCGAATCGTTTTTGAATTCAAAAGTCCGATTCAAAACCTTAGAACTGACAATGGAACAAATTTATTGGTTATTGAAATTAATCCTAATGAAAGAGTTTCTTTCTATTTAAATAGTAAAAACGTAGAGGGTAATATTGAACCTGTACAAGCTGAGTATTTTGCGAATAAAGAAGATCGTCCAGAAGCGTATGAGTTATTAGTTTACGATGCGTTACGAGGCGATTCGAAATTTTTTGCTCATTGGAATGAAGTAGAATTATCATGGCAATGGGTTCAACCAATTTTAGAAGCATTTGAAGAAAATTTAGTACCACTTCATACTTATAAATCCGGTTCATTTGGTCCAGAAGCTGCTGATGATTTATTAGCAGAAGATGGTTTCAAATGGTGGTTAGATAAAGATTTTGTACAAGATAATGAAAACAACAAAACAGATCTAAAAAGGAGTATTTAAATTATGAGTTCGATTTCTACATTATCAATTAATACAATTCGTACACTTTCAATTGATGCGATAAACCAAGCTAATTCTGGTCATCCTGGTTTACCAATGGGTGCAGCTCCAATGGCATATGCATTATGGGCAGAGCATTTAAAGCATAATCCAAAAAGTTCAAAATGGTTTGACCGTGACCGTTTTGTTTTATCAGCTGGTCATGGTTCAAGTATGTTATATAGTTTACTACATCTTGCAGGCTACGATGTTTCAATCGAAGACCTTAAAGATTTCCGTAAACTAAATAGTAAAACACCTGGTCATCCTGAATTTGGACACACTGATGGTGTTGAAGCTACGACTGGACCATTAGGTCAAGGTATCGCTACTGCAGTTGGTATGGCAATGGCTGAAGCTCATTTAGCAGGTAAGTTTAACAAAGATAAACTTTCTATTATCGATCACTTTACTTATGCATTAGTTGGTGATGGTGATTTAATGGAAGGTGTTGCATACGAAGCTATGTCACTTGCTGGCCATATGAAACTTGGTAAGTTAGTTGTATTATACGATTCAAACGATATTTCATTAGATGGTACATTAAATCTTTCTTATTCAGAAGATATGAAAAAGAGAGCTGAATCATTTAACTGGCAATATTTAAGAGTAGAAGATGGAAACGATCATGTAGAAATTTCTAAAGCGATCGAACAAGCTAAACAAAACACAGACCAACCGACAATTATTGAAGTTCGAACAATTATTGGATACGGAAGTCCAAAAGTGGCTGGTACAAATAAAGCCCATGGTAATCCATTAGGTCTTGAAGAAGCAAAAGAAACGAAAAAAACATATGCTTGGAACTACGAAGAAGATTTCTTTGTACCAGAAGAAGTTAAACTACATTTCAAAGAAATACAAGAAAAAGGCAGTGAAAAAGAAGCTGAGTGGAATCAATTATTTAATGCATACCGTGAAGCTTACCCAGAATTAGCTGCTCAGCTTGAAAAAGCAATTAAAGGTGAAGTTTTAATCGAAACAGAAGATTTATTAACTTTTGACGAGAATAAAACAATCTCTACACGAGTTGCGAGTGGAGAAGCAATTAATCACTACATTAAAACAGTTCCTGAAATTTTTGGTGGAAGCGCAGATTTATCTCATTCAACAATGACAGATATTAAAGATGAAAGTAAATTTGCTGTCGAATCATTTGCTGGACGCAATATTTATTTTGGTGTACGTGAGCATGCGATGGGTGCTGCTGCAAATGGTATGGCATTACATGGTGGAGTTAAGCCTTTTGTAAGTACATTCTTCGTATTTAATGATTATTTACGTCCATCAATTCGTTTAGCAGCATTACAACAATTACCAGTAACATATGTATTCACTCATGACTCAATTGCAGTTGGTGAAGATGGTCCTACACATGAGCCAGTTGAACATTTAGCTGCTTTACGTGCAATCCCTGGTTTAACTGTTATTCGTCCATCAGACGCAAATGAAACAGCTAATGCTTGGGCATATGCGTTACAAAATACAAATGGACCAATCGCTTTAGTATTAAGTCGTCAAAATTTACCTGTTTATGAAGAAACAGCTTCTAGATTAGATAATCTTTCAAAAGGTGGATATGTTTTAACAGAAACGAACGATCAACCAGACTTAATTTTAATCGCTACAGGTTCAGAAGTATCACTTGCAGTGAATAGTAAAAATGAGTTAGAAAAAGAAAACTTATCAGTTCGTGTTGTAGCAATGCCAAGTTGGGAGCTATTCGATCAGCAATCAGATGAATACAAAGAGTCTGTGTTACCATCACATGTATTAAACCGTGTTTCAATTGAAATGGGGATTTCACTTGGATGGGAACGCTATGTTGGTTTCAAAGGTAAAAAAATCTCAATTGAGACTTTTGGAGCATCTGGAACAGGTAATGAAGTAATGGAATTATTTGGTTTTAGTACTAAGAATGTAGTAAACGTAAGTAAAACTTTATTAAATTCTTGATTTAAATAATATTTTATTTATTTTTTTAACATAAAAATTTTTACTTAGAGAAAAACATTAATATTACTGTAGATATTATGGGAGGATAACGTAATGAAAGTTGGTTTAATTGGATTAGGAAAAATGGGTCTAAACTTAGGTCAAAATTTAATGGATCATAACCACGAAGTAGTAGCATTTGATTTAAATACTGCTGCTGTAGAAGAAATGAAAGGTTTAGGTGCTGTTGGTACTACAAGCTTAGAAGAATTAGTTAAAAATCTTGATACTCCAAGAGTTCTATGGATCATGGTACCGCATGGTGTTGTAGATTCAGTTATTAATGATGTTAAACCATTCTTATCAGAAGGGGATATTATCATTGAAGCAGGAAACTCACATTATAAAGAGTCTATTAGACGTTATGATGAATTAAAAGAACATAGTATAAGGTTCATGGATGCTGGTACTTCTGGCGGTATGGAAGGCGCTCGTAACGGTGCTTGTTATATGGTTGGTGGAGACCAAGAAGCTTGGGAAATCGTAGAACCAATCTTTAAAGATACTTCAGTAGAAAATGGTTTCCTATATGCTGGTAAAATTGGTAGTGGACATTTCCTAAAAATGGTTCATAATGGTATCGAATACGGTATGATGGCTGCAATCGGTGAAGGATTTGAAGTATTAGAAAAAAGTGACTTTGATTATGATTATGAAAAAGTTGCGAAAGTATGGAATAATGGTTCTGTAATTCGTTCTTGGTTAATGGAATTAACTGAAAATGCATTCTCAAAAGATGCTAAGCTTGATGAAATTAGAGGCGTAATGCATTCATCTGGTGAAGGAAAATGGACAATTGAAACAGCTCTAGACCTTCAAGCTGCTACACCAGTTATTGCAATGTCATTATTAATGCGCTACCGTTCATTAGATAACGATACGTTCACTGGTAAAGTTGTTGCGGCTCTTCGTAATGAATTTGGTGGACATGCAGTTGAAAAGAAATAAATAAAGTATAAAATAGGAAATATCCCTAAAAATTGGAGGAATTTAAAAATGAAATTTTTTATTGACACAGCTAATGTAGAAGACATCCAAAAAGCTTATAAAATGGGCGTATTATCTGGAGTAACGACAAATCCATCTTTAGTAGCAAAAGAAGGCGTTAAATTCGAAGACCGTATTGAAGAAATTTTAAAATTAGTTCCTGAAGTAGAATCTGTTTCTGCTGAAGTAACGCCAAATGCTGTATCTGCTGAAGAAATGATCGCTGAAGCTGACGAGCTTATTAAAATAAACGGCGGAGATAAAAATATTACAATTAAATTACCAATGACACTTGCTGGTTTAGAAGCTTGCCGCTACTTAACGAAAAAAGGTATTAAAACAAACGTAACATTAATCTTTACTGTTAACCAAGCATTATTAGCAGCTAGAGCGGGTGCTACTTATGTATCTCCATTCTTAGGTCGTTTAGACGATATTTCTGAAGATGGCGTATTATTAGTTGCTAAAATTGCTGAATTATTCCGAGTTCATAATATGGACGCTCAAATCATTGCTGCGTCAGTTCGTCACCCAGACCATGTTACTCGTGTAGCATTAGCTGGAGCTCATATCGCAACAATTCCTTACAGTGTTATTGAGCAATTATCTAAACACCCATTAACAGATCAAGGTATTGAAAAATTTGCTGCTGACTGGGCAAAAACTTCATTATAATTTGTAACAAACTTTAAATCTAATAAGTATAAAGCCCCCATCTTCATTGAAACTCATTTGTAGCTATGAAATGGGGGTATTTACATAAAAACAAGGAATAGAGGAGGAAATAGTAATGAATTCGAATCAGAAATTTGTTGGTTATGTAGGTACATATACAAAAAGTGAAAGTAAAGGTATTTATCAATTTACACTTGATACAGTAAAAGAAAGAATAACTGATGTAAAAGCTGTTGCTGAACTAGGAAATCCAACTTATTTAACAATTAGTGAAGATAATAAGAACCTATATGCTGTTGCAAAAGAAGGAAACTTAGGTGGAATTGCAGTTTATTCAATTGATGAAAACAGTGGTGAGCTTAAAAAATTAAATGAACAGCTTAATGAAGGCGCTTCACCTTGTCATATTAGCGTTGACTCAGTTAAGCAAAATATTGTTACAGCAAATTATCATAAAGGTACAATTGAATTATTTAAAATCAATCAAGAAAATGGTTTTGCTAGTGATGTTAAATCGATTATGCAACATGAAGGAACAGGTCCGAATAAAGAACGTCAGGAAAAACCTCATGCCCATTTTTCAGGTTTTACATTAAATGAAAAATATGTTGTTGCAATTGATTTAGGAATCGATCAATTAATTACTTATAAAATCGAAAACAATTCTTTAATTGAAGTAAGCAGTCTATCTGTTAAACCTGGAAGTGGGCCACGTCATATCACATTCCATCCGAATGGAAAGTTCGCTTATATTATGACGGAGCTTAGTTCAGAAGTAATTGCGCTACAATTAAATGAAGATGGAAGCTTTACAGATTTACAATATATTTCTACAATCCCTAGCGATTTTACTGAAAACAATCAAGGAAGTGCCATCCATATTTCAAAAGACGGTCAATTTGTATATGCAGGAAATCGTGGTCATAATAGTATCGCAGTATTTAGTGTAAATCAAGATACTGGTAAGCTTGAATTAGTGGAAATTACCTCAAGTGAGGGTAATTGGCCAAGAGATTTCGTTTTAGATCCATCTGAGAACTATTTAGTTGGTTCAAATGAAATGTCAGGGACTCTAGTATTATATGCAAGAAATAAAACGACTGGAAAATTAACAGTGCTTCAATCAGACGTACAAGTACCTGAAGCAGTGTGTGTGAAATTTTTAAACGTTTAATCTAAATTAGGAGACTTTTAATATGGATTTTAAAATAACTGATGCAGCTAAAGAAATACTTGGCGCAGTAGATCAAAATAAATTACTTCAATTAGAATTTGACCGTGGAAGCTGTGATGTCGTTAATAACATTTACGAGATAAAAGTTATTAATAAAAGAGAATGTGGTCCTAATGAAAAAATGATCATTGGAGACCAGTTTGAATTTATGGTAAATAAAAATTTTGAAGATGTATACGAAGACCAACTAGTCATTGATTATGTTGATGGATCATTTGTTTTCAAAAATCGAAATCAAATTTTTAATAATCGAATCGGATTAACTTATATTAAATAGGTTTAAAAAAGAATTTTGGTTTTTTGAATGATTACAAGAGAAGAATTTTTTGGAGATGCGATTCTTTGAGGGATAGCGTCTCTTTTTTATGATTTAAAGAGAGGGGTACTTGTGAATAAAAAATCATTTATGTTGGTGTAATGGTTGGGAGAGTCGAACCATTCCTTCTAATTCAATATGGATGTTCATATATAAATCAACTCTTTATCGTTGAATACTATGGCTTACTTCATATATTTTTATAAAAATAACAAATTACATTGTTCTCATTCCTTTCAATAAAATTTAAATTGGTGTTAAAAAATAATCTCTTCTATTCTAGTTTTAGTCGATTTGCTTTAATCTGTTTGGTCATCCAATGTTTATCTGTCTGCACATGATTTTCTCGAACAAATTTTGCAACCGAGTGTTTGAAATCATTGTATTGAAATCCATCAGTTAATCGTATAACATATGTGGCTCTTATTTTATTTGAATTGCTTTTTTCCATGAAGAAGTAGGATACGAGATTAATTGGATTGTTTGTGATATGATTTAAAATAAAAACATACACTCTAGTGATGTATATTTTTAACACTATAGGGGATGGAGATATGAAATTTGAGATGCAAAAAGCGAACATGTTGGCTGAAGATATAAATGATTTTGTCAAATTAGTACATAATAGTTATGAAAATAGTAAATACACAACTACTACTAATAAAGACAAAATATATCAAATAAAACTATTAATTGAAGAATTTAGATTCCAAGTATTAGCAGATGAATTATTCAGAATTAATCGATTCGCATGGGACGGAAAATATACATATTTATTGATCGAGAACTTTATAAAAGGGATTAGCATTATTGATGAATACGTGGAAAATAATTATAATGAACTTTATATTTTCACAGCAAAACTTTACACCTTAAAAAATGCAATCATTTCATTTAATAATTAGTAAAGTAATGCGATAAAATTTTTTCAATAAAAATTAAAAATGCTATATCCTCAACAGAGGGTAATAGCATTTTGCATTAAAGTTTGTTAAAGCTTTTTAAACCTAATTGGACTAACCATTAAGAAAGCAAGAATTAAAGTAATCCATGCATTACTATAAAAAAACATTCCCATACCAGCTAAAGGTAAACCAGCGGCAGGAATAGGTAATCCCTTAAAATAACCTATTGTAGGCTTAGCGCTAAATTTTGCTAATCTTAATGCCCCCATCGTAGGAAAAAGGATAAATGCTAGTGAGGTTAAGATTGATGGTGCCGATATGGAATGAAATAAAAGCGCAGGGGCAACGCCGAAACTAACAATATCCGCTAAAGAATCTAGCTCTACACCAAATTCACTATTCACTTTTAGTTTCCTTGCAACTCTACCGTCAAGAAGATCAAACATAGCAGCGATGAAAATAAAAATTGAGGATAACATGATTAAACCACTCATATTAAGCGTAATCGATAGAACACCACAAATTAAATTTCCGATTGTCAGTAAGTTGGGTATAGATTTTACGACCTGACTAAACAAAATATCCCCCCTGAACATTAAAAACCTTTCAATAGTATTTTCTAACTATTTACACTTTATTCCTCACGAGAAGCCTTGACTATCTTGTAAGAAAAGTGAGCTCAAAAAAAGGACGTATTAATACGCCCTTTAGTAAAGTTCGAATCAGTTAATTCCTATCTCCTTTGAAAGACAGATTTCCTCTAACGGTAAAGGACGATTAAAATAGTAACCTTGACCGACATCGCAATTTAAATTTTTTAACATTTTCATTTGATCTTCGGTTTCTACTCCCTCAGCAAATTTAAATCCTAAACTATGACCCATCTTAATAATCGCTTTGACTAATGAAAAGTTCTTAGGATTTTCAGTCATATTTTCAATGAAGGAGCGGTCTATTTTTAAGAATTTCGGTTGGTTTTAGTCTATTCAGTCTTAGATAAAATAAAGGGCTTATATACCAGTGAAATTAGACAGTAATAACATTCAGATCATCTTGTACTGGTTGTGAAATATCGTAGACAAGTAATTGATAGTGAAATAGCCCATAGCTTGATATTGATGTATTTTTATTTAACACAAATTGTATACAAAATTTTATAACTTGATGAACGAAATTTAGGTTAAATTACAATGGAACTTCATACCATTTAGTAAACAGATTATTTATATGGAATTATTGAAAATTAAAAGTTTGTAAGAAGGATCTATTCGTCTAATTAATAGGGGGAATTTATTAAGTACAATGAAAAATCCCTTTAAAAGGTAAACATAGAATGCTACATTTAATTTTTTTTTAATTAAAACGTGGATAAAAAAGGTGAAAATTACCAAATATCGAATATATATCTTAGATAGAAATATTTTAAAAAGTAAAATAAACTTTTGGAGGCTTTAAATGAAGGCAATGTCAGCTTAAGTGGGACTAATATTAGAAATGATTAGAATTATCGTAATCTTCGGGATACTAGGTGCTCTATTTTCAACAGTTTTATCAGAAATATACATGGGAATTGGTGTGAATCTTTCAAATTCGGGATGGTGGAGTTCTTTTGGAATCCTTTTATTAATATTTGTCTTATATCGGAATAAAATTCAATTTAGTGGATGGTACAATGGTAAAGGAAAAGTGAAATTATCTAATAAAGTCACAATACTGTTGGTTTCTTCCTCAATAATTATGATATTAATACCTGGAATAAATGAATTAATTCATAGTTTGTAAATAGTAGATATGCAGTTTACTTAAATCTATTTTAAAACAACGAGATCGACGTAAAGTCGATTTTTATTTTGCTAATACTATTAATTAAAGTAGTGATTGAATTGACACTATTTGGCTATCTATTTTGGGGGGGATAGTTGTCGCAATTGCATTTGGTTTCTTTATGCAAAAAAAGTTCGGAACAAAAGCGCCAGATAAAACAGAAAGTCAAAAATTACATGAAGAAATTACGAGACAGACACATAATAATGATCGACCAAGATTTTAAATCACTGGTGTGGTTATTGAATTGAAAAATGACCAACACATCGAATTGATTCTAATCAATAATTTATATAATAGAGTAAGTAGTACTTATATCAAGAGAGGAAAATACCATGAAAAAGATTGATGAATACTTTGAAACAGCAATGGAAGCTTGGAGCATGATGCAAAAAACGACTGATGATGAAGGAGCAGAGTGGGCAGAAAGATTTGAACGCTATTTCTATGAATTTATTGATGAATTGAAGAAATGGTGGGAAACGCTTGATCCAAAACCAACAAATATTGAAGAGGCTGAAGAGTTACCTGAAGTTAAAAAGTGGATGGAGCAAATTCCCGGTCCAGTCCAATTAAATTTTTTAACTGAATTAGAAGATATAATGGATGGTTTTGATACAGTTCGGTTTGATTAAGGAGGATACATTTGTCTATAAAAGATTCGGATAATAGATTTTTGTAATCTATAAAGAAGCTAAAATGATGTCTGTCGTAAAAAAGATAAAGAGTCAGGAATACAATATTTATTTAGTTAGGATGGCTATGCTGGAGGACTCACCCCATTATTGGATAAGGACGGGAAACCAGTTATAAAGGAAAAGAATGAAACTAAAATAGGAGCTGATTAGTTTTCAGATCCTATTTTAGTTTCAAAGAAAGTTAACGTATTAAAAATTGATGTAAATTCTAAATACTATTTCAAAAAGTCACATCGAAAGTATGATGTGACTTTTTTTATTTATTCAGTATGTAATCCAGCAAATATTACCCTTAATCCATATAAAAATTGTTCTTCAAAATCAAAACGATAATGATACTGCTCACCAAAAAATGATGTAAATGCAGTTACTTCTTCGGGAGTATATGTGAACTGCATTGCACGATGTTCATCTGCTACAAATGATAATACGTAGTTGTTAAAAAGGTTACCAGCAACTAGACAGTTTTGATCAGATACACCGAATTTAGTTAAATTTTCTAAAGTGAATTTTACTGCTTTTAATCTACTCGGTGTAGTTGGCATTGATTGCGCAAAAACTTCTACTGCATCTCGTGTTTTTAATAAGACTCTTCGCACTTCAAATGCTAGAGCTGTTAAAGCTTCCCTAGCATCATCTAATTCTTCAGGTAGCACAATTTCATTATTTAAGTGCTCTGCAATTAAATCATACAAACCCTGTTTATCTTTAATATGCCAATATAAGGATGCGGCTTTGATCTCAAGTTCTTTTGCCAATGTGCGCATCGATAAATTACTTATTCCGTCACGATTTAAAATATCGAGGGATGCTTTTACAATTGCTTCTTTCGTTATCGCCATAAAATCTCTCCAAAAATATAATAATTGTCATTGACTCTAACAGTGTTAGATGTTACTCTAACGATGTTAGATAACTAACGTTGTTAGACGTTTTTGTTCTCTTATTGTACTAGAAATATAAACTACTTTAAAGTTCAAACAAATTACCTACTAGCTAAATCAAATAAATTTTTTAAAATAATAAGGCTTGTGAACAATGATTGATCACATTAAAAAAAGAGGTAGGGTGGATAAGATGATGAAAAATATGCGGAAGAAAAAAGATGTTGGTATTTATGGGTATACAGCAAAATGGTATGACAAAAACTCCCGAAAAAGCCGTATGACACAAATGCAAGAATATGCAACCGAAATACAATCTTTAGTTCAAGAAGGTGCAAAGATTTTAGAAGTAGCTCCCGGACCAGGATATCTATCTATTGAGCTTGCAAAAATAGGTTTTGATGTTACAGGAATAGAGTTAAGTCCAGATTTTGTTAACATCGAAAAAAATAATGCAAAGGAAGCAAATGTTTTAGTAAATTTTAAAGAAGGTAATGCATCAAATCTACCTTGTGATGATAACACATTTGATTTTATTATTTGCAGTGCAGCATTTAAGAACTTTATGGATCCAGTAAAAGCACTCAAAGAAATGTATAGGGTATTAAAACCAGGTGGAACATCACTTATAATCGATATGAATTTTAATGCAACTGCACAAGATATTGAAGGTGAAATTAGAAAAACTGGAATGACGGGGTTTGATAAGTATTTTGTAAAATTTGCTTTTAAAACGTTCTTGAAAAAAGGTGCTTATACAAAAGAAAATTTTGAGATGTTTTTAAATGAAACTGAATTTAAGAATTATAACATTAAGCAAGAGGGTATTAGTTTATATGTTTATCTTTATAAATGAGAAGAATAACTAGTAATCTATAAAAAATGAAAATATAAAAAGTCGATTCTTCATTGGAAATCGACTTTTCTATTGATAACTATCATTTATTATTCATAAAATTTTGTTTCTCTAAATATTCTAGTACTGTTTGTGAATATTCATGATGTGATTCTTGTGTATACTTTGCAATCGTATAAATTTGGGCTAAATTCTTTAATCCTAGTCGCTCTGTCATTTCTTTAAGCTTTGGAACGTCCATGTAACGTTGCCAGCCTTTTTCATTTCTTTCTTTATAGATTTCAAGAATATCTTCATCTGAATAATCATTATATTGTTCATAATGAACTAGACCTTGTCTTGGAAGCCGGTCACGTAATGCTGGATTTTCTTTTGGATAGCCTAAAGAATAGCCTACAACTGGTACGACATTTGAAGGTAAGTTTAGGATATCACCAATTTGATTACAATTTGCTAGGGTAGAGCCCATGTAGCATAGACCAAGACCTGCGTTCTCAGCTGCTAAAGCACAGTTTTGGGATGCCAAAGTAGCATCAATGGCACCAATCATAAAGCTCATGAAATTATCAAAATGTACGGGTGCATCATTAAGCGTAAGCCACTTTCTCATTCGATTAAAATCCACACAAAAAGTTAAAAGAATAGGTGCATCAATAACCATTGATTGCTCCATATGAGCAGAATATAATTTCTTTCTAATTTCCTTGTCTTTTGTGACAATAATCGAATAAGATTGCATATTACCACTTGAAGACGCACGAATACCTGCATCTAATATTTGATCTAACAATTCTTGGCTTACTTCCTTATCCTCATATTCTCGAATTGATCTATGCCCATGTAATACATCGTTTAATTCCAAAACTTTCACTCCTCGTATTAAACAGATTTCATTAGAAATAATAAGAAAAATACAAAAATTCGACATATAATTTAAAATTATAATTATTTCTGAATAATCAAATTATAAAGTAAAGATATCATAAAAAAATGTTATCGTACACAGATTTGTACTTTTTAAAAATTTTTAGGAAAAATTACTCAGATTAACATTTTTTTAGAATAGTAGAGATTTGTTTCAATGTCTGAAAATGTCAAAAAAAATACAGAATATTAGTTGCGATAAGGATTTAAATATTAATTTATTTTATTTACGAGTAAAACTATTAAATAAAATATAAGAATAAATGAATTTTAAAAAATTGGTAGAATATAGTAAAAGGTGAAACTTAGAACAGGGAGACAAAGAGGTGAAAAAGTGAAAAATTTACTCTCGGGGAGTATTACGTTTATAAGCTTGATTCTGACACCTTTTGGATTTTCCTATGCAATGGGTTCTACTTGGACTAATTGGCTTTTTGTTAGTTCGTTGATTATTACAGCTATAATCGTTTTTTTAATACTAGTAGGGATGGCTTGATTGGAAGATTAGATAAATCAACAGTTCAGGGAAAAACGGGAATCATAGCAGGTATAGATAATGAAACGGAAATTTTTAAAGTTCCATTTTCGTTTTATATTTCATCAATCTTTACAATTGGAAGCCTATTTCTAACACATATAAATTGAAAAAATATAAAATAAATTAAGCTCAGCATACTATTTTAGACTGAGCTTAATTCTTTAATATCAATTTTTTTATCAATCAAGGTCTTTATTCTAGCTTTAAATTCTTAAATTCAATTCGATACAAATCACGACGTCGATCACGTAATTGCCGAACTGATCCCGTATTTCGAGAACGTCTTAATTTTTCAAGGTCAACATCCCCGACTACGACAGTATCAACATTTGCATCACATTCTCCAACAATGCCATCTCTTGCGAAGCCAAAATCAGAAGGGGAGAAAATACCAGATTGTGCATATTGAATATCCATGTTTTGTACATGTGTTAAGTTCCCAACTGTTCCTGCGATACAAGTATATACTTGGTTCTCGATTGCTCTTGCTTGAGCGCAATAACGAACACGGAGATAACCTTGGCGATCATCCGTACAAAATGGAACGAAAATGATATTTGCCCCTTGATCTACTGCAATACGAGCAAGTTCCGGAAATTCGATATCATAGCATATTTGGATAGCGATTTTTCCACAATCTGTGTCAAACACATGGATTTCGTTACCTTCTGAAATTCCCCACCATTTTCTCTCATTAGGAGTTGCATGAATTTTTAATTGCTTTTCAATCGTACCATCGCGTCTAAATAGATAAGCAACATTGTAGATATTACCATCTTCCTCAACGAAGTGAGATCCCCCTACAATATTGACATTGTAGCGTACAGCAAGTTCTGTAAAAAGTTCAATATATTGCTCAGTATAGGTTGCTAGCCTACGAACAGCCTGATCAGGGCGTTTTTCTTCAAGAAAAGACATCAATTGTGTTGTAAACAACTCTGGGAAAACAGCAAAATCGGAACCGAAGTCAGCGGCGACGTCAACATAATACTCAATTTGCTTCGTAAAATCAGAGAATGAATCGATTTTTTTCATCATGTATTGTATTGCGCAAATTCTAACTGGGAATGATGCACGATAAACACGTTTAGATTTTGGAAGATAGTCAATATTACTCCATTCCATCAAAGTGGCAAATGAATCTGATGCTTTATCATCGGGAAGGTAACGTGTATTAATTCGTTTAATTGTAAAACCTTCCATTAATTGAAATGATAAAACTGGGTCATAAATACTATGCTTTTCTACTGCAGCTACATATTCACGTGGTGACATTTCATCTCTATGCTTATGATAATTTGGGATTCGACCACCAATGATAATGCTTTGAAGATTTAATTGTCGAGCCAATTCCTTTCTCGCTTCGTAAAGACGATGGCCAATTTTCATACGACGGTATTCTGGATCAACCATAACTTCAATTCCATATAAATTAAATCCATTCGGATCATGGTTTGTAATATAACCATTATCAGTTATGACGTTCCAAGTATGCTGGTCATCATATTCATCGAAGTCAACCATTAAACTTGAACAAGAACCAATAATTTTATCTTCATACTCTACACAAAACTGGCCTTCAGGAAAAATGCGAATATGACTTTCTAATTGTTCTCTTTTCCATCCTTCCATACCTGGAAAACAACGGTTTGATAGCTTCATAATTTCACTAATATCTTCCATACGTATATTTCGAACTTCAATTTTCTTCTCGTATTTTGACATATCTGTCTCTGACATAATCTCACGTCCTAAATATAAATGTCTCGCTTACTAAAGGACCATAATAAATGGTCTATGGCATTCGATTCTAACAGTTAGGATACCCACAATTTACCTTTTCAATATAGTCTAAAAAATTGAAAAGGAATAATTTCTATTTACAACAACTTATTGAAAATAAAAAAGGAACCAAATAATTGGCTCCTTTTGAACTACTTAGAAATATAACATTTTACTTAGTACGATGATTACGAAATGCATTTGGTGAAACTCCTACAATTTGCTTAAAAACTTTACCATAATGATTTTGATAGTTAAAGCCCACTGCAATCGCTACTTCTAAAATAGACTTATCGGTATGAAGTAGTAACTTTTTACTTTCGTTTATTCTAATTTTATTTAAATTATCATTAAATGACATACCTGTTTCTTTATTTAATTTTTTTGAAAGGTGAGAAGAACTTATATTAAATTCTTTGGCTACATCTTGTAAAGTAATATTTTCATAAAAGTTTGCATTCAAATAAAGAATAATTTTTTTTGTTAGACTTGAGTAATTCGGATTAGAAAAATGGACAATACATTCTGAAAATTTTAAGATCATTTCTTTCATTAATTTAAAAATATCAAGTTTCGAAGTTAACCTTTCAACTAAATTAATATATTTATCCGCTAAAGTTCTTGCATATTCATTATCTGAACCAGAATCAATTACATATTGGGAGATTATTCCACAAGCGGCTATAAAATGATTTTTCATTGATCTTAAAGAGTCTCCTTTTGCTAACTCGATTTGATCGATTGATTCAAGTACCTTAGTAAAATTAAATCGTTTTTCTAATTCCCCCAATTTTCCTCCTACCAATATCGATTTAAATTCTTCAAATTCCTCGGTGGTAGCATGTAAAGATTCTTTCTCATAATAAAGTTCAATTAAAGAAACGTCGGGAACAAAAGGAGGTTGATGTCCTTCTTTTCCTTCAAGATGATACTGTTCTGGTTCAGTGAAAGCAACAGTAGAATAAGGCTCGATGATCCATTGTAATAATTTCAAAAAATGCTCCGATTTACTATACCAATCTGATTCTGATGGCAAATCTATACGACAATCTAATCCTATATCTGAGCCAAGAATAATTAGCAAATTTTCATTTTCGTTTTTGATAAAAAAAACATGATATAAGAGAGTTTCTTGCCAATAAAGTTTAAAATAATTATTTTTAGATTCTAAAATAGAATCTAATTTCACTTTAATTGTTTCAAGTGAATCCATTAGGAAATTATAATGGTCATTTTTATGATTAGATGAAGTAAAAGAAAAAACGATATTGAAATCAAAATCAATGCCTATAACGTCTAATCCAGACACAATATGGAAACTGTTTGCTTTTATTTTTAGTTCAGATATGTTTATGAGTTTATAATTTTTCAAAGAAGTACCTCACAATTTTGAGCAAGATTTTATCAAAATGCACAAAAAAATATCAAATTACTCTTTTCGATTATTATATATTTTAGATACAACAAAATGAAAGGGTTTTCAAGTTTTGACAATTATAATATTTGAAAAAAAGTGGATTGTTAAACCGAAAAGAATACCCAAAAAATTTAACAATGAAAGCAGGGGACTTTATGAATTTAATACCAAAGATCAACGGTAAAATCGAATTAAAAGAAAAGATTTGTTTCGCTATAAAAGAAACACTTTCGATTAGAAATAAAGACTTCATTGATGCTGGGATCGAGGTATTTTCGGATAGAATAAAGTCAAAATGTGACATTTTTGTGTCGGAAACCGATTTAAATACAATTGCTGATATTGAATTAATAAAGGATCCAACAGTTGAAGAAAGTGGTTATAAGATTGATATTTCTATTGATCAAATAAAAGTATTCTCAAATGATGACTCCGGAATAAAAAATGCTCTTACTACTCTATATGTATTAATTGTCGAAGCAGTCAAAACTTCTAATCGAAAACTAGACGGAGTTATTTTTACAGATTATCCGAAATATAAGCATAGAGGATTACTTGTAGATGTTAGTAGAAATTTCTTCGACGTGGATGTAATGATAAAGATTATCGAAGAAATGTCGTTAAATAAATTAAATGTGTTACATTGGCATTTATCCGATGACCAAGGCTGGAGAATTGAATCTAAAGTATATCCTAAATTAACTGAAAATCAGGAGTATTATACGCAAGATGAGATAAGAGAAGTTATCAAATATGCGCAAGCTAGAGGGGTAGAAGTTATACCAGAAATCGATATGCCTGGACATGTCACTGCCATGTTAATTGCTAATCCAAGTCTTAGCTGCTTTGAGGAAAGAGTAGAATTAGCAAGTAGTGCTGGTGTGTATAAGACAGTTCTCTGTCCTGGAAAAGAATCAACATATACTTGGATATTTAATCTATTAGATGAAATCGTTCAGCTGTTCTCTTCATCAAAATTCCATATAGGTGGAGATGAAGTACCAAAAACAAATTGGAAAACCTGTCCTCATTGTTTAGCACTTATGAAAAAAAATAACATCGATAGTTATGATGATCTGCAATATGCATTTACTAAACGAATAACAGCTCATTTAAATCAACATGGTAAACAGGTCGTTTGTTGGAATGAAACATTAAGATCTAAAGAAGTAGAAAACAACTTGATAACACAATATTGGGTTGAATTTACTGAGGAAAGCTATTGCAAGCCATACTTTGAAAATGGACAGGAAGTCATTTTCTCTGAATTGTTTAACTGCTATTTTGATTATCCGTATTCAATTGTAACATTACAGAAAACTTATGAATATCAACCTAATCCTGCGTTAAATGCTTCAAATGTGTTTGGAATTGAAGGGGCAATTTGGACTGAAAGAGTAACTAAACCAGAAATATTGGAATTTATGATTTCTCCTAGAATAAATGCAATTGCAGAATCAGCATGGACGATCGAGAGAAACTATGAAGATTTCCTATCACGTTTAAAAGTATATATGGAAGATTTAAACTTAATTACTTTAAATCATGCTCCATTTGAAGCAGCAACAATTAACGGACAGGCTGCTCAGGAAGAAGCGAAACAGTTCTTGATGATGATGTTTCAATTTCTTCAAAATAGCGATGTTGATATGGGGTTAGATGAAAAAGAAAAACAAGTGATGATCTCTAAGTTTTTAAATAATATTTTTGACGAAAAAACAGCAGCGGAACTATTAAAACAAACAATGTAATCAGTAAGATATGGGGAGTGGGAATATGGGGAAAAATTCAGTTGTAAATGAACGAATAATTATAGAAAAAAATGCTAAACCGAAAAATGCCTTTGTTACAAAAAAATCAGAGCGTTTCATGTACAGCTCATATTTCTTTGGTCAAAATATTATTTTCTTCATTGTATCTTCATTTTTAGCAGTTTATTATACTAGTGTTTTAGGAATCAGTGCAACAACTGTAGGTAGTATTCTTTTACTAGCAAGAATTTGGGATGCATTTGTAGATCCAACTCTCGCAACAATTATCGAACGACTAAATTTAAAAAGTGGAAAATTTAAACCTTGGGTAAATCTAGCATCAATTACTGTACCTATTATGACTTTTCTTTGTTTCGGATTTAGTCATCAATTACTTGCAGCTTCTGAGGGTGTACGTATTGGTTATGCAGCTGTCACATATTTAGTATGGGGTACACTTTATGCTGCTGCAGATGCTCCTGCATTCGCATTTTCAACGGTGATCACACCAAACCCTGAAGAACGAACAGTTTTACTTGCAAACAATCAAATTACTGGTATTGTCGGTATACTTGTTGCAGTAGCTGCATTCCCAAGCGTTTTAAAGGCAACTGATAACAATTACATGATTTCTGTATTAATTTTTTCAATCATTGCATTTGTAGTCATGTCAATGACAAGATTTGTAAAAGAACGAGTTAAATCAAATAAAAAAGAACCTGCAATTAAAGAAATCTTACATTCACTATTTAATAACAAATATTTAAAAACAATCGTAATCGTAAATATCATTGCAAACGGAGTTAACTTTACAAACACTTTAGCACCTTTTGTGGCTACTGATATTTATAAGGACGCAACTAAAGTTTCACTTATTCTTGGAATTGGAATTTTACCTGTAGTTCTTGTTGCTCCATTTGTTCCAAAGTTAGTAAACAAATATGGAAAAATTAAACTTATGTCTTTTGCTTTAGCTGCAAATGCAATACTATCAATTGTCACATACTTTGTTGCATACGAAAATTTCGGATTATTTTTAGGCGTTTCAGTTCTTAAAGCAATGTTAATAGCACCGCAGCTTGTTATTTATCCAATGTTCTTTGCTGATTCAGTTGAATATGATTGCTATAAAAATGGTACACGTTTTGAAGCAGTTATATTTGCAACACAAACATTCAGTTCTAAAATTATTGGAGCAATATCCGGAGGACTTGGAATGTGGATCATCGGTATTGCAGGCTATAAAGCAGCAACAAATGGACATGCCGTTACTCAAACTGCTACTACTCTTAAATCCTTATGGGCGACATTTAATCTAGGTGGAGCGGTTGGATGTTTAATTGCATTATTCATCTTCCTTAAGTTCTATGACTTAACTGAAGAACAAGTTAAAGAAATGGCACTTGCTAATCAAAGTAAAAACTGAGAGTTTGATAGTTATACAACCTAAATATGATGTAATTGGTAAAAAGGACATTTTTTTAAGTAAAATGTCCTTTTTATTTGTAAGTTTGTATGAAGCGATCGAATTGTTTTATTTTCTCCTTATTGAAGTAACGGGAAAGGTATGAGCAAGAAAAAGAGCATAAACGTGAAAAGTAGTTACTCATAAATGAGGAAGTAAACCAGCAAAAAACTGAAATATAGTAACTCATAAGAGGTTCATGAG
>NZ_NUYF01000011.1:0-48334 GCF_002566505.1 Bacillus sp. AFS077874
TAGAACGATTAGTAAAGAATTATAACTAACCAATAATTTCCAACGCATTTGCTACATATCACAATGTTATCCATTAACGTTCACTTAGGGGTACCGCCAAACATTTCTTCTATTCGTTTGGTTTCTTCAGGATTGTTTTCTTCCACTATTTCAATTAATGGATCAAACTCTTCTACAGATGCACTCATACCAAATAAACAAGAAACAGCAATTAGAAAAAACCATCTGAGCCCTTACTCAACCAAACTGCCATTCGTATTATATGATTAGCCAGAATTTTAAAATGTACCCTATGTAAAGGACAATAAAAAAAGGTTATGCCACACAAAGAAGATGATTTCTGTATTCTACAGGGCTCATCTTCTTTAAATTCCATTGATATCGATAATTGTTATAGTAGCTCATATAATTTCTTATTTCCTTTTTAAGTTCTTCTAAAGTATTACACTGTTTTATATTAGCCTCATCTTTAAAATGACCAAAAAAGGACTCTTGAAGAGCGTTATCCCAACAATTCCCTCTCCTAGACATTGATTGTTTTAGTCCTAATTTTTTTACATGTTTCTGAAAAGTAGGGCTGGTATAATGTGAGCCCTAATCGGAGTGAATAAACGCACCTTCAGCTAATAAGGTATGCCTGATTCTTTTTAATTTCAATAAGGTATCTATCGCTAAATCCAATGTAAGTCGATTGGATACATTATAGGCAAGTATTTCATTTGTGGAACTATCTAAAATAGTAGATAAGTATGCCTTATGACCGTTTCCGTAATAAAGATAAGTAATATCAGTAAGAAGTGCCTTACCTGGGATACCCTGTTTAAAATTGCGGTTTAGTAAGTTCGGTAAAACAGAGTGTTCTTGTGTAGCTTTTAACATCTTCTTATAAGGATTAGCCTTTCTGATTGGACAGATAATCTTATACTTCTTCATAATTCTTCGACTGATATAGAAAACAAGACATTAGTTAAACCTACTATCATTCTAGAAGCCACAGGACATTATCAAGCACCTGTCATACAATTCTTAGAGTAATACAATTACTTGTATATTATGATTAATCCTTTAGTGTCTCATCAGTCTAAAAAAACAAGCTTACGAAAAGTAAAAACTGATGCCATGGATGCCTATAATCTGGGCAAATTGTTTTATAAAGAAGAACTAGAGCCCTATAAAAAGCGAGGAATTCCCACTGTGCTTATTGAACTAATCTGCCATTTAGTTGAATAAGAAAAAGCTAAATAAGTGAGTATTCGAGAGATAATCGTATCTAACTGAGGGAGCTTAATAAGAAAAAGCTGCCAAAGGGTGGCAGCCAGACTTAAATATCAAGATCAGTTTAGTGTAATAAATTTAAAATTATCATTAACAAGATGGATATTGATAAGAAGCTAGCCATAAAATACCCAAAATATTTTAATGGTTTAGGCAACTTTTTTACAGCATCCTTGCTAACAACATTTGAAGCATTTCCTTCTATCTTGTTAAAGTGGTCTATTACATCATTAAATGGTTTGTTTTCTTCCTTCATAAAACAACCCCCTTTACCACATTTTAACATATGTACTATTGTATAAATGCAATTATTTCTTGAACTAAACTGCACGTTTGTTCAATAAGTAAGTTCAACAAATAGAGTGTTAATCTCTTTTTGATCAACGCTCCCGTTGGGTATAACAATCTATTAACGTGGATATTTTAGCTTTTTATGACTTTACGATTATTTAGAGATTGAACTGGACGATGATCATCGGGGAAAATCTTTTGAAATGCTTCAATTTGTTCTTTTGACATTTCAATCGGCATTTCAAAAATGGTCCATTTTACCTCTTCTGTACAAGGAGGGGTCGTTAATGAACCCTCATAATGAAATGCAGTTTGATCTTCAGGAAGCAAAGCCTTTAAATCAACTGACTCATTCAAGGGAATATCTTTATCTGTTTCTTCTTTCGGTAGAATATCCCAGACCGCTGCCAGATTTTTATTTTCTTCACCTTCCTGAATCATCACTCCAAGGACAGCAATCTTTCCATTTGAATCTTTATGTACAAGGTGAAGCTCCATTACATAGTTTTTGCTGTTGAATTGATGCTCACTTGGGGTATGGAAATGAAATTGTGCAAGCTTGTACTCCTTCCCCTCAATGAGTATGCTGTTACTACCACCCGCAGCATTTGCCTGTACAGTATGACCATTGTTCATGAGTGAAAATAAGGTCGGTTCATAATTAATTTGAAGGTCTTCTGCAGCTTGTTCATTCTCAACTTGCGAAAATTCAATGTTAATTGGCGATTGTTCACTACCATTTACACAGGCTGAGTTAGCAGGATCTAATTCCCCCCAGTGCTCGGGGCTTGTTTCCCCTTCATAGGACCAATGGGAAGTATTTATTTTAGTTACTTCTGTTCCTGCATTCTTTTCAGTTGCCTGTTCTTCTTTTAGTTTGGGAGTTTGTACATTTTGTGATGTACAAGCTCCTAATACAGAACTTAACATCACAGCTAAAATTGGATAAACGAGTATCTTCTTCATGTCAGTGTCTTTCCCCATTTCCTGTTTTTATAAAACCTATATTAATTAAGATACTAAATATCCAATAAAATACATATACCTAACCTTTAAGTATAACGCTTACATTTGAATTTTGGGTGTATTTTACTACCTCAAATTTTTTGTGTTGATTTTTGAATTTCTTTTCATATCTCCTTATTAAGCTAACCTGCCATTATGTTGAATAAGAAAAAGCGATCTTCTATTGAAGAATCGCAAGCGTTAGTTGCATAAGTTCATTCACTTCTTACAGACACAAATCATTTCAATACTGTTTTTATTTAATGTTTTTTTATCCCAAGAACCGTATACATCTAATTCAAAATAAAATTCTCTTCCAGAATTCCCACCCGCCAATGTTTAATAGAAAAAAGCGCCAAACCATGGGCATAGTCTGACCCTTAATTTGAGTTCCTCTTACCGAACTTCTTTAATTAATTAGCTTTACACCATTGATGATAATCGCAACCATCCCAATCAATGAAACGATTACCCACCAGTTCTTTTGCTTCTTCTTAAAGTGAAGTGCTACAAAGAAAATAATTACTCCAAGGATGATACTAGCAATAGAACTATATAATTCTATCTGTGAGTTTGCACTATTTAAAAAGATACTATCTAACTTTTCCTTCATGAACAATTCCTCCTTACAGTTAAATGACCGAATCGGCTAATAGCATTTGTTCAACTACGCATGCGTTAGTTGCATAAACTATTTAGTTATGTAAGTTATTATCCCTATTCTTTTTCCCGAGAGAATAAACAGAAGCAAAAAAAAATATCATAGCTAATCCAACTCCAATAATCATTGAATAATCAAAATAATCTTTAAGTGCCATACCTCCAGAAATAGATGCAGTAAACAATAACAAAAAGAAAACTGTATAATTCTTTTTCTTAATTTCCCATCACCCATTTGGTATATTTTACCATAAATATATAATTTCTTATTAAACTATACTGCCATATCGTATTATAAGGTTAGCCAGATTTTTCTGGTTGACCTATTTTTTTTAGGTTTTATGATTACAGTAGCCAGGGTAGAACGTAGCTGCCATTGGGACATTGATCTCGTCAACTAAACTGTTCTCCCTCTACTTATAGAAACATGTTTAGTTGAACAAGAAACTCTCCATTTTCCTATGAAAATGGTTCGAATCTAGTTTACATAAATACACTTAACGGAAGTACAATAAAAGCCATATCCCTTACATACCAAGGATATGGTTTTCTTCTTTTTTCTCACAATATACATTTTTAATATATTGTTGAGTTAACAGGGTTTTGGGGTGCTAATCCATCTTTAAGGATTCGCTTTTTTTGTATGAAATCCTGCATAAATTATTTGCAAAAATACCACATTTTCGTTTGTTAGTTGCTAGTAAACCGTTGAGTATCTTGCGTCCACGAATGTCTCCATTAGTTAGCGATCTCGACGCTCCATAGATGAACATTCTTTCTCCTTTTCCTGAAATTCTGCTACTACTTATGAGTTAAGTGTTAATTACTTCTAATAAATGATAAAATAAATTTCTCCTCTACATTAATAATTTATCCGATCATAGAAAACACGAATGAAATTTGGTTTTAGAAATATAGGAATATGTACCTATTTGTGAGTCTTTTCACTTAAACTAATCTGCCATTTAGTTAAACAAAAAAATCGACTATAAAGTCGATCATACAAATGCACCACGTTATTTCCATAAGCAGTTATTACATTATTTAATTTTTAATCCAAGTTAGCATACGTAAGAAAAGAAAAGGTTCAAACCAAGTAATCAATAAAAATATGATAAAAAACGATGATACTGCAAAAAATTTAGTGTTCCCTCTTTCTCTTTTGGAAATTGCTATAAAGCTACAGATCGCCCCAAATAATAACAATAAAAAACCAATTAATGCAATAAGTTCGTTGAAGCCTGGAATTACATAAATTATTCCAAACAAAATCAATCCAATGATTAATAATATTAGTGAAATTATACTGAAATTTTTCATAGTTTCACCTCTTTTAATAATTATTATTTTTTATGTTAGCTACTAATATATTAACATATATTTCCATTTTTCCTTTGTTCAACTATCTTGCTTTTTTAACAAAATAAAAAAACAGAAACAAGCCACTATAATCGGCTGTTTCTGTTTTAATATATTATTTCCCTTTATTACGTGTCATTACGTCAAATACAACCGCAAGAACAAGTACTGCTCCTCGAATGATGTATTGGTATGAAATATCAATACCCATTAAGTTCATCCCACTTGTTAATGAAGCCATTACGAATGCACCAATAATTGTACCTGTTACTTTACCTACACCACCAGCAGCAGAAACACCACCTACATAAGCTGCAGCAATTGCATCTAACTCAAACATTGTACCTGCTTGGGGAGAAGCAGATGCAAGTCGAGCTGTAAACAATACGCCTGAAAGGGCTGCAAGCATACTCATTGAACCGAATACAATGTAAGTGATTTTCTTTACGCTAATTCCACTTAACTGTGCTGCCTCAGGGTTCCCACCAACTGCATAAATGTGACGCCCTAAAGGAGTTCTTGTTGTAATGAAGTGGTAGACTACTACTACAATAAACATGATCACAGCAGTCCAAGAAATTCCTTGATAGCCTGCAAGAATATAGGAAATGTAACCAATGATACCGGAAATAAACAATAATTTTATGATTTGCATTGGCATTGAAAGTACTTCAAAACCGTACTTTATGTTTACGCTTCTCTTTTTAAAGTCGCTCCATATAAGAAGAATAATACAGATGGCACCAATTAATAGTGTTGAGATGTGTAAACCGTTCAAATCTCCTAAACTAGGAATATAGCCATTTCCAATTGCCTTAAAGCTTTCGTTAGCAACAATAATCGTACCAGTTTTAACAAGAGACATTAGTAGTAATCCCTTGAATATTAACATTCCTGCTAGTGACACTACGAATGATGGAATTCCTAAATTAGCAACGAAGAATCCATTTATTAAACCAATAATAGCTCCAAATACTAGAACTGCAATGATTGAGATCCAAACTGGCATTCCATGTGTTAGAAATAGAGCAACCACTGCCCCTAGAAAACCAGCAACAAACCCAACTGAAAGGTCAATATGACGAATGACAATTACTAGTGTCATCCCTACAGCAAGAACAGCTACATAACCTGTCATATTGATTAAATCACTTAAATTACGAGATGACATAAATAGTCCATCTGTATTTAAAGTAAACACTAACATTATTACTGCAAGAGCAATATACATTCCATATTCACGGATGTTTTTCCTTAATAACATGCCTGCTTCTTGAAAAAAGTTCATTTTATTCAACCTCTCTTAAACGGTAGCTAGAGCCATAACGCTCTCTTGAGTTGCTTCTTCTCTTGATAATTCCCCGGTTATTTTACCTTCTGCCATAACATAAATTCGGTCACTCATACCAAGGACTTCTGGAAGTTCAGAGGAAATCATGATAATGCTCATGCCTTGTTCAACCAGTAGATTCATAAAACTATAGATTTCAAATTTTGCACCTACGTCGATCCCACGAGTAGGTTCATCGAGTATAAGTACGTTTGGATTTGTAAATAACCATTTACTCAATGATACTTTTTGCTGATTACCACCACTTAATTTTCCAACGATTGAAGTAATTGAAGGAGCTTTTATGTTTAACTTGTTTAAGTAATCATTTGCAACGACGATTTCTTCATGTTGATTAATCACGCTTGACTTAGAAATTTCAAATAAGTTCGTAATCGAAATATTATTTTTAATATCTTGTTCAAGGATTAATCCATCACCTTTACGATCCTCTGTTACATAGGCTATACCTGCTTTTATTGCATCTTTCGGATGTTTAAAACGCTTTTGCTCACCTTGCACTAAAACGGAACCCTCAAGCTTGAAATTTGTTGGATTACCAAAAATACTTTTCGCTAATTCTGTTCGTCCTGATCCCATCAATCCAGCAATACCGATAATTTCACCTTTTCGAACATTTAGATTGATATGATGAAGAATCTTTCGACCTAATTTTGGATCGTATACATTCCAGTCTTTTAATTCTAATGAAACTTCACCAAACTTTTGGTTTGGACGTTTCGGATAAATATCGTCAATTTCGCGACCAACCATGTGCTTTATTATTGTGTTTTCGGTGATTTCTTCTTTATTTAAAGAGCAAATTGTTTTCCCGTCGCGAAGTACAGTAACCGTATCTGCAACAGCAATTACTTCTTTAAGTTTATGCGAAATCATAATACAAGAAATTCCTTGATTTTTTAATTCTCCCATCAAGAAAAGTAGGTTTTCACTATCATCTTCATTTAAGGCAGCAGTGGGCTCATCGAGAATAAGTAATTTAACATCTTTACTAAGTGCTTTTGCTATTTCAACAAGTTGTTGCTTCCCTACACCTAACTCTTTAATTTGCACGTCAGGATTTACATCTAGTTTTACTTTTTTAAGCAATTCAATTGCTTTTACAATCGTTTCATTGAAATCAACGGTCATTCCCTTTTTAATTTCATGTCCGATAAAAATATTTTCGTATACAGACAGCTCTGGAAAAAGAGATAACTCTTGATAAATGATTCCGATACCCTTTTTTTCACTATCGCTTATTTTTGAAAACTTTTGAACTTCATCTTCAAAAACAATATCGCCTGTATATGTTCCAAATGGATAAATACCACTTAAAACTTTCATTAAGGTTGATTTTCCAGCACCATTTTCACCAACTAAGCAATGTATTTCCCCTTTTCTAACCTTGAAGTTAACATCACTTAATGCTTTAACACCTGGAAACTCTTTTGAGATATTTCTCATCTCTAAAATAAATTCACTCATATGATCAGTCTCCCGAATTTGCCATCTACTTGAGTCATTGATTAAATTGAATAATTAACAAAATAGTGACGGTTAGACCATCACTATTTTGCAAGGTTTTCCTTCTATTAATTACTTCAATCCAGTGAAGTCTGAAGCACTATAGTATCCAGAATCAACTAAGTCTTTCTTCACTGTGCTTTGATCAACAACAATAATATCTGTTTGTTTTGTTTTGATATCAGCTTTACCGTTGTTTGTTACGCCTGAAGCATCAGGTGTTTCATTTTTTAAGATTGAAGTTGCAGTAGCGATTGCATCTTTAACTAAAGTACGAACATCTTTGAAAACAGTCATTGATTGTTTGCCATCGATAATGTATTGTACAGAAGCTTTTTCAGCATCTTGACCAGAAATTACATATGAAGATACGTCTTTATCTGATTTAAATGTATCAGCGATTGAACGAGCAGTTCCATCGTTTGGAGCAAGAACTAATACATCGCCTTTATCAGCTTTTGAAGCTTTTGTTAAGTTAGAAGCAGTTAAGTTTTTAGCTACATTGAAGTCCCAGTTAGTTGTAACTTGACCAATAATTTTTGCTTGCTCATCACGAGTTAAATCAGCTTTAGCTTTTAAGCTATTTGCAGCTGCTGAATTCTCAACTTTGAATGTACCATCAGCAATTTTTGGTTGAAGAACTTTCCAAGCACCTTGGAAGAATAAGAATGCATTGTTATCAGATGCAGCACCTGCATATAGGTATAAAGGTTGACCTGATTTACCTGAAGCATGGTCTACAAGATATTGTGCTTGTGCAGCACCTACAGCAACGCTATCGAATGATACATAGTAATCAACTGCGTCAGTACCTGTAATTAAACGATCGTAAGAAATTACTTTAACACCAGCAGCTTTTGCAGCTTCAGCTGAAGCAGCAGCAGCAGCACCGTCTTGAGGACAAATAATTAAAACTTTGATGCCTTTTGAAATTAAAGAATCAACGTTTGCTTTTTCTTTAGCAGAGTCACCTTGTGAGAATAAAATTTCAACTGAATAATCTGTATCTTTTAAAGCATTTTTAAAGCGAGTTTCATCTTGAGTCCAACGTGGCTCATCTTTCGTAGGTAAAACGATACCAATATCAACTTTACCATTTTTACTTTTCTTACCAGCAGAAGTGCTATCACTTGATGTTGCTGAAGATCCACATCCAGCTGCAACAAGAGTCATTACTAAAAATACTGAAATTATTGCAAAAATCTTTGATAACTTTTTCAAAGTGTTTCCCCCTTTTTTTCTGGTTACGCTTACATAAATAAGGTTATCACGATTTTTATTGGAAACGCTTACCCATTTCCTTCACTCTTTTGTCTATTATCTGCACTAATTTACCTAAACTTAGAAAACGTTTACATTCAGAATATTGAAACTAGCATTATCTTAACTTTGGGACATATTAGTACAGTTAATTTCGATTCAAAACAAAAAAGAGTCAAACAGCAACTTGATAAAAGTATGTACAAATTAAAAAGCAATTCGTAAATACGATCATTAAGTATGTCGTTAGACTCTTTTAACAATAAATATTCAAATACAGTAAATAATCGTTTATCAGTTCAAATTCAAGTATTCAAATTATCCTCTTATTCTCTTTAAATATTCATTAATACCTTTTTTCGATATTCCTTAGGAGATTCATTCGTACATTTTTTAAATACTCGGCTAAAATAATTTGGATCATTATAGCCCACTTGGTAACAAATTTCTTTTAAATTCAATTCTCTTTTTTCCATTAATTGTTTTGCTTTATTGATTCTCAAATTCATTAAATAATCACTGAAAGTCTCACCTGTTTGCTTCTTAAATAGTTTGCTAAAGTAGACTGGATTTAATTTTAAATAATTGGCCACTTGCTCAAGTGAGAGATCCTCAATGAAGTGATGAGCGATATATTCCCTCGCCAGTATCATCAGATGATTCGTTTTGATTTCTTTTTCTCGATCGATCTTTGTAATTAAATTAATGATTTGTTGCTCCACAAACCTCTTCAATTGACTGATTTCATTAATATCTGGAATATGAAATTTCTCAACTTCAATCGATGAACTACGGAGAGATTGGAAAATTTGATTAAATAGTGAATTTAATTCCCTTCTAACTTGTTTAACATGATAATTAACAAATCTTTCATACAAATTATTAAATTGGTTCATAACTTCTTCCAAATCAGCTTTTCTAAAAGTATCAATTAAAACTTGTTTTTCCTCGTCCGGTATACTTAAAGAAAGATTTACTGAATGCAGATTAACACGTGTTAACTCATCACATTCTAAACTTGCGTGAAATGCCTCATTATAAGATTGTCGTAACCCTTCAATTCCTTGCTTTAAAGACCCAATACCAATCACTGTTTGATAACCAGTTTGATTTTCTATGTATTCAATGGTTTTTAAAGCATCTTGATAGAGTACAAGCGATTGAAGATCAGCTTCTCGATTTGGCTGTACTGGAATAAATATCGCTAATTGGCCATCTACAACAGGGCTAATTAAACAATTCCTCGAAGTTTTCATAAAATGCCTTACACATTCATAAATTCTCCTCTGTTCCTTGGCATTTTGACTAATTTCTTTAGGCAATTTAATGACGTTCGCATAACCTAACTCGATTTCAAAACCGAGAATACTAGACAGTTGAGACACATTTAGTTCTTGTACAGTGTTAAACATTAACATTAACGTATATTCATTTTCAGTGAGAGGACGTATAATCGATAAATTTTCAATAGCCTCTAATTCTTGTAATCTTTTCTTATGATCTTCTTCTATCTCATCAATCATCTTTTGAAGTAATGAAATGATATGATCCTTTTTAGCAGGCTTTAAAATATAATCTTTAACACCTAATGAAATGGCTTCTTGTGCATACGTAAAATAGTCATATGCCGTGACAATGAATATTTTCGTATCAGGTAGTTTTTGCTTTATAACTGATACAGCTTCAAGCCCTTGAATACCAGGCATTTTTATATCCATAAAGATAATATGAGGCTGGTATTCTATTGATTTTTCAATCGCAACTCGTCCATTTTCAGCCTGTTCAAATTGAAATAGATTAGGCATTGAACGGTTAATCATCAGTTCAAGTCCCTCGCGCTCTAATGGTTCATCATCAACAATTAATAAACGATACATAGTAACCTCCTTAATTTTAAAATTTTGATGGGACAGGAAGCTTTAAAATAATGTTTGTCCCTTTATTTATTACACTCTTAATATCAACAATATCTTCTTCTCCGTAAAAGAGGCGCCAGCGTTTAAACACATTTGTTGTGCCTAATCCAGTTGAGCTTTTTTGAGAGATGATCGGCATAGACGACGTTAAAAGAGCCTCTCTAGTCTCTTCTTTCATACCAGCACCATTATCATAAATTTCGATGTAAATATATCTTTCATGATTCTTGATATTAATCCCTATTACTGCTCCTTGCTCCATCCCCTCGATACCGTGTATAAATGCGTTTTCAAGAAGTGGTTGCAATGTTAAACAAGGAACTTTATTTCCTAAACAGGACTCATCTATATTTAATTCAAAGCGTACACGATCTCTAAACCTTGCCTTTTGAATCGAAAAATATTCCTCAGCATTTCTAACTTCTTCCAAAAGAGTTACGGGCTCGTCTAATTTTCGTAAATTATAACGTAGCAAATTCGAGGTCGATACAGTTAGATCACTCGTTTGCTCAGCTCCTTCAATATAAGCTAACTTAGATATAACGTTTAACGTATTGAACAGGAAATGCGGGTTTATCTGACTTTGTAAAGCCTTTAACTCTAGCTCCTTCACAAGGCGATCCTTCTCTACTATTTCAATATTTTTTATCATTAAATTGCTTAAATTTTTAGACATTTCATTAAGGATTTTACCAAGAATACCTATTTCATTATTTCGATACAATGTGGGTGGATCCACATTAAAATTACCTTTACCAATTTGTTTAGCCATATAAACTAGACGATTGATTGGAATGACGATACTTCTAGACAACCAAATGGCAAAAACAATACTAATGATAGTCGTTATAACGAACAACTGGACACCTAATTGATTCATAGACTGAGTATTTGCAATAATCTTTCGAAAAATAGGCTGATAATTACTAAGCTCTAAATCAACTAAGTTTTGACTATCCTCTCTAATAAACCCTGATATTTTCTCTATATCCCTGTATTGATCTGTATAACTTGAAAAATTTTGAGAGACTAAATTATCTGTTATCGATGATTCTAACTCTAGAAAAGAATCAATCATATGGGTAAAATTTTCTAACACAAGCTGATTATTCTTAGTAGCATTATGTGTTAATAGTTCCTTTTTTAATTTTTGTAAATTGCTTTTATGCTGCAAAATCGATCGATAGTTTTTTGGCTGTGGATTAATAATATAACTACTAACTAAACTTAAGTTTTCCTGAGTTTCAGAAGAGATTTGTTTATATAAAAATATTTTATTAATCATTAAATTATAACTCTCTTGAACTTTCTTACCATTTTCAAAAACAAAAAATGAAACTAGATTTAATAAAATAACTAAAATAGGAATAAAAATAAATAACTTTGTCCTAATTTTCAACGTTTCTCCTCCTGATCAACGTTTCTTTCGTCACCACCTCGGTTGGTGTAAAATTTTCTTTATTAATAACTTTTCCATGTAACCAGTCGATTAATAAACCTACAGATTGAAAGCCCATTTCATATGGCTTCTGAATAACCGTTGCTTTAATCGCATCATCTTGAACTGCTTGAAGTGTACCTTCAATGTTATCAAATCCAAAGATCTCAACTTGATTTAACTTTAAATTTTTTGATGCATTCAAAATGCCAATCGCGTCTAAAGCACTCGTACCAACCATAACTGAAATGTCTTTATTATTACGAAGCATACTTTCAGTTTGAAGCTTTGCTTGAATAATCGATATATTAGAGGACTCAATATCCTTTACTACTAATTTCGGATGCTTTTTAACGATACTTAAAAATCCATTTAATCTCGCCTGCTGACTTTCCGATTTTTCACTCCCTATAATAACGCCAATTTTCCCAACACCATTCGTTTCCTCTACAACAACTTTTCCTAACTGCTCTCCCGCGCTAAAATTATTTGTACCAACATAAGCAATGCGCTTACTTTTTGGCGCATCTGTATCAATTGTAATAACAGGAATATGTTGTGTAACCGCTTTATTAATTACGGGCGAAAAAGTATTCTCATCCAGACTTTGCACGATAATACCATCCACCTGAGAAGCAATTGCCTTTTCTAATAACTTAATTTGTTCTTCCGGACTTGTACGTAAAGGACCGATGTACTCAACATTCACTCCATATTTTTCTGCAGCAACATCTGCCCCTTCTTGTACTTTCCTCCAATAAGGATTATCAAACTCCTGCGAAATAAGGACAAAATGGAGTTTTTTCTTCGGTTCTACTTCCCGATCCTGTAATTTTTGAACTGAATTTTCAATATTTCTAGCATTTATTTCAAAATGAATAAGTACATAAACAAACAATAAAAAAAGCACGCTTAAAATAATCGACCATTTTTTCTCTTCCATAACGTCCTCCAGTCCTATATTAAAATAGTACATTTTGATGATACAGTTTACAAGACTATTAAACTTTACAATTTTTTCCCTTTAATTTTATTCGAACGAATGATTTAATAAAGAAATTTGAAACTTCAATCTACTTTTACTAAATCTTAAATCGCTATATTAAGATTTCTTCCAAAAAAAAATGATCCCCTTTTCGAAAATAGGAGATCATTTTCATAAAACTATCTAGTCTTTTGGAAATAACCCACATTCCTTTTGGCAAGTTGAGTATTATAAAGATTGATTTGCAAGTACTGCTCTGGTAATTGAACAGCTATCCAATTATTAGACTGCTTTTATACTGGTCAAATAAAAAAAGTGCACAGACTATTTCTGTACACTTTGTTATAAAGCTTGCTTTCGCATTTTCTAACTTAAACTGTAATTTTTGTCTCCTCAACCTGGTAAATCGGATGAAATTCACCTTCAGACTTGGAAACTACGACAGTAGCAACACCGTTTCCAATAAGATTAGTAACTGCGCGTGCTTCAGACATGAAACGGTCAACTCCAAGAATCAGTGCCATTCCCTCTACTGGGATTGACGGAAATACCGCTAAAGTTGCGGCTAATGTCACAAACCCAGAACCAGTAACTCCCGCTGCGCCTTTTGAAGTCAACATTAATACACCTAGTAGTGTAATCTGCTGCCATATGCTTAGGTCAGCACCATAAGCTTGTGCAATAAATAATGCTGCCATCGAGAGATAGATGGAAGTTCCATCAAGATTAAAAGAATAACCAGTTGGAAGTACAAGTCCCACTACTGATTTTGAGCAGCCATATTTCTCAAGCTTTTCCATCATTTTCGGTAACGCTGCCTCAGATGATGACGTTCCAACAACAAGAAGGATTTCTTCTTTTATATAAGCGATAAATTTGAAGATATTAAATCCGAACATTTTAGCAATTCCGCCAAGAACTAGAACAATGAATATGGCCATTGTAAGGTAAACAGAACCCATTAGTTTTCCAAGATAGATAAGAGAACCGATACCGAATTCTCCAATTGTATATGCCATCGCACCGAAAGCGGCAAATGGAGAAACCTTCATGATAATATTAACAATTCCAAAGAATACCTCAGTCAATTTCTCAAAAAAATCGATGACCGGCTTACCTTTCTTACCTAAATGAGCAAGTGAAATGCCAAATAAGATTGCAAGTAGAAGTACTGGAAGCAGCTGACCATTTGCAAATGCCCCAATGAAGCTTTCAGGAATGATTGATGTGATAAAATCCATGAAACCATGGCTTGTTTCCGAGGCTGCCTTAGTGTATTGAGAAATATCTCCTTTTCCCGCTGCTGCATCAATCCCTTTACCTGGCTTTAATACATTTGCAACAATAATACCGATTGCTAAAGAGATTGTCGAAACGATTTCAAAATAAAGTAAGGCCTTCCCACCAATTTTGCCAACCTTTTTTATATCCCCCATTCCTGCAATCCCGATAACAATGGTTAAGAATATAATCGGTGCAATAACAACTTTTACTAGCTTAATAAAAATATCAGCAATAACCTTTAGCTGTGAACCAATCTCTGGAAATACGAATCCGACCAAAATACCGAGAAAAATTCCTAAAATCACTTGAGTTGTAAGACTTTTAAAATTAATTCTCAATGTGCTTAACCTCCAATCAATTTTGAAAACGATTACATTTTTTTGAATTATTTACATGTTACAATTTTGTGAACATTATAAATAGTTAAAATAACTTTATAAAGTGTTTTGTAATTAATGTAAGTAATAAAATCATGAGGTTAAGTTTAATTGGACTGTATTTTATAGTAAATTGGAAAAGTATTATTAAAAACCATTAGAGCAATAGTAGTTCGATATGATGAATCTAGTAATAGTTGGAGGTTAATGTGCACGATCGGCGATTTAGATTTAAATTAAGTACAATTATTATTTTCTTTGTTTGTTTAGTGGTACTCCTATCTTTAATGATTACTGACTTATTAATCAGTCATACTGTCAGTAAAAAAATTATAAATTACCAAGAAGAAAAGGCCTTAATTGTAGCTAGGACTGTTGCTAAATCACAAATTGTAATTGATGAATTAAGTAACGACCACTCCACTACTGCAATTCAAGATTATACAAAGGATATTCAAACTGCTACAAATGTAATGTTTATTGTCGTAATGGATATGAACGGAATTCGAAAATCACATCCAAATCCGGCAAATATCGGCAAACATTTTGTTGGCGGTGATGAAAAGGCGGCACTAAAGGGTAAAGAGTATGTATCGATTTCGCATGGTACTTTAGGTGAATCAGTTCGTGCTTTTACTCCATTATACAATTTGAGAAATAAACAGATTGGCGTGGTTGCAGTTGGAATTTCACTTAAGAGTGTAGAGTCTGTACTTGGCAAAAGTCATTGGGATATCCTTATCGTGACAGTTCTTGGTTTAATAATAGGCGTCATTGGCGCTATTTTACTTGCAAGATATATTAAAAGGACATTGCTAGGGCTCGAACCCTTTGCTATTGCTAAGATTCTTGAGGAGAGGAGTACGATGCTCCAATCTGTTCATGAGGGTATTATCGCAGTTGATAATCAATCAACAATTACTTTAGTAAATAAATCTGCATTACAAATCTTTCAAAAGGCAGGGCTTTCTCAAAAGCCCGTTGGCATGAAAATTGATGAATATATGCCTTCAACAAGATTGGATCACGTTTTAGAAACAGGTAAACCCGAACTAGATGATGAACAAAACATTAACGGTGTTTCCATCCTCGTTAACAGAGTTCCTCTTGTGGTAAATGGCAAAGTAGTTGGAGCTATTTCTACATTTCGGGATAAAACCGAAGTAAATCAGTTGGCCGAACAATTAACAGGTGTAAGAACCTATGCGGAATCCCTTCGCGCCCAATCCCATGAGTTTATGAACCGACTTCACGTTATTCTTGGTATGGTCCAAATGAAATCCTACGATGAATTATCAGGATTTATCCGTACTTTAGTGAACTATCAAAATCAAGAATTTGGACAGATTACTCAGCATATTAAAGACCCTGCCCTGGCCGGATTTATTATGGGAAAATTAAGTTATGCAAGGGAAGAAAATGTGGAGTTCTCTTTCGAATGTAAAAATGTCATTCCAGAGCCGAAAGACCCTAAGTTCACTCAAGATTTAATTACCATTCTTGGGAATTTGATCGATAATGCAATAGAAGCATTGTCTGATACTGAAGAAAAAACACTGGAAGTAATCTTTAATTATGTAGATAAATTTTTAACAATCGAAGTTCTAGATTCAGGACCTGGAATGACTGAAGAGTTACACAAGAAAGTATTTGAAAAAGGGTTTTCCACAAAAGGAGAAAATCGTGGCTACGGCCTTTATTTGGTTGCAAATAGTATCAAAAAACTGAGTGGAGAATTAATCATCGATTCAAAATTACTACTAGGGACTGAGTTCCAAATACAAATCCCATATGAAGAAAAGAGGTATGGTTATGATTAAAGTCCTGATTGTAGAAGATGATCCTATGGTTGCTGAATTCAACAAACGTTACCTTAATGAGATAAGAGGTTTTAGTTTAATAGGGATATCCCATACCGTGACAGATGCCATTACGTTCCTTGAAAACGAACAGGTAGACCTTATTTTGCTAGATGTTTATATGCCTGGTTCAACTGGACTTGAATTGCTTAGTTTTATTAGAGAACAAAACATGGCAGTAGATGTCATTCTAATTACTGCAGCTGCGGACAAAGAAAAAATTCATACTGCAATAAGGTATGGGGCTGTAGACTATCTAATTAAACCGTTTGAGTTTGAAAGATTTAATCAAGCATTGTTGAAGTATAAAGATAAGTATAATTTTTTTGCAAATAAAACCTTATTTAGTCAGGAAGATCTGGATGAACAGTTCTTTAGTATAGATCAAAAACTGGTCGAAGAAGCAATGAGTAATTTGCCTAAAGGCTTAACTAGCAGCACCCTACAGGTTGTCATTGGGGTGATAAACTCAAAAGGCAACAGTCAATTTACAACTGATGATATCTCTGAGACCACCCTTATATCACGCGTATCGATTCGAAAATATTTGAAGTTTCTAACTAGTCTTGGTGTCCTTGAAGAGTCATTGACATACGGGATTGGAAGACCAGTTTATTTGTACACACTAAAATTAGATAAACTAAATAAAGTGAATACATTACTTTAAAAGTGACTTTTTTTAAATTTAAATAAAAAGGCACTGACTTTTTCAAGGTCAGATGCCTTTATACTTATGATGTTGGAGACGGAAATCTTGCAGCTTCAAAATGAGTACTAACTTCACCATCAACATTTGCTCCGATCACACCAGCAATGCTACTTTGTGCAAAAACCTCAACCTTATCCAAAGCATTAAGTTTCTGGATCGTCGAAACATTTACAGCATTTCCGAAGTTTATTGGACCAAAGAAATCGTTATCGATCGCGATTGCGGGTTGTCCATTCACACGGATTTCGATCCGTGCTCTATATTTGACATTATTATCATTTGGGATAAAAGAAATCGTAGCAGAAATTAAATAGACCCCATTATTTTTTGGTCTAAACACTGAGGTAAATGGAATATATTCATTAGCCAAATCAAATTGTTTAAGTTGATAATTCACTTTTACAAAGGTGTTTTCAGGAACAGTTTGATTTGCATTATTAACCGCTCTAAATGCTGAAGCAATATTAATATTCTCTTTATTCTCTTCATTTGAATCATTTGGTTTTTTCATTTTTGGAGGCACACTTTTCACTTCACTCTCTAATAAACTCCTATCATTATATTGAGACCAGGCTTAAGTGATTGTATGCTTGTCCTTGGACGAGTACTATTTATGGCAACTTAAATCTTTTCATTTAAAGGCTCAGTTAAATTAACTTTTTGATCTACTAATCAAAAAAAAGAGCTTTACTCATTAGAGTAAAGCTCCTATTAATTGAAGAACAAGTATTGCATAAGTGTAGTCACTACAAGAGCTGCCTTAAGTAAACCAAACTTACCAACTATTTTCTACAAGTTTTTGTTAAGGCGACTTTTCCATATATACGTTATCGTAATAAAGATATAGATGCAAAGAGTAATAACCGTTACGATAACTGGTGTCGTGAAAATAATTCCGATTAGAATCATCATTAAAGCGATGATCACAGCCCAAGTCGTATATGGGAACCATTTAACTAAATAATCGCTTGTTTTGCCAGATGACTGTTTACGTGACTTCAAATGGGCAAAGGCAATAATCAACCAGATGAATAATACGGTATATCCAAGTGATCCCATTAGGAAATCAAAGGTCTTGCTTCCTGCAAACAAGGAAATTAGTACACCGCCAAGTAAAGTGGAAGTACACATTAATATGGCGTTTACAGGAACTTTCCTCTTAGATAATCTTGAAAAGATTTTCGGAATGCGACCGTCCGCAGCTTGCGTATACAGAACGCGGGATGAACCATACAATCCAGAGTTCATCGATGAAATAATCGCTATTAAAACAACGGCGTTCATAATATGGTCAGCACCAGGAATACCGATCATTTTAAAGACCATCACAAATGGACTTTCAGGTACCCCGTTTACTTTGTTCCAAGGAATTAAACTAACGATGATGAAAAATGGAATGATATAAAAAGAAATGATTCTGACCAATGTACTTCGAACGGCTTTTGGAACCACTTTTTCGGGATTTTTCGTTTCTGCTAATGTAACCCCGATAATTTCCGTACCACCATATGAATAAATTACCACCAGCATAGCTGAGATTAAACCTGTTGATCCATTCGGAAAGAAACCGCCATGGTCTGTTAAGTTATGGAAACCAACTGCTTTATGATCGCCAAAGTTCACTAGTAACAACACTAATCCAGCTAAGATGAACACGATGATGACAGTAATTTTAATTAAAGCAAGCCAGTACTCCGTTTCAGCAAAAACCTTTACTGATAGCAAGTTGATTGTTGTAACTACCACCGAAACAATTAATGCCAGTATCCAGATTGGATAGTCAGGCAACCAATATTGAATGAAAATGGCAGCTACGATTGATTCGGCCGTGATGTTCAATACCCACATTTTCCAATAGATCCAATCAAGGAAATAAGCAGGATACTTTCCTAAAATAGATTGGACAAGATCCCTGAATGTTCTTGCATCGCTATTGCGAACCGCCATTTCAGCTAAACCTTGTAAGATGAATAACAAGATGATGCCTCCTAGCAAGTATGCAATTATGATGGATGGGCCTGCCATATCAATTGCTGAACTACTTCCCTTAAATAAACCTGCCCCAATGGCACCTCCTAATGCCATCATCGTAATATGTCTTGACGTCATTGTCCTTTGTAAATTCCGTTTTTCCGTTTTCATATCCTAACCTCCCAAAAATCAAAAAAGGCATATCATCTCATTCTTCATAATCAAATGAAGAAAGAGACGATATGCCTTAGCTTACCGCGGTACCACTCTTATTGGCTCTTTTATGAACCCTACTTTAAAAACCTTGTAACGAAGGTTAATCGTTAAAACAAGAGAAAAGATTAAATCTAATCTTTCGCTTTACCACTCCCAGGCAAGTTCAAAGTATCATTGGACTGCGTTGCACCAACCCGCAGCTCTCTTAACCTAATAATTAACTTTTACTACTCCTGATCTTTGCGTTTTGATAAATATTTCTGAATATTTTTTATAATAACTAATACTATACGGACGTGAAGCAAACTTGTCAACAGTTTTTTTAGGATAATATTTTTTAAAAAACAAATTATAAGCTTATTGGTTCAATAGCAAAATAGATCCGTAAAACCCTTTTATTGACGTATCATCTGTCAATTTCGTTAGCCCTTAGAATCCAACTAAATTAAACAATATTTGTTTCAAATATTAATATTTATCAATTCATTTTTAGTGGTCACATGTATGTATAAAATTACAAAATGAAATGGAGAGTGCCAAGATTGAATGAAATGATTGAAAGTTTGAAAAGTATACACAATGAAATAAGTCTTAAGCTTAGCAATGCTTTCAACTTCTCAGAAACCAATGATCAGCATAACCAAAGTTCACATCAAAATTATACTGAATTATCTAAAGCTGCTAAAGAACACTTAGAACAAAATAAAGAACATCAAATAGCTAAGACAATTTTAAAACATTTAGAAACATTACTTAGTGAGGTTGATGAAATAAAAAACGCTTAACTTTTAATCGTTACATAACAATAATATTTTTAATCAAAATAGCACCCCAAACCTGTATATAGGATAGGACCAATTAATACAAAAAATCTCTACGGAATTTTCCATAGAGATTTTTAATAATTATCTTTTTGCCCCTGTGAAGCGTCTATTTAAAAACTTAGCAAATAATCTAGCAAATAAATTAAATAAAAGGATCATTACGATTAAGACTGCCGCAGATTTTGTAGCGATGCTTTGCGCATCTGGAACGATACCTTCTGAATTTAATTTCCAGATATGAACTGTTAATGTCTCTGCTGGTCTGAAAATATTAAACGGATTCATCGGTGTATTTAATGGAGCAGCATTATTTAGAATAGGCGTTGTAAGTCCTGCCGTATAGATTAATGCCGCTGCTTCACCAAAAATTCTTCCAGCTGCTAAAATAATTCCCGTAATTAATTGTGGAATTGCTGTCGGGATGCTAATTTTAGTAATTGTTTGCCACTTTGTAGCTCCTAATCCAAGACTACCTTCTTTACTAGTTTTAGGAACATTTAATAACGCTGTTTCACTTACCCTTGTTAAACCTGGAAGATTTAAAATTGAAATCGCAAGTGCACCACCAATTAAAGTGTAACCCCATCCAGTCATCGTTACAAATACTAATAAACCGAATAAACCTACTACGATTGAAGGTAAAGAAGCCAACGTTTCTATACATAATCTTAAGAAATTTAAAAAACGACCTGGTTTTGCATATTCTGCCATATAAATCCCAGCTCCTACTCCAATCGGAACTGAAATAATTAATGTTAGCACTAAGATATAAAATGAATTAAAAAGTTGTGGTCCGATTCCACCACCTGCTTGAATATTACTAGGTTTTCCAAACAGGAAATCAAAGTCCCAGAATCCCCAACCTTTAAAAATAATTTCACTTAATAAAAATAATAATAATATTACAACTAAACCAGCTATTAAACAAAGTATTCCCGTCCAAATCTTATCCATTTTTCTTGCTATCATGATTCATATCCTCCTTTTCTTCCAATTAATCGAATGACTAGTATAAAGAGGAAGGATATTAGAAGTAAGATCATTGCTAGAGTCCATAAAGTGTTATTCCAAGCTGTACCGTTTAATGTATTTGCCATATCCATTGTTAAAATTCCTGTTAATGTTGCTGTTGGATCGAAAATACCATTAGGGAACTTAACTGTATTTCCGATGACCATTTGTACTGCTAATGCTTCACCAAAAGCACGAGCAAGTCCTAAAACGATCGCAGTTAAAATGTTTGTTTTTGCAGCTGGTACAATTGCCAACTTAATTGCTTGCCATCTAGTTGAACCTAGTCCGTATGACGCTTCTAAATATGTTCTAGGAACAGCTCGCACAGCATCAGATGCTATACTTGCAATTGTAGGTAAAATCATGATACTAAGCACAATAATCCCTGCAATTAAGCTAAACCCTACGCCACCTACTGTATTTCTAATAAGAGGAACTAATATTGTTACACCAAGAAATCCATAAACTACTGAAGGAATACCCACTAGAATTTCCAATACTGGAATTAATACTTTTTCACCAAACTTCGGTGAAATAAAATTCATGAAAATTGCTAATGCAATCGCAATTGGTGCAGCTATAATTACAGCACCAACAGATACTAGAATTGATCCAACAATAAAGATTAAAGCACCATATGTTGGGTTTGAAGCATTATTTGGACTCCAATGTTTTGAAAACAAAATTTCACTTAACGATATATCATTTACTGTAAATGATTGGATTCCTTTACTAACAATAAATCCTATTATAGCTATTGTAATACCGATCATTAAGAAACCACATAAAGTTACAAGAGTTCTTCCAAGGTATTCAATTAGAAAAAAGTTTCTTTTTTTGAAATTCATGATAAACCCCTATCATCCATTAATAAATTAGTTTGAGAGTTGGTATAAAACCAACTCTCATTTTTCTATTATTCTAAACCTGTCATTTTTGAAGCTGGGATATAACCCATCTCAACTAACTTGTTAGCAAACTCGTCGCCACTAATGAATTCAATATATTCTTTTACAGGAGATTTCGCGTCGCCTTTTGTAATCATGTACTCGTAAGAATAGAATGGGTAATCACCTGCAACGATATTGTCTGTAGTAGATTCTTTTCCATCAATTTTCACAGTTTTTAATGCATCTTTTTTATCGCCGATTAAATATGAGTTAGCAAGGTATGAGATTGCTCCAGGAGTAGAGTTTACAGCTTGTTCAACTGCACCGTTTGAATCTTGAACTGTTCCTACGCCATCATTAATCTTAACGTCTTTCATAATTTTCTTTTCAAATGCTGCACGAGTACCAGATGATGCTGGACGGTTAATTACATTAATCTTCTCATCTTTACCGCCAACTTCTTTCCAATTCGTCACTTTACCAGCGAATATATCTTCAATTTGTTGAAGTGTAAGTGAATCTACACCAACGTCTTTATTTGTTACCATTGAGTAACCAACACCAGCAACTTTAGCTTCTACTAATGAACTTGCTAAAGTTTTATCTTCTAATTTTTCAGCAGCAGGTACATCTGAGTTACCGATTTGGATTGCTCCAGTTGATACTTGGTTTACCCCAGTACCACTACCGCCACCTTGAACTGTAATTGAAACTTGTGGGAACTTCGCCATAAATTCAGTTGCCGCTTCGTCAGCTAATGGTTGTAATGCTGTTGAACCTGCAGCACCAATTGTTCCAGTTAATTCTACTTTTTTATCATCTGTAGTCTTACCAGTTGTTTTTTCATCTTTATTAGAACATCCTGCTAACATACCTGTAATTGCCATTGCTGCAAATGTTAATTTTAATCCACGTTTCATTGTAATCCCCCTAAAATGTTTGTTTTTATTTTTAATGTTGTTTTTAATTTTTGTTTGTTATCTCTTACAATCTCTACTTTAAAGTTTTTAGGTTAAGCAAGTTTTAATCAATCGTAAAGAAATTGTAAATCTTTTTAAGGGGAAGTATGTTTAATTGATTTATGGGAACTTAATATAGCGATAAAATACTAATTAGTTATTAAAATCTGCTAAATATAAAAAAGAAACTACTTAAAAGTATCTTAACTTTTAAGTAGTTTCAGGTGCTGATCTATGCCGAATAGGGAATGCTAAAACACATAAGGGAATCTTAAGTGAAATAAAAAAAGCTGACTCAGAAAAGTCATAGACCTTTCGAGTCAACTCTAAATTGATTTATTATTGTAAACCTGACATTTCTGAAGCTGGGATATAACCCATTTCAACTAACTTATCAGCAAATTCATCGCCACTAATAAATTCAATATATTCTTTTACTGGAGATTTCGCATCACCTTTTGTAATCATATACTCATATGAATAGAATGGGTATGCACCAGAAGTAATGTTATCAGTTGAAGATTCTTTTCCATCAATTTTCACAGTTTTTAAAGCATCCTTTTTATCGCCGATTAAATATGAGTTAGCAAGATAAGAAATTGCACCAGGAGTAGAGTTTACAGCTTGTTCAACTGCACCGTTTGAGTCTTGAACAGTTCCTACGCCATCATTAATCTTAACGTCTTTCATAATTTTCTTTTCAAACGCTGCACGTGTACCAGATGATGCTGGACGATTAATTACATTAATTTTCTCATCTTTACCGCCAACTTCTTTCCAGTTCGTCACTTTACCTGCGAAAATATCTTCAATTTGTTGAAGTGTAAGTGAATCTACACCAACATCTTTATTTGTTACCATTGAATAACCAACACCAGCAACTTTAGCTTCTACTAATGAACTCGCTAAAGATTTATCTTCTAATTTTTCAGCAGCAGGTACATCTGAGTTACCGATTTGGATTGCTCCAGTTGATACTTGGTTTACCCCAGTACCACTACCGCCACCTTGAACTGTAATTGAAACTTGTGGAAACTTTGCCATAAATTCAGTTGCCGCTTCGTCAGCTAGTGGTTGTAATGCTGTTGATCCTGCAGCACCAATTGTTCCTGTTAATTCTACTTTTTTATCATCTGTACTAGTCTTGCCAGTTGTTTTTTCATCTTTATTAGAACATCCTGCTAACATACCTGTAATAGCCATTGCTGCAAATGTTAATTTTAATCCACGTTTCATTATTGTTTGTCCTCCTAAGGAAAAATATTATTTTCTACATCTCTAACTATAGAAAAGAATAATTAACCTAGTTTTAAAGGATTGTAAATAATTCGTAAAGTTGGGATAGGAGAATAAATTAATGATAAAAATAAGACTCTCTAATTATTTTAGAGAGCCTAGAGAAACAATCTATTTCGTTTACGATTAGTGAAAATCATACCACTTATCACTAGTAGTTTTGAAATAAAGCCTTATTTATTCACTTTTTCAACGCATAGTTTTAACACAGCATTAAGTAAAACATTCGCCCCTTTAGCACAATCCTCATATGAAGTTAACTCATCTTCACGATGACTATATCCATTTACACTTGGTACAAAAATCATAGCAGTTGGAATATAGTAAGCAATGAATTGAGCATCATGCCCCGCACCGCTATACATACGATTTTCTTTATACCCAAGCTCTTTACAGGCATATTCCACAGCATTTACGACTTCTTCATCAAAGTCAACTGTGTCTCGATCCCAAAGACGTGTTGATTTGATTGGACAGCCATTTATATTTCCTGGCAGTTCTTCCACCATTCGTGTAACTTCTGCAATAAAACTCGGATCCTTATGTCTCGCCTCTAAAGTAAAGGTTACTTCTGAAGGAATGACCGTATGAATATTTGGATATGCATTTATACGACCGATTGTGTAAACGAGATCTGAATCTAGTCTTTGTAATTGCTTTTGTAAATCTACTACCACATTAGCAGCAGTGAACATCGGATCTTTGCGCATACTGATTGGCGTCGTCCCTGCATGGTTGGATTCTCCAAATACAGAGATTTCATAGCATACCATTCCTAGTACACCTTCTACTACCCCGATTTCTAAGTTTTTTCGTTCCAGTACAGGTCCTTGTTCAATATGTAGTTCGATATACGCGCTAGCATCTTTTAAGCGATTTGCTTCAGAACCCTCGAAGCCACTTTCATTTAGTGATTTTGCAAATGTAATTCCATTTTTATCTGTAGAAGCAATCATCTTCTTTTTATCAAATTTACCTGATAACACTCCAGAAGACATAAGAGATGGCTCAAATCTTGCCCCTTCTTCATTTGTAAAATTGACAATTGTAATTGGATAATCTAATTCAATCTTTTCATCTATAATTGTATAAACAGTCTCTAAAGCTGTGAGTACACCTAGTACGCCGTCGAAACGTCCTCCCTTAATAACTGAGTCCAAATGGGAACCAATTACAATAGGAGGCAAGTTTTGTTTCCCCGGTAAAGTGGCATACATATTCCCCATATCATCATGCTTTACTGTCATTCCTAGTTCTTCACATAACGCTTGAAATTTCTTCCTTGCAGCAATATCTTCGGCAGATAATGCTAGTCTTGTTACTCCATTGTTCTCCGTTTTACCATATTCACTAAACAACTCAATTAATTTTTGAAGCCGAATAGCATTTGTCCTGATCATATGAAGGCCTCCTTTATTTATTGGGCAATATCCTCAATAACAATTGCTGTTAATTCATTTAGTGAACTAGAAATATTTAAAGTTGTTTCATTAAATAATACGATGGAAACTGCTGTTATAATACTAGGAATTGCACATTACTTATTCATTCAAAACAAAGACAGACATGCTTAAATCGTCTGAAACTGATTAATTACCTAATCCCTAACGAAAAAAGGAAAATTAACATTATTTATATGAGTCCTTTCTATGACTGACATTAAGTGTCCACAATTCAGAAAATTTGTATTATTTTGCTATTTTCCATTGATTTGTGTTAATAAAAAGTTATAATTATTTTGAAAACAATTTGTGCAAACGTTTGCAATAAGTTGGCATTACCTACATACATATTTTTATTGCATCTTTTGTAAAAACGTTTTCCTAATTTAGAAAGAGAAAGGGGTTTTTTCATGAGGAGAAAACAGAGATCAATATTATCGCTTGTTACTGTATTAGGATTAGTTCTACAGATGTTTCCGGGATTTTTTACAAATGGAACTGTAAGAGCAGCAGAAACGACAGCTAGACAAGTTGTCCTTGTAGGAAGCCTTCAAAAATTGTTAGGAAATTCAGGTGATTGGGACCCATCCTCGCACCAAACTGAAATGGTGTATAAAGGTAATGGGCTCTATACATTTACTGGTACTTTACCGGCTGGTGAATATGAGTACAAAATCGCCATTGGTGGAAACTGGTCAGAAAATTACGGTGAAGGCGGAAATCCTGGTGGCAACAACATTAAACTAATACTATCCGAACAAAAGGATGTCACTTTCTACTATAATGATAACACTCATTCAATTGCTGATAGCACTCATTACAACTCTATAGCAGAGGAAAGACTACCACGTCTTGTTGGAACGATCCAACCTGCTATTAATGCAGGGCCAGCATGGAGCCCAGCAGACTCAACAGCCTTTTTAAAAGATGATAATTTCAAAAATATCTATTCCTTTACTACAAAAGTGCCAAGTGGTACTTACGAATACAAGATTGTACTAGGAAAAGATTGGAGCGAGTCCTACCCTTCTTCCAATTTGAAGTTAACTGTACTCTCTGAATCTACTATTACATTTTTCTTTAATAACCAAACAAAAGAAGTTTATACAGATTATAAACCAACAGGCTCTGATGGCTTGATTGATCAAAATGCCCTCTATCATGATTCATGGGACCAAGTATACAAAAAGCCATTTGGTGCCGTTCCAGAAAAGACACCTGTCAATTTCCGGATCTCGGCTAAGAAAGGAGATTTAACAAGCGCGAGCCTTTATGTAAAAAACTATAATTCAGGTACAACAAAGGTCTTGGCTATGAAGAATGTAGGCTGGTCAAATACAAATGGCAAAGGTGACCTTGAATACTGGGAAGCTACGTTTACGCCAACAGACAAAGGGATTCATGGGTATAAGTTCATTGTCAGAGATCAAGATACAACAGCAGAATATGGAGAAGACACGCAAGAAGGTCATACTGGAAAAGCAGTAGATAAAAATGCAGGCCTTTTCCAACTGACAGTATTTGACCCTAATTATCAAACGCCAGATTGGATGAAAGAAGCTGTAGTCTATCAGATCTTCCCAGATCGCTTTTTTAACGGCAACAAGACAAATGACTATGCAAAGGATAAGGTTGGGGCTCGTGGTAATCAGCCAATCGAACATCCCGCTTCTTGGTCAAGCTTACCTGATAATCCTTATGAACAGGGAACTGGATCATATACTGGAGATGGAGAGTTTAGTAATGATTTTTATGGTGGAGACATCGTTGGAATCAAATCTAAGCTTGATTACCTTCAATCACTTGGTGTCAACACACTCTATTTAAATCCGATTGCTCTTGCACCATCTAACCATAAATATGATGCAACAGATTACAAATTAGTTGATCCGATGTTTGGCTCAGAAAAAGAATTTAAGGATTTCACAAAAGAATTAGCAAAACGTAATATGCATTTAATTTTGGACGGTGTTTTTAACCACGTCTCAGACGATTCAATCTATTTTGACCGCTATAACAAATATAAAACAGTTGGTGCATATGAGTACTGGTCTCGTATTTATGATTTGATGAATAATGAAAAACTGTCCGAGGCTACTGCCAAAGAGAAAGCGAAAAAGCAATTTATCTCCGAAGGCCAATCATTTAGCCCGTACGGTTTTGAAAACTGGTTCCATATTGAAAATGTTAAAATGCCAAATGAAAAAGTAAACGGTGTTTCAACTGGAGAACATTATAAGTATGAAGGTTGGTGGGGCTATGACAGTCTCCCAGTATTTGAATCAAAAGAAGGTTCAAAGGTTGATCACCCTAGTGAACTTAATAACACCGCATTTGCTAACTATATAATGTATGATAAGGATTCCGTAAGCAAATCATGGATTGATCGCGGTTCTTCCGGTTGGCGTTTAGATGTAGCGAATGAAGTAGACAGTTCATTTTGGCAGGAATTTCGAAAAGAAATTAAATCCAAGACGATGACAGGCGCAGGACAAACTCTCCAAAAAGATGAAAAACCACTTATTTTAGGAGAAATTTGGGATGATGCTTCCAAATACTTTTTAGGAGATCAATATGACTCCGTAATGAATTATCGTTTCCGAGGTGCCTTACTAGATTATTTAAAGAATGGTAATGCAGAAAATGCACAAAACTCACTCCTTGCTGTTCAAGAGGATTATCCAAAGGAAGCTTTTTATGCTCTCATGAATCTAATGGGATCTCATGATACTGCACGAGCTATTTTCCTGCTAGGTAACGGAACAGATACTTATAACAGAGCTGAACAAGATCCGAACTATAATTACAATGAAGGTGTGAAACGATTAAAGCTAGCCTCTATCCTTCAAATGGGTTATCCTGGTGCCCCGACCATTTATTATGGAGATGAAGCAGGTCAAACAGGTTCAAAAGATCCAGATGATCGTCGTACGTATCCATGGGGAAATGAAAACCAAGATTTGATTAAGCATTATCAAAATATTGGTCAAATTCGCAGTAAAAATTCCGATCTATTTAGTCATGGTGATCTTCACCATATTTATGCTAAAGACGATGTATTAGCTTACGTTCGTACTAAAGGCACAAAATCAGCTCTTATCATCATCAACAGAGGAAAAACTGCACAAACTGTTGATGTTGACACCAAAAAGCTGATTGCAAACGGAATTCGTCTAGAAGACCAATTAGATAAAAAATACGCTGCAACAGTGAAGGATGGCAAGTTAACATTGACCATACCTGCTGAATCAGGAAGAATGTTACTATCTAGCAATGACTTGAAAAATCGACAGTCAGTTAAAAATGTAATCGGTACTGTAGGATCTAAACAAATTACGTTAAGCTGGACAGGAACTGGCACAAAATTCATTGTCTATCAATCAACTGTTGCTGGCGGGTTATGGACAAAAGTAAAAGAAACTACGGACAATACTGTAACCATTTCAGATTTAAATAATGGTCGCAACTACTATTTTTCTGTAACTGCTGTAGATTCAAATGGGAACGAATCTGAACCTGCAGTCTCTGTTGGTCTCGTGCCTCATTACGATGTTAGCAAAGCTAGCGTGTCCAACATGACAGCCTTAGACAACCAGGAGCTGAATTTAGCGCTTAATTCTAATGTTAAAGCAACTTTTTACTTGCCGGGTGCAACAGAAACAGGTCCAGCTGAAGGAATTACGGCCGAGCTTCAAGTAAGAATGAAAGGCCAGACTGCTTGGGAATCATACAAAGCTCTATATAATGGTCAATCTCAGGAAAATCAAGCTAATGAGTTCCAAGGTAGCTTCACACCATTAGAGGCCGGCATATATGAATATCGAATGGCCTTTACACCTGATTTAGGAAATACATGGGTATACTCTAAAACAAAAGAAGTGAATTATACACGTAGCACGATAGATACTACTCCCCCAGCTAGTAAGGTCACTTTGGAGACACCAATTCAAGAATCTGGTCAGGTTAACTTGAACTGGAAACTTACGCAGCCAGATCAGCCATATAAATCTGTCATTTATCGTGACGGTCATATACTTACTTCAGTGACTGGGGATACTACTACATTCCGTGATTATCAAGTCTCAAACGGTACAACATATACCTACCAAATCCGCGTCTTTGATCAAGCAGGGAACTATGTGGATTCAAATACTGTAACTGTCACACCAGATATTGTCATGGTACAAGTCACCTTTAAGGTGCATGCACCAAATGATACTCCATTGTCAGCACAAATGAATATACCGAACAGCTTAAATGGTTGGAATACAGGTGCATGGTCAATGAGCCGAAATGGTGCAGTTACACCGGATTGGGAATATACAGTTGAGCTTGAAGAAGGAACTGAAATTACTTATAAATATACGCGAGACAACACATGGGATCATGAAGGATTAGCAGACCATACACCATCTGATCCATCAGACGATGATATCAGTTACTATGGTTACGGTGCGACTGGAACTGATATGAAAATAATTGTTTCAAATCAAGGTGGCAACAAAATGACTGTCCAAGATACGATTCTACGCTGGATTGATAAGCCACTTGTAGTGAGTCAGATTGAAGTGAATGGTTCGACTTTAACTGTCAAAGGGAATTCTATTAAAGGCGCTAACCTCACGATCAACGGAGAAAAAGTAACTGTCGATAATGAGATGAATTTCAACCAATCTTTTAAACTAAACGAAGGTCAAACACAAGTAGCAGTTCACATTGAACCAACTGATACAACCAAATCCACGATTTTTAAAGGTGATGGTGGTTCGATTAATAAAAACACTAAAAACTACGTAATAGATGTTATTAATAAAACCATTAGTGAGTCTAAATAATTAGAATTAGGAAAGGTCTACCGAGTTCGGTAGACCTTATTTGAGGTTAATTTTGTTAAATTATTTTTAGGTCCCTTTATATGGGTCCTTTACTCTCATTAATCTCTTCTAATATAGAGTGAATAGCTCTCCAAATATGTATAGCCAGAGAAATTTCAAATTTTTTTAACTGGGACTTGAATTTCAAACATCACTTCATTAGGATTATCCGTTACGGTAATATCCACCACCATAATCTGCAATGCGTCACCAATAATACGATAGCCTGTTTCATGAAGGTATGTAAATAATTTATTTAAGCTTTTACTGCGATTCCTTAATAATTCCCCATTATAGCGGATGCATGCAAATAACCCTTCAGGAATCATTTTCAGATACTTTTTTTGTATTTTTTCATCCTTTTTCGCTACAACAAATATCACTGAGGGCTCTTCAAACCGTTTATCCTTTAGGTCATCTTCTTCGATGATAATGCCCAAACGATTACTCGCGAGAATGGGTGCCTTCTCTGTTAGCATCGTTTCCAATCGGATAATACTGTAACAAAGTTCCAAATTACTATTAATTTTTTCATTTAAAGTAATTAACTTTCTACTTTTTATTTCGCGAAAGATAATCTCTTGAAATGCTTCTTTTCTTGAAATAGTGTCTAAATAGGCTATTTTTTCTTTGATGTTTACTTCTATCTCGGTTAATTCCTTTAGTTTCGAAACAAGTTCAGCATGTTTGGCTTTAAGAATCTCACTTGATTTCTTAAAATTTCGTTGATTGAAATACTGTTTAATTTCACCTGTGCTCATCCCAATTTGACGAAGCTCTTTGATGGTTCCAAGGATCTCGTACTGAAAAATGGAGTAGTATCGGTATCCTGTTTCGGGATCAACAAATTTAGGTTTAAATAAATCAATTCGGTCATAATGACGCAAAGCCTCTGTCGTCATTCCTCTTAATTTGGCTATCTCACTTATCGTTAACCTTTCTTTCATAAAAACACCACCGTTTCCGAGAGTTAGAATAGAAGAAAAATGCTAAAACAAATTCTATTGACTTTTGTGTAACACAAAGCTTTACTATGATTATACACAATATTCAGAGTAATCTGAATGAACGGATAAGGGTGGTGATAAAATAGAAGATTTTTTGTTTAGTAGAGAACCCCAAGTATAACCTCATTGACCTCTGTAAGATTGAAAAGAAACAATGTTTAAAGCTAAAAGCCCCTATTAAATTCGTAAAGGAGATATGGAACTTGACTGAAAAAATAACGCTTAGAAGATCACTTACATTGTTTCACGTTGTTTTTTTAGGTTTAGCATGGAATAATCCGATGGTATTCTTTAACACTTATGGAATTGCAGCGAATAGTTCGAAGGGAGTGCTGGCGGGTGCGTATGCAATTGCATTTATGGCGATTGTTTTTACTGCATTAAGCTATGGAAAGATGGCAAAGGCTCACCCGGTTTCAGGCTCAGCTTATACTTATACTCAGAGGTCGATGAATTCCGAAACCGGCTTTATGATTGGCTGGACCATTTTATTAGATTATTTACTGACACCGATGATTACCTGTCTTATGTCCGCTGTATTTTTAACATCGCAATTTCCACAAGTTCCATTTTGGCTTTGGATTGTAATCCTAAATATCGGCATTACGATCATTAGTTATATTGGTATAAACGTTTCAGCAAATACAAGCAAGATTTTTGTGATCGCCCAAATCCTTTTTATTATTGTCTTTGCATTCTTAACGATAAAAAGCGTCTTAAACGGAATGGGTACAGGTACACTTTTAGCAGTTGAACCTTTCTTTAAATCAAATGTTTCAACTTCTGTTCTCCTTTCTGGAGCTTCCATTCTCTGTTTCAGCTTTCTAGGATTTGATTCTGTTACAACATTGTCTGAGGAAACCATTAATCCTGAAAAAACGATCCCTAAAGCAATTTTTGTCATGATGGTGATTATGGGTTTAATCTATATTGGTTCCTCCTATCTGGCTCAGATTGTCTTTCCGGGATATGCCTTCAAAAACACTGATTCTGCGGCGCTAGAGCTCGTAAAAATGGTTGGTGGCAATTTATTTAGCTCTTTATTCATAACGGTTATGATAATTGGTAATTTTACTTCAGGTGTTTCCTCTGTTACAAGCGTATCTAGAGTGCTATATGTAATGGGACGCGATTCTGTTTTACCTAAAAAGACATTTGGATATATACATCCACGATTTAGAACACCAACTGCTAATATTCTTATTGTTAGTTTAATTTCCATGTTAGGGACTGTCCTAAGCTTGGATACAGCGATCACGTTTATAAATTTCGGAGCTCTTATTGCATTTACTTTTGTCAATCTTTCTGTAATTGCTCACTATTATATTAAAAATTGTAAGCGCTCTCCTAAAGGGACTATTCAGTACTTAATTTTTCCTTTAATTGGGGCAGGATTCATCATATGGCTATGGTCCTATTTGAATATAAATGCGTTAATTTTAGGGATCGGCTGGATGGCAATTGGGTTTGTATACCTGACTTTCTTGACAAAATTCTTCCGTCAGCGTCTTCGAAAGCTCCATTTTGACGATGTGAATGATGAAATTATGTTAATGGAAAGCAAAGAGAAAAATATTCCAGTCCATTCATAATACTATGTAGAAGGAAAAGGATATGTATAAAATAAAAAACTGGATTTCCCACTTGTGTTTAAGGAATCTAGTATCTAAAGGACTCCTCAAAATTTGTGGAGTTTCTTTTATTTTCCTCATTAAAACAAAGAGCCAAAGGGCTCAAAAGCAGGCTAAAATGAAAAACTTGAGTACACAGTAGAATTTGTGGTTAATTATTATGAAATAGAGCGTTCCGGTTTCGGGCATTCCAGAATAAAGTAAATTACAGCGCAATTTTATACGCTATTTCGATGATAATGCGGCTGAATTATGAGAAAGTAACGATTCACGGTCCACCTTGAATCCCTGGTAACACCGATAAATTTATGGCGTTCGTTTATGATCTCTTCCTCATACATAATAAGGCACCATTTCAAACCATTTTCCTGAGACGCTGACAGAACAACATCCGTTTGTTCGATTCCCACCATGTGAAAGTTTCATTCCAATTTCTTTATTAAGGCTGAAGAAGCGCGTAAAACCAAGCAAAGTTTGCTTGTGCTCCTGAGTGAAGCTGAACAGAACTTCCTTTTTTGCATGCAAAAAGGACAGGCAGGGGTAGCTTTTCCCCTTCTCTGTCCTTTTAGCTAGAACTTTGTCCCCTTTAGGTAGGTAACCTTACCCTTTGGTGACGAAACCAATCCGTTTAAAATAGCATTCCTTTCTTCTCTTTTCCGTATTTTTTATTCCCTTTTATCTCTTTTTCCTTTAATACATAGCTGAGTAAGTCTAGTAAAATGCGGGCCGCTACTTGTCCGGTCATGCCAGTAGGGTCATATTGCGGGGCAACTTCTACTAAATCAAAACCGATAACCTCTCCTCTTTTGGAAATCCCTTCAAGCAATTCATTAACCTCGTCATAGAGGAGACCACCTGGAGAAGGCGTACCTGTTCCAGGTGCAATGGACGGATCGATTCCGTCAATATCAATCGTAACATAATATTTTTCGCCCGCAGGAATTAGCTCCAGCACTTCCTTAAGTCCCATCTTTCTCATCTGGCGTGGCGATAGGATCACGCTGCCATACGATCTTGCTGCTTCGACGTCTTCTTTTTTGCTGCTGCTGATCCCGCGAATGCCAAATTGAAATATTCTCTGAACATAATCCAGTTCTGATAAACGGCGAATGCAATTTCCATGACCATACCGCATTCCAGAGCGATGGTCTGCCCAGTCTAAATGGGCATCAATTTGAATCACATGAAACGGACCTATATCTTCTAGACCCTTTCCAACCGCTGCTGTAATAGAATGATCACCGCCTAATACAACCGGCATCGCACCTTTAGAAATGATTTTTCGAATAGCTTCTTCTGTATTCTCATGGCATTGCATAATATCCCCATGTACCATGTCTACATCACCGCAATCGGCGACTTTCCATTCTGGCCCAAGGTACATAATATCGTTTTCAATGTCATAAGCACCATCCAGACCGAAACTATATAATGTAGAGCCTTCGCGTATTCCTCTAGGGCCCATTCTTGCTCCTGATTTCCATTGTGTACCCATGTCATTAGGCACCCCGATGACCGCCACATCTGCATCAAGCTCATCCAGGTTCACACATATTGGATATTTTCCAAAAGTACAAATGCCTGTAAAAGGTAAATTTAATACCTGCTTTTCATCCCGATTAGACATTCATGCTACCTCCTTCCAAATTTTTAACCCCGCTTCGTTATGCAATATTTTCTGCGGATGATCATTTCTTAACTGAGGATTTTACATTTTACTTCGATCCATTTTACACATTAATTTTTAATAAAAGTGGTGTTTTTTACCTCATAAGTTTTTTGAAATAAGTTCAGATAATCTTCCTCTGTCAAATCTCTTGAATTGGCCTGAGTACACAAATGTTTATAGGCTCCTTCCGCTAGGAAAGGGAAGTCTTCGGGATTTACATTCCCTAAATCTTGGAAGCTAGGAATGCCGATTTTATTTGCCAGTCCTTTTAACAGCGCAACACCCTCGTACGCAGTTTCTTCCACTGTTTTTCCTTCTGGATTTGCCCCAAGTTTAATTGCTACCATAGCGTGCTTTTCTGGATTGGAAGGAATATTAAATTCAAATACATGTGGAAGAAAAATAGAGTTCGCTACACCATGTGGAGTGTCATAGAGTCCTCCAAGTGGTTCGGCCATCGCATGTACCGCCCCAAGATCCGTGTTATCAAAGGCAATTCCTGCAACTAAACTGCCCAAAAGCATATTTTTCCTAGCTTCTAAATCGCGACCATTTTCTACTGCTAATGGAAGATATTTTGCTATTAATTCTATGGCATATAGTCCTAAAGCATCTGATAGTGGTTGTGCAACTTTGCAGGTATAAGCTTCGATTGCATGTGTGAGTGCATCCATTCCTGTAGCGGCTGTAATTGATTTAGGCAATGTTAGCGTCAATTCAGGGTCGACAAGTGCTAGTTTAGGAGCGATTTTCAAATCTAGTATCGCCTCCTTCTGTTTCGTCACGGTATCGGTAATGACAGAACCTCTTGTAACTTCACTACCGGTGCCTGAAGTTGTGGGAATACAAATTAAAGGTGGAATTTCCCGTTCTAGTAAATTTACGCCGTAACGTTCTCTTAGCTCTCCTCCGTTTGTAAATAGTGTTCCAATTGCTTTGGCTGTATCCATCGAACTTCCGCCACCGAGACCAATTAAAAGATCGATGTTCTCGTTTTTAAACTGTTGATAAGCACTCTCGCAATCTACATCTTTTGGATTTGGAGCTATTTTATCGTAAACAATATAATTGACACCTTCTTGATCTAGTGACTGTGTGATTTTATCCAAGATTCCTGTTTGTGCAAGACCTTTATCGGTAATAATAAGGGCTTTATTTCCACCTAATTCTTTAGCTCTTTTCCCAATATTCTTTACTGTTCCATTCCCAAACTCTATAGAAGTAGGCAGATTAAAATGAAAATCCCATAACATAATGAATTCCTCCTTATTTTTTCAATATTTTGAATTTAAAACTGATTTTTTTCCTCGATTTAATGGCTAAACCATTCAGTTGGCTTAACATCTAAATTTATATTAATTTGTTTTACCTCAGTAAACGTATCCAAACCAAAGGTTCCTAACCCGCGTCCAATCCCGCTCTGCTTGTAACCGCCCCAAGGTGCTTCATTATAGGCAAGGTTATATGCATTAACATAGGTAATTCCGGCTCTTACTTTTTTAATAACCCTCAAAGCTTTTGCGCCATCTTGTGAAAAAACCCCTGCAGCAAGACCGTATGAAGTATCATTTGCCAGTTGGATGGCTTCTTCTTCATCTTTAAACTTTTGAACGACAAGAACTGGTCCAAAAATTTCTTCCTGAACAATTCTCATGTCAGGTTTAGTATCAACAAATATTGTTGGCTCAATGAAGTAACCATTTTCAAGCCCTTTGCTAGGAATACGGTTTCCACCGCAAGCTAATGTTGCTCCTTCGTCTACCCCAATTTGAATATATTCAAGAATCTTCTTCATATGGTCTTCACTTACAAGCGGACCCATTTCTGTAGAAGAATCATCCCCAGGGCCAACCTGAATCTTTTTCGCTCTTTCTACCAATCTAGCAATAAACTTATCATGGATGCTCTCTTCTAACAGCAAACGGGATCCTGCATTACATACTTGGCCGGTATTTGTAAAAATCCCATTCAGAGTATAATCGATGGCTGTCTCAAAATCAGCGTCTGCAAAAACAATATTTGGTGACTTGCCGCCTAACTCGAGTGAAATGTTTTTTATATTTCCTGTTGCAGAATTCATAATGCTTCTACCCGTTGCTGTACTACCTGTAAAAGATATCAGATCTACCTTTTGGCTTTCCGCTATTTCATTTCCTACTGCTGAACCACCTCCCAAAACTAGGTTTACAACACCAGCTGGTATCCCCACTTCTTCCATGATTTCAAATAATTTGTAAGTAGTGACTGGAGTGATTTCAGCTGGTTTAAAAACAAGCGTATTTCCCGCAGCAAGCGCAGGGGCTATTTTCCAAGCTCCCGTCAACAATGGAAAATTCCATGGGGCGATAAGTCCGCATACACCGACAGGTTCTCGAATAACCATGGCTTGGACAGGATCGGCAACAGAATAGGTTTGACCATTTGGCTTAGTCACTAGCCCAGCATAATATCGAAAGCAATTCACGGTATCAGCAATATCAAACTCTGATTCTTTAAGGGGTTTTCCCATATTCTCTGTTTCAAGTTTGCTTAGCTCTTCTGCCTTTTCTTCAATTTTATCTGCTATTTTAAATAAATAAGAAGCACGTTCAGATGCCGGTAATTCTGACCAAATTCCTGAGTCAAAAGCTATTCGTGCTGCATTAATTGCCATTTGGGCCTCTTCTCTACTCCCGCGTGGAGACTCAGCCATGATTTTACCGTTTGCGGGATTCACAGCATGACTCTTTTCTCCGCTTATTGAATCCATCCATTCGCCATTAATAAACATTTTCAACTTTAACATTTTGATAAACCTCCAATATGTTATTTTTACATTGCCTGTAGAGAGATAACCTCGCAATCGATGCCTAGGACATTATTTGAGATTAATAGATTTTTATATGATAGGTTAAGCTTTTCCCCCATCTTTCCTTGAAAAGAATGCCAATAAACGTAATATCATACGCGTCTACTAGTGCGCCATTCACTAGCGCTTACTTCTTCTTTAAACTCCCTCCATATCAATAAATTAAATTATCAAATCATTTTGAAGATTAAGTATTTTTAGTGTAAACCTTGTTGTTACACAAAGGTCAATAAGTGTTTTTATATTTTTTTATGAGTTAATTCCTATGAAAATAAAGGGAAAATCACCATTAGTAAAATAGAGAGAATAAGTGGGTTAAAGAAGGGCACAAAAACTTGATAAAAAAATAAGGAAAAGGCTTAAGGTGACTACGATCGTCCCTTTTTCCTTTTCCCTGTTTGTGCCTTATGTCAGATGATTGTTCCGGTTACGTTTTAATTATTTGCCGGAGAAGGTGCGCTGCTTTCAGGTTGCTTCTGCACTTCTTCTGGGCTGAGGGGTTGTTTATCCCCTGGATATGGTTGATCAAAGCCTTCTGTTGCGTACCAAACAGAATGATTCAGCATGTTGGCGTTAACTTCATCCGGAGAAGCATTTTTTCCGGTGAAAAGTTGCTTGTTCTTGTTAGACCATTCCGTCCATTTTTTTGAAAGTTCTTTTGACTCTGGTGTAACTTGTTCTGTATTGGCAAGTGCAGCCGTATTGGAGTTCGGCTGTCCGTTTAAAATATCAAGCGGTATCTGATTAGGCTCGAAGTTATACGGTGTAAAGTCAGGCTTGTCTGTAAAGAGTTCGCTCATCGGTTCTGCAGCTGCATCATTTTGGTTCATAGCAGGGAGACCAAGAATTTGCTCGATACTTCTTACCATATTTATGACAGTCCAATAGTGGCTGTCTGTAATCCCTTTTTTCACCCATGGACTAATTACATGCGCAGGCTGACGATGACCATCGACATGGTCTAATCCATTCTGTGAATCATCTTGAGTAATGAAGATGACTGAGTCCTTCCAATAAGGACTATGTGAAATAAGGTCAACGATTTTACCAATAGCAAGATCATTATCCGCAACCATAGCTTGTGGTGTAGGAGAACCTGTTGCATTACCTGCAGTATGGTCATCCATTACCCACAACGTGTTTAAAGCTGGTAAATCGTTATTTTTGACGTGTTCTTCAAACCTTTGCTTAAATATTTCAAATCGATATTGATCTGGAATATTCGTATCAAAGGTTGGGAAAGGTTTATAAGTAATCGGTCCGAGAGATGGAATATCATATGTTGCCGAATAGTTTCCTATTGGTACATGAAGATCGCCCTCTTTCTGTCCGGAAAGAATCTGATAATCTTTGTACCAGTCCGTCCAGGTTCCAAATGGTGCTGATCCAGTGAAACCAGTTGTATCTTCGCCAAAGTTTTCTACAGATACGTTATTTTTTGCTGCTTGATCCCATAAGTGTCCTGTAGGTGCGTACGCCATAGGATCCCCGGCCCCTCCAGGATAACTTCTAACATTGGCTGAATCTGTTTCTTTATCCTCATAGTCCGTATTAGTTCCTTGCATTACCCATTGGTGTCCGCTTGCTGATTGAATACCTGAAGTATATACGTTATCAAGGAGCGGGAATGTACTTGCAAGTTTGTGAATGTTTGGAGTTACTGCTTTTGGGAACTGAGTTAAAGCTGGTTCTCCATTTCCTTTACCTAAATCTCCTAGAACCTGATCATAAGTGCGGTTTTCTTTAATAATATAGAATACATGTTTAATTGTTGAAGGCTCACCAACACGCTCAGGCATAGCAACCGGTTTTTTATTTTTACGAGGTTTTGCGTTTAGGTTCTTTAATCCAAACCAGTTGTTGTCGGCAAAAACCTGCTTGGTTCCTTTTGCAAGATCCTCGGCAGATGGGAATGGGATTAATGAAAGAGAACCAATTTGAGCATATGACGATTTCCCGGTAACCTTAATTCCTTGAATCGTTAAATCACGTGAAGGTCCACGTGAACCAATACCATCCGCATTAGCAACGATTAACTTCTTATTTTCAGAATCAACAGCAATATCTACTGGAAACCAGGCTGTCGGCAAGAGTCCTTGCAGTTCAGCAGTCTTTTTAGGTCCTTGCCAATCGTATACTGCAATCGCATTATCCCGCCCAAGGCTGACCATTAATTTGTTATCTACTACTTTCACAGCGTTAGGTGCTGAGCCTTTAGCAGCATTAGGGTATGGTTTAATGTCTATCGTTTGTGCGACCGTATTAGTTTCGGAATCAATGACAGAAACCGTGTCGCTATTTGTATTTGCAACAAATATGTATTGACCTGACTGCGTCATACGTTCAGGCTGCACACCAACTTCGATCGTTTTTGTGACTGTATTCGTAGTCAAGTCAATAACCGATACTGTTCCTGTCGTCGTTGCACCTGTTTTAGGGTCCACAACCACATTTGTCCCTGAAGAATTTACCGTTGTGTCCCCTGCTTTTGCAGTACGGCCACCCTGGTTTGTTACATAAGCAAAGTTGCCTTTGACTAATACACTTGTAGGCGCATTTTCTACTGCTACTTTCGTTACAGAACCCGTTTGAGGATCAATAACTCCAAGGCTGTTATCACGGTTTAGGGCAACTAGCAGCTTACCTTCTTGCGTAACTGCTATATCAAGTGGATTAATATTTCCGCCGACAGATGCTTTGGGCAGATTAATGCTTTTTTTGACAGATGGAGTTCCATCTTCACTAACTGACATAACAACTACTTTTCCGGTTGTTCCTGATGAACCTGTTGCATATAGCTGGCTACCATCCGCAGAATAAGCTAATCCCCACATTTGAGAGAGGCCAATGGATAAATCTTGAGTAGTCAATTTTCCAGTCGAAAGATCGACAATGTTAATCCCTTTTCCACCGTAATTATTGCGTCCAACGATAGTTGCTGCTGTCCTACTATTTGGATGTACAGCAACTGTTATAGGGTTGCCCCCAAATTCAATTTGTTTTCCTGCTGGTGTGATGAGTTGATTGACAGGTGTTAACACGGAGCCGTCTGCCTGAGGGCCAACGAGCCTATTTCCAAAAGTATTATCATTTGCAGCATAAGCACCAGCAGACCCTAACAATACCGTACTTAAGGCAACCCCAGCGAACAATTTTGTCTTATTTACTTTTTTCTTCATTAATTTTCACTCCTTTCTGAATCTTCCTAAAGAATACTCCTATTCTATTAATCTACTACTCCAATTTAGTAAATTTATATAAAGGTTATATTTAGTAGAGTTAAGTATTAATTAGTAAATTTCCCCTAAAAAATAGGGTGGTTGGAATAATCTTTCACATTAAAACGTTGATATATCAATATTGGTAGTCCTGGTATGCTCATTTTCTCATCTAAACAAATTTACATAATTTAAAAAAAGTACAAGTAAATAACATAATTAATTACTTACTAGGATATTGAACGCCCCTCAATCGGGGATGTAGTAGAACAATTATTGCGAAAAAAGAGTAGAAAGATAGGATTTAATACTAAATGTAATCCAGGAGTCTAGCAAATTTGCTGTGTTACGGACCAGAAATGATTGCACTGGGCTGATTGAACGGCGCATTCTATGTAATTTATATCTATAAAAGAATTTCACCAATAGAAAAAAGAACCGTTTATAAAACGATTCTTTGATATAACGACAAGAATGGGCATAAAGTCTACAGCCAAAAACAATAGGATCTAATTCAAGAGATACAATAAATACTTAACACTTCCTAAACGGTTTTTTGAGATTTATGACTGAGGTCACCAACAATGTCGTTGGAACTCTTGTCATATTCCTTATGAAGCCATTTATACAAAATAGGAATCATAAATAAGCTGATAAATGTGGAGCTAACTAACCCACCAATCACAACTATACCGAGAGTTTGAGAGATAATGGTGTCAGTTCGAGATGATAAAGATAAAGGCATTAGTGTTAAAATTGTTGTTAAAGCAGTTGTGAGAATCGGCCTGATTCTAGATAATGTACCTTGTAATATTGCTTCTTCTAAAACGTGTCCTGCCAACCTATTTCTCTCTATTTTATCTACTAATACAATCCCATTCGTAACCACAATTCCAGTTAACATTAACAGTCCGACCAGAGCAGCCAGATTCCATTCTAACTGGAAGATTAGCATTCCAGCGACCGAACCAATGAAGGCAAGTGGTATACAAATTAATACTGTGAGAGGTGCCTTCCATCCCCTGAATACACAGCTGATAATGGAAAGAACGATCAAAATGGAAAATGATAAAGCGATGGCCATTTCAAAAATCATTTCCTTTACTTGCTCAGGAGCTCCTGCAAAAGAGTAATTGACTCCTTCGGGCAGTGGAGTATCCTTAAGTACACTTTTAACTTGTTTGGTTACTTTCCCTACATCTCTAGAGAGTATATTTCCATTAATAACAGCGTAAGGATGACCATCCTTCTCTTGTATCACAGATGAATCTGTGATTGGCGCTGCAACAACAAGCTGATTTAATCTAAAAGTTCTTCCCTCTTTATTAATAAACGATTCGTTACCCATCTGATTTAATAATCGCAGAGCCGGATCTGTTTCATTGATGGCTTGGGCATTCTTACTAGCCACATTCTTAAGATGTAAAACGATAGGATAAGTATTATTGTTAATCGAAATCTCGCCTATTGTGCCTTCAGCTGTATATAACTTGAACCTATTTATGATATCTGATAAATTCAGACCATTTTGTTCAATCATCTTTCTGTTTAAGGTTAATTGATATTGAGAAGCAGTTCCTTCTTCATCAGCCAAACCTTGCACGGAAAGGCCCGGTATCAACTTTAGGCGATTTCCAACAGAGCGTGATAAATTTTCAAGAGTTTGGCTATCCGCACCACTTAAATTAATTTTTAATAAAGAGTCATCTCCCGAAATACTCTTGTCAGTTACCGTGTAAATTGCTGAACTTTTAAGAGAATCCAACTGCTTTTGTAATTGGTTGGTCATTCTAGTTTTATCTGCATTTTTTCCAATACTTAGGGACAGATTGGCTATATTCGGCTGCTGGATCCATCCACCTCCTGCATCAAATACATCGTCTGATTGAGGAGTAAAAGAAGAACCGAGGCCGGAAGAAAATGAAGAAACGTTTGGATTCCTTTGCAAAAGTCCTTCAACCCTCCTCACTTCTTTATCTACTTCACTCAGCGATGTATTTTTAGGTAATTCAATTTGAATACCGAGCTGCCCTGTATTATTCGTCATGGTCAGGAAATTTACAGGAAGCAAGGCTGAGGCTACACCCAAAACAACAAATAAACTTACAGTTATTGTACTAAGAAGCTTTCTTCTCTGAAAAACCCAGCCATAAATCTTATAAGAACGTTGAGCCATGAAATCATCGTGTGCTGTGGGCTTTCCTTTCCAGACAAGATTATACAGAGCAGGAACTACAAGAACTGAAACGACTAAGGAAATAATGAGAGCAATAACAACAGACCATGCAAAACCTGAAAAGGCTGCGCCAACGAGACCACCGACAAGAGCTATGGGAATATATACAGCAACTGTAGTGGCCGTAGATGAAACAATCGCCGGAATCATCTCTTTTACAGCCAGTGTAATGAATGAAAAGCTTTTTAATTCTTTTCCTTCTTTTACTTTTCTGTTGATATTGTCCAAGATCACAATTGAATCATCCACAACTCTTCCCATCGCCACAACAAGGCCGGAAACGGTAAGAATGTTAAGTGAGATTCCTAATAACTTTAGGATACCCGTAGTAGCTAAAAGGCATATTGGCAAGGAAATAGCAATCAATAATGTAGAGCGTACATTGCGAAAGAATAGAAATACGCAAATCATGGAGAATAAGCATCCCAATAATCCCTCTTTAACGAGCCCCTGTAAAGAATGGTTCACCTGCTGCCCTTGGTCAAAAAGTATGGAAGTTTCTACATCATTATTTTTAATCGGTGTTATATCTTGTAGTCGGCTGTGAATGCTTTTCGACAGATTGCTAATATTTGATGAAGGCGTTTTTAATATTTCCAGTACTACACTCGGTGTACCTTTTGTTCTGGAAATGGTCTGAAGATTAACAATTGAATTCGAAATATCTGCCACGTCAAATAGAGAAATGGTCTTACCATCTGCCCGACTTATAGACAACTTCTGCAGATCTGTTTTATTCAGCCCCCAGCCGTTCACTTTTATGGGCACCGTCATCTGCCCGTCTGATAAGTCCCCTTCTGTTTCAGTTGTGTGTTGTTGTTTGAGGGAATTATTGATATCGTCCACACTAAAACCGGACTTAATTAAATCGTCCTTGCGAATTGAGATGGCGTATCCAGCATTTCCACCGCCTGACACTTGAATGTCCTTTATTCCAGGAACAGTTTTAAGACCTTTTACCACTTCTTCTTGTACGGAAGTCCTAAGCATGTTTTCTGTAATATTGACATTATTGCTTTTTAGACTGATTGTCATAATAGGAAGCGAATGCGTACTAAGTCGGTTCACAAGGGGTTTGTCAGATCCTTTTGGCAATGAAATTTCTTCGATCGCTTTATTCACTTGCTGCTCTGCCTTTTCCATATCATATTTCATAGGAAAATTTAGACTTATAAATGAGCCCCCATTAAAGGAATTAGTTTCCACATCTTGAAGATTGTCTACTACCCTGACCGCCTCCTGGATAGGCTTTGTTATATATTCTTTAACCTGATCAGCCTGTAGGCTTTGTGCTTTTACTGTAACCGTAAGTGTAGAATTATTAATTTCAGGAAGATAATCCCTCTGCATTTGAAAGGCTGATATTGCTCCCCATACCAAAATGATGATAGTTAGTGTAATAATAAGGCCAGCTCTTCTAATAGATGCTTGTAATAAACGATTCATTTTCTCCTGATTCCCTCCTTATAAAGAAATTATTATGTACGTTTTACTGCGCCAAAGAAACATGCCAAGCATATTTACCTTTTGAATTGGCATGAAACCTAAACTGCCCTCTTTTTCAGCAAGTAGATAACCAGTGGTAGTTGTAAAATTACGGTCATCGGTTCTGCGTTAAAAGACCCAGCAAGCAAACTTATGTCTCTCTTTAATTTCCTTTCCCCTTTTGAATAGATTAATCTCCATCTGTTAATCTACAATTTCAGATTTGTAAAGCTATATAAATTCTTTGTTAATCCTTTCGAATAACAAAAAAAAGGCACCAACCACAAGGGTTAGTTGCCTCCTTTTCCTATTCAATTAATCCTAAAAAGTTTTTTCCGAGTATGTATTCCTTTTCGTTATCAGGAATTACAAGGGATTCCACCCATCTTTTCTTGTCCGAATAGTCATATTCATTAAATGTCTTCATCCCATATGGTCCGTCACAGCCAAATAGAACTTTACGGTAACCTAAAGCCTCTACCGCTTGTTTTACAATTGACGGATTGAGATAATCACTTGATGTATCAACATATACATTTGGTTGTTCCTTAACGTATTTCCATAGTTTTCTCCAAAATGGTAGACCAGCGTGAGCATAAATTAATTTAAGTTTAGGAAAATTTTCAGGTAGATATTTATAGGAGTCAATCTCAGAAGAAAGATGAATAATCATCGGTACACCTTTTGATTCACATAAAGCAGCAACTGGTTCAAGAGCTTTAATACGATAACCATGCATGAATGGATGAGCCTTTACCCCAATAAAACTAGGGTTTTTAAGATAGAATTCTATTTCTTCCATAAAATTAGGAATCTTAGGGTTCACTGCTACCCAACCTAGAAAACGGTCTGGAAATCTTGCAATTGCAGTAGCCACGATATCGTTTTTCGGCTCGGTAAAAATCTTATATGTGTTACCATAAAGTTTCAAATAGCCATCTTTCACTAGACCATCATAAATTTTATGCCCAATTTGAGGTGTATTAAGTATTAGAAAACGGAATAATCGTTGGATATGATACTGAATGGTACGATCCGATTCAAACATTGTTTCACTCATAGGGGGGATTAGAGCAGTTTTTGCTATATTATTTTTATCCATCCCCTCTATCATTTTTTCTAAAGTCAGCATGGATTCATCCACATGAAAATGGCAATCAATAATTATATAAATCTCCCCTCTTCTACTCTATTATTTCCAATGTATTGCTTTATCAACTTTTAAATTATTCACTTTTAACCTATTTTTACTAGTATCATATATATGCTTTGAAAAAAAGCTTTATTAAATTAAAGACTTCTGAGCAGATTCATTGCACCTTTAGCAGCAAAAGAATTGCTCTTTCTTTTTTACGAATATATTTAAGAGGAACGAGACTTAGCATAGGAGGAGAAGTTCGAAAAATCACTTCATACTTGATCAATAAGTTATAAAATTTGGAAGGATTAATCATTCTTACCCTCCTTACGTCTAATTAATAAATTACGTTTCTCTTCCTCTAACTCTTTCCAATCAAAGATATCAACGGATTCAGCCGAATGATCCATATCTTCATCATTGTAGTTTCCGAAAAGCTTGTAAAAATTATCTCCAAACTGTACTTCAAAGAATATCGTACTCCCTATAGTGTTCGTAATTGGAGTTTCACACAGGACTTTTAACCTACTTTTTCTTTTGAAATTTTAAAAAAAGTTTAAAAAAATCAAAATTGTTATTAAAATTAACCATAGAGACTCGATTGTATTATATCGAATTTGGGTTTTCTTTAGTAAAATACGTACAAAAATTCATAGTAGCGGGATAAAGAGAGGTGTTCACCATGCTAGAGGGACAAATAATCAAATTCTATCGTGAACGTCAGAACATGATGCAGAAGGATTTAGGAATTGGCATCTGTTCAAGTACACATATAAGCAAAATTGAACGAGGATTAACAGAAGTCTCTAAAGAAACGATAGACTTGCTGTCAAAGCGCCTTTGCATTGAAATGGAAACAGAAATTAATACTTACTTTGGCCTAGATTCCCTTTTAAAAAAATGGCATGAATCGATCATTTTAAAACTGAATGCAAAGGCTAAGAGTATTAAGAAACAATTAGAGGCTATTTCTCTACTACAAATACCAGTTATTTACCGTTCCTATACGCTCGTACTTACGAGATATTATTTATTAATAGGGCTGGATCACCAAGCTAAATCTCTAATTGATGAAATGGAAAATTGGTCTGATCTTTCACCATATGAAAACAGCATGCTTCTTCACATTAAAGGGATTAATAGCTTAATGAATAAGGACTTTTATAAGGCAATTTCTTATTTGCAAGGAATCGATTCAACTAATTACAACAACCAAGAGTACTATTATCATTTGGCTGTTGCCTATCATTCTCTCAATTCACGAGTAATGGCTTATTATTATGCCGAAAAGTCTCTGCGCTTTTTCACAGAAATACGCAGTATTACAGGTATGATTGAAGCAGAAATGCTTATGCTAATCCAAGTAGAACAGGACGAGTATTGCGAATCAAAAGATACAGAATACCAAAAATTAATCGAAATGGCGGAAAACTTTAGATTAGACCATCAAAAAGCAATTCTGACCCATAACCTTGCATACCAAAAACTTTGCCAAGGAAAATATGAAACAGCTAGTGAATACTATAAACAATCTATGGATACAAGTGACACACATACCGAAATTTACTTAGCTGCTTTGGAAGGCTATATAAAGGCATTAACGCAACAAGGGTTGAAATCAAGCGAAGAATTACTCCAATTGGCCGAAAAGGGTATTGCTCTTTCTGAAGAACTAAACGAGACAATCTTTAAACATTCCTTTCACTTACATAAATATAAGCTTCAAAACGTTGAAGAAAAATACTACTATTACCTTGAAAAAGAAGCATTTCCTTATTTCAAGAAAATGGCATATGGTCTTTTAATTGAACATTATTCGATAAAGCTGTTCGACTTTCACATGGAAAAAGGCAATGTTAAAGAAGCAAATCAATACGCAACGTATCTCGTGGAAAAGTACCGCAAAAACGATAAATTTGCTTGATTTATAAACTATATCTTTAAGGAAGTCGTGTTACAACAAACATTATATAGAAAGATTGTTTTCATATGTAGCTTTAATCATTAGAGTTGATTGTAGCGGAGGGCACTTTACTCCTTCGGGAAATAGAGGGAAATGGGCGACCTAGGTAAAATGATTCCCCTGAGCGGCACCGAAAGATTTAAAAATATGTGGTGACAACACCTATACTTTCGTTTATAAAGAAAATTTTCTAATTTTAATTTATTTTATTTCCATTTTTTTTAATAACAAAAAAGTGCCAGCTACCTGAGTAAGAGTTTTTCTCTTTTCTCAGGAGCTGGTACTCTTTTTGTTTAGTTATTTTTTAGCAATAACCTGTGTTACTTGTCCATCTTTGTAACCCTTTGCTTTTATTACAATCTTGTAGGATTGAGCCTT
>NZ_NUYF01000059.1:0-56441 GCF_002566505.1 Bacillus sp. AFS077874
AGTAGAACGTCGCTTGGTTTTAAGTTTATTCCGCAGTAGCTCAGTGGTAGAGCACTCGGCTGTTAACCGAGTGGTCGTAGGTTCGAACCCTACCTGCGGAGCCATTTTTAACTTAATGCTTCCATAGCTCAGCAGGCAGAGTACTTCCATGGTAAGGAAGAGGTCACCGGTTCGAGCCCGGTTGGAAGCTTAGGAAAAGTTGTACTGGCCCGTTGGTCAAGCGGTTAAGACACCGCCCTTTCACGGCGGTAACACGGGTTCGAGTCCCGTACGGGTCACCATTTATATTACGGAGGATTAGCTCAGCTGGGAGAGCACCTGCCTTACAAGCAGGGGGTCGGCGGTTCGAGCCCGTCATCCTCCACCATCTAATTTAATAAATACCGGAGGGGTAGCGAAGTGGCTAAACGCGGCGGACTGTAAATCCGCTCCCTGTGGGTTCGGCGGTTCGAATCCGTCCCCCTCCACCATTTATTGTTGGGCTATAGCCAAGCGGTAAGGCAACGGATTTTGATTCCGTCATGCCCTGGTTCGAATCCAGGTAGCCCAGCCATTTTTTTTATTTTATCGTAATTTTATTACGAGCCATTAGCTCAGTAGGTAGAGCATCTGACTTTTAATCAGAGGGTCGAAGGTTCGAATCCTTCATGGCTCACTCTTTTTTTTTATGTGCGGAAGTAGTTCAGTGGTAGAATACAACCTTGCCAAGGTTGGGGTCGCGGGTTCGAGCCCCGTCTTCCGCTCCATTCGCATATACATAAATAGTGGGGCCTTAGCTCAGCTGGGAGAGCGCCTGCCTTGCACGCAGGAGGTCAGCGGTTCGATCCCGCTAGGCTCCACCAATATACATAAAGTTAAACCTTAGTCATTTGACTAAGGTTTTTTGTTGTATATAATCATATGATATAGTAATTCAAAAGCTAAAAATGCATATGTATACAAAAAAATGTCGAGTTGACCCATTTGTTTCAAAAGATTTAAACTATTAATATAATTAATAACTTTAACAGCCAAAAAATTATATTTTTTCAAAATCAAGTAAGCGTTTTCTTTTATGAATTCAATAGATGGGGGAAATAAAAATGTTAAAAGATATTTCAATTATTGGAGTACCACTAGATTTAGGACAAACTAGACGTGGAGTAGATATGGGACCAAGTGCAATTAGATATGCACAATTACACGAACGTATTGAAAGAATGTCTTATCAAGTAGAAGACTTAGGCGATATTTTAGTAGAACGTACACCTGTTAAAGAAGATAATTCAGAACATAATTTAAAGAACTTAAAATCTGTAAAAGAAACATGTGAAAAGCTTGCTGCTGAAGTAGATGAAGTTATTAAAAGAAACAGAATGCCACTAGTACTTGGCGGTGATCATAGTATTGCAATCGGTACATTAGCAGGTGTATCAAAACATTATAATAATCTAGGATTAATTTGGTTTGATGCACATGGAGATTTAAATACTGCTGAAACATCTCCTTCTGGTAATATTCATGGTATGTCATTAGCTGTTTCTTTAGGTCATGGCCACGATTTATTAACGAAAATAGGTGGTTACTTCCCTAAAGTAAAACCAGAGAACGTGATCATTATTGGTGCTCGTGATCTTGATGAAGGTGAAAGAGCAATTATTAAAGAATTAGGAATTAAAGTTTATACAATGCATGAAATTGATAAATTAGGAATGACAAAAGTAATGGAAGAAAGCATTGACCACTTAAAAGGGTGTGACGGTGTACACTTGTCATTAGATCTTGATGGTTTAGATCCAATTCACGTTCCTGGAGTGGGCACACCTGTTCCTGGAGGAATCACTTATAGAGAAGGTCACTTAGCAATGGAAATGTTATCTGATGCTGATATCATTACTTCAATTGAATTCGTAGAAGTTAATCCAATTTTAGACGAAAGAAATAGAACAGCAATCGTTGCCGTTGCATTAATAGGCTCATTATTAGGTGAGAAGTTACTATAATTATTAAATAAAATTCACTAAAGAGAGATTAAAGTTGCGTAGTCAATGTTCAAACAAATTATGGCTATTGATTACAATGCTTAGATCTTAATTGACCACCTACAAACTGATTTATAAACAACTGTTAGATTACACTAAGTAAAGGGTATTTGATTAGGTATTTAATGCAGACTTTTTTTATGAATAAGTTGATTGGAACGAAAGGATGCTCGACTCCTATGGGATAAGCGGGAAGCCTGAGACCCCGTAGGCTCGCCGAGGAGGCTCAGGTCTCGCCCCATGGAAAGCGAGCATCCTGTAGTGGAAATCAACATCACTCTACTCCCTTTACGAAAAATTTCTATTTAATTGACTAGGTTGTTTTTCAACTACAAGAAGCTAGCATTCGCTAGCTTTTTTGTTTTTATAAAAACCGTTTGGGACTGTCCTTCAAGAAAGAAATTATTGTTGGTTATTCTTCTACGAATTTAGATAACTAACATATATAATTCTGTAATTTTGTTTAATATAACTAAAATAGTCGTTAAAGTATTGTTAATATAATTAATAACTCACAAATTTTGTGTATTGCAAAAATATGGTATAATACTCAAGATACAGTTTTATTCTATAGAATTTGGAGGGTAAAAGATGCCTTCTTTACATATAAATTTTTTACAGTATTTACAGAATGGATTAGATATCCTAATAGTCTGGTTTGTTATATATAGATTAATTATCATTATTCAGGGGACGAAGGCAGTCCAACTCTTAAAAGGTGTAACAATCATTATTGTCGTAAAAGTATTAAGCAGCCTATTTGGCTTGCATACTTTACAATTTTTAATGGATCAAGCATTAACATGGGGATTCTTGGCGGTTATTATTATCTTTCAACCAGAATTAAGGAGAGCACTAGAACAGCTTGGACGTGGCCGTTTCTTCTCTAGAACGACAGGTAGTGGAATTAATGACCGAAATGATATTGTTGAGAACATTGCAAAAGCCACTGAATACATGGCTAAACGAAGAATAGGTGCACTTATTTCATTTGAGAGACAAACAGGTATGGGTGACTACATAGAGTCCGGTATTCGTATGAATGCTAATTTATCATCAGAATTATTGATTAATATCTTTATACCAAATACACCACTACATGACGGAGCGGTAATTATACAAGGTGAAAAGATAACAGCAGCAGCCTGTTATTTACCTTTGTCTGAGAGTGCATTTATTTCAAAGGAATTAGGAACGAGACATCGAGCAGCAGTCGGTATCAGTGAAGTTACTGACAGTATTACGATAGTAGTTTCTGAGGAAACAGGTGCAGTTTCAGTAGCAAGGAATGGAAACCTATACAGAGAATTATCAAAAGACGAGCTTATAAACTTATTGAATACTGAACTAAAATCACCAGAAGAGTCCACTACATCTAAATGGAATTGGAAGGTGAAACGTAATGGATAATTTTATGGATAATCGTTGGATATTAAGAGGAATCGCTTTACTAGTAACATTATTACTTTTTATGTCTGTCAATCTAGTTCCACAATCAAGTACATCGGGATTAGGAGACATACCGTTTGTTAATAATAAAGAATTAGTGCGAGACGTACCAGTGACACCTATTTACGATCAACGTAATCTAATTGTAACTGGAATTCCAAAGAATGTTTCAGTGCAATTAGATGGACCAAATAGTATTGTAAAAACTGCTGAAATGAAGAAGGATTTTGAAGTATATTTGGATCTAACTTCTTATGCTTTAGGTACATATGAAGTTCCTTTAAAAATTAGAAATATTTCAGATAAAATAAAGGCAACTATTAAACCAAGAACAGTTAGAGTGACAATTAATGAAAAAATTGAAAAAGCAGTTTCAGTTAAAGTTGTTTATCTAAATGAAAAAAGGATTAAACATGGCTATAAGACAGAAAATGCAATTGTTAAACCTGGTTTAGTGACAATAGTAGGATCAAGAGATGAAGTTTCACAAGTGGCATATGCAACTGTTGGTGTGGATGTTACTGATGCGAATCAGACATTTAGTCAGGTGTTACCTGTTAGATTATACAATAAAAAAGGTGTCCAACTTCCGTTCACTACAAGTCCAAGAAAAGTTGAAGTAACTGTCCCTATTGTTTCTGAAAGTGCTAGCTTCCCGATTAAGTTAGTGCAAACAGGAACACTTAAGGATGGTTTAAAACTAAGTAGTCTTGCTAGTAAAGTTGATGCAATAAGAATTTATGCGTCTAAAGATTGGTTGGACAAGTTTAACGGTCCTATAGAAGTGCCAGTTGACATATCTTCATATAATCAAAGTGGTACATATGAAGTTAATGTACCTACGCCAAATGGAGCATTTAGAGTTGACTCTAGCACGATTAATGTAGACGTTAATTTTGATCAAGAAACGGAAAAGAAATTTAGTAATATCCCTATTAATTTAGTGGGTGAAAATAATCAATTTGAATATAAGTTTACTAAGCCTCCATTAGGAAAAGTAGTAGTTACTGCCAAGGGATTTAAGGATGACTTGGATGCGATTAATCCAAGCGATTTAAATATTACAGCAAAAGTTAGTGGACTAGATCCAGGAACTAGAGATGTAGCGCTTACTATTACCGGCCCTAAAGGAGTTATATATAGTTTAGAGTTTGATACAATAACGATTGAAATTACTGATAAAAAATCTGCTCAAACTGATGAAAATGAGAATTCAGGCGATGTAGGACAGTCATCGAATTAGAAGGAGAGTTAAAATGGGTAAATATTTTGGTACTGATGGTGTACGAGGAGTTGCAAATAAAGAGTTAACTCCTGAATTAGCATATAAAATTGGACGCTGTGGCGGTTATGTATTAACTAAAAACAATGTCAAACCAAAAATAATTGTTGGGCGTGACACACGTGTATCAGGACATATGCTTGAAGGAGCACTAGTTGCAGGTTTATTATCAATTGGTGCTGAAGTTATGAGATTAGGTGTTATTTCTACTCCAGGTGTTGCCTATTTAACAAAAGCACTTGGAGCACAAGCGGGTGTTATGATTTCAGCTTCACATAATCCTGTTGCAGATAATGGGATTAAGTTTTTTGGTCCAGACGGTTTTAAATTGTTGGATGAGCAAGAAGATGAAATTGAAGAGCTAATGGATGCAGAAGTTGATCGTCTACCAAGACCAACTGGAAATGATTTATGTCAAGTTAGTGATTATTTTGAAGGTGGTCAAAAATATCTACAATTCCTTAAAAACACAATTGATGAAGATTTCTCTGGCCTATTAGTTGCTCTAGATTGTGCACACGGTGCCACTTCTTCATTAGCGCCATATTTATTCGCAGATTTAGAAGCAGATATTGTTACAATGGGAACGAATCCTAATGGATTTAATATAAACGATGGTGTAGGTTCTACACATCCTGAAGCTTTAGCAGTTCTTGTAAAGGAAAAAGGTGCTGACATCGGTTTATCATTCGATGGTGATGGAGATCGTCTAATTGCAATCGATGAAAATGGTGAAATCGTTGATGGTGACCAAATAATGTATATTTGTGCAAAATATTTAAATGAAAAAGGTCGTCTAAAACAAAACACAATTGTATCAACTGTTATGAGTAACTTAGGCTTCTACAAAGCAGTAGAAACGAATGGGATGAAAAGTGCAGTTACAGGTGTTGGAGATCGCTATGTAATGGAAGAGATGAGAAAGAATGGCTTCAATCTTGGCGGTGAGCAATCTGGTCACATCATCTTTTTAGATCATATTACGACTGGTGATGGTATGTTAAGTGCGATTCAGCTCGTAAGTATTGTTAAAGAAACAGGTAAAACTTTATCACAATTAGCTGGAGAAATGAAAAAGTATCCACAATTATTAATTAATGTTCGTGTTACAGATAAAAATGAAGCACTTAATAACGAACGCATTAAAGCAATCATTTCAGAGGTAGAAGAAGAAATGAACGGCAATGGTCGCATTTTAGTTCGTCCTTCTGGTACTGAGCCACTTATTCGTGTAATGGCTGAGGCTCCTTCTGAGGCAGAATGTAAACAATATGTTGAACGTATTGTTGCTGTTGTAAAAGAAGAAGTTGGAGAATAATATAAATTAAAAAAATATGCATTGATGAGCACTTTTGTGTAAGTCTATGCATATTTTTGTTATATACAGCTATTCTATAACTTTTTTCAACATATTTTTGTTGACCATTTTTAATACAGTATAGTATAGTTGTTTTATTGTTTTCCTAACAGGGAAGGAGTATAGAAATAATAAAGTATTAAAAAAGCGCCAGAACTACATTAGACGTGAATGTGTAGTTGACGAGGTGGAGTTTTATCGAAGTTTCGGCGGATGACTCCCGGTTGCTGTATCACAACCGAAATTATTTATGTAAAACACATGGGTGACTGTGTGCACAAACGTAAATAATCTGATACACCGTTTAAAACAAAAAAATGAACTCGCTAATGAGCGGAATATGAAAGGTAGGTGGATATTGCTTGTAAGTCCTCTACCATTATTAAACATGACGAGGGAATAGAAAATTAAATAGTTAAACGGTTAGGAAAACAGCGTTCCATTCCTATACATTTTGTATGTCTTGTTTTAGGACTTACTAAGCAATAGTTAATTATGTGTGGAATCGTTGGATATATTGGAAATGATAATGCGAAAGAAATTTTATTAAAAGGTTTAGAGAAATTAGAGTATCGTGGTTACGATTCTGCTGGGATTTCACTTTTAACTGACAATGGTGTAGAAGTTTATAAAGAAAAAGGTAGAATTGCAGTATTACGTAAATCAATCCCTACAAAAACGGACGGAAACGTTGGAATTGGTCATACAAGATGGGCAACGCATGGTGCTCCAAGTAAACGTAATGCGCATCCTCACCAAAGCTCTACTGAACGTTTTACACTTGTTCATAATGGCGTTATCGAGAACGATGTACAATTAAAAAACGATTATTTAAATGATATTGAATTTACAAGTGATACAGATACTGAAGTAATTGTTCAGTTAGTTGAACTGCATATTAAAAAAGGTTTATCTGTGCTTGATGCTTTTAGAGAAACACTTAAGCTTCTGAAAGGTTCATATGCAATTGCATTATTAGATAAACAAAACGATGATGTAATTTATGTAGCAAAAAACAAAAGTCCATTACTAGTTGGTGTTGGTGAAGAGTTTAATGTTATTGCATCTGATGCGATGGCAATGTTACAAATTACTGATCAATTTATTGAATTAATGGATAAAGAGGTTATTTTACTTACTAAAGATCGTGTTCAATTAATGGACCTAAACGGAAATGTTAAAGAACGTTCTCCATATACTGCAGAAATTGATGCTAGCGATATCGAAAAAGGAACTTATCCTCATTTCATGTTAAAAGAAACAGATGAGCAACCTTTAGTAATCCGTAATATTATCCAAAAGTACCAAGATGAAAACGGCGAGCTTGTAATTGACTCAGAAATTAAAGCGGCTTTAGCAGAAGCTGACAGATTATATATTGTTGCTTGTGGAACTAGTTATCATGCTGGTCTTGTTGGAAAACAATTTATTGAAAAAATGGCGGGAGTACCTGTAGAAGTACATGTTGCAAGTGAATTCTCTTACAATATGCCACTGCTTTCAGAAAAACCATTATTCATTTATATTTCACAAAGCGGTGAAACTGCTGATAGTAGAGCATGTTTAGTACAAACAAATAAATTAGGTCATAAAGCAATTACACTTACAAACGTTCCAGGATCAACATTATCACGTGAGGCTGATTTCACTCTTCCTTTACACGCAGGTCCTGAAATCGCTGTTGCATCAACGAAAGCTTACACTGCACAATTAGCAGTACTTGCAATTGTTGCAAATGCTCTTGCAAAAGAAAAAGGAAAAACAGTTAACTTTAACCTAGTTAAAGAACTTGGAATTGTAGCAAATGCAATGGAATCAATTACAAACCAAAAAGAAGAGTTTGAAAAAATTGCTACAGAATATTTAGCTACAACTCGTAATGCATTCTTCATCGGTCGTAACGTAGATTACTTCGTTTGCTTAGAAGGCGCATTAAAACTAAAAGAAATTTCTTACATCCAAGCAGAAGGATTTGCTGGTGGAGAGTTAAAACACGGTACAATTGCTCTAATCGAAGAAGGGACTCCAATCTTCGCATTAGCAACACAAGAATCAGTAAACTTAAACATTCGTGGAAATGTAAAAGAGGTTGTTGCTCGTGGTGCTAACCCTTGTATCATTTCTATGGAAGGATTAAATATGGAAGGCGATCGCTTCATTTTACCAAGAGTACAAGAAGAATTATCTCCAATCCTTTCAGTCGTACCATTACAATTAATTTCTTACTATGCTGCTTTACATCGTGGTTGTGATGTTGATAAACCACGTAATCTTGCAAAATCAGTTACTGTTGAATAATCAAATTAGTAATCTTAAAGTTTATTAAAAAACAGATTTGAAAATAAAAACTGAGCAGGGAGTGTAAAATGATGACCAAATTTAACGATGAAAATATTATCCCTACAAAAGACGATTTTCACGTTAGTGAAGTTGATGAGCGTGTTGTAATAAGAAAACCTATTAAATAACTTTCAATTTAAAATACAGGGGACTAGTGGTGATAACCATTAGTCCTTTTTTTATTTGAACATGATAATAAATACATACAAGGTAAACTTCTGGTGTTTTATAAAAAACAAAAATTTAACAAAACTAAGAATAAACCTAGATCAATCAATCCATCATAAGAATATGGGAAAATTCGCATTTAAATACTAAGCAGGAGTGAAAAATGATGAAAAAAATGTACGATGAAAACTTCATTCCAACAAAAGATGACTTTCATGTTAGTGAAGTTGATGAGCGTGTTGTAATAAGAAAACCAAATCAGGTTGATCTTTAATAGAAGAGAGAAGGGACCGGGTTAATTAATTGAGGCCTATAAATAGATTTACGTAAAAAGAGATAGGAAAGCAGATAAAAATCTGTTACCTATCTTTTTTTAATAAGCAAAACTAATTTTTCGTTTTCACCATAATTTCACCATACTCTATTAGAATTCAATTTATTAAGAAATGAGAGGAGGGAAATAACATGAATAAAAGAGTAAGGAGAATATTTACATGGGTCTCTATAACAGCAGTTTTTGTTTTAGGGGTACATTTTTTTCTTAGATTACTAGGTGGTTTTCATGAAAGACGTTTTGCTGATCAACATTCAATGTACATGGATAGAGACGGTCGAAACGAGTTTAGATCACATCAGATGATGCATGGTCCACACCATTTTCATGACTTTTCTTGGTTTGGTTTAGTATTATTCCTTTTAATCGCATTTGCGGTAGTGACTTTTATCTTTAAAAAATTAGTTAAAAAGGGACAAGCTAGCCAGGTTAATCAAATTTCATTAGATACAACTAGTTTTAACACACCTATAAACAGAACAAACGCAGATTTATTGGATAAATGGGAAAAAAATCTATTATCAAAAAAGGAGAATAAATAAAATGGGCATTTTTAAAAGAATGAAATCAATATCGTTGGCTAAAGTGAATGGAGCATTGGATGGTTTAGAAGATCCAATCTCAATGTTGAATCAATATATAAGAGAAATGGAAGAAGATCTTTTGAAAGGTCAAGAAGCACTCTCTCGTCAAATCTATTTAGAGAATAAGCAAAAAGCACTAATTTTAGAGACAGAAGGGCTGGTAAACAAAAGAAGTGGACAAGCTAAGCTAGCTGTTGAAAATGGAGAAGATTCCATTGCAAAACTGGCAATACAGGAAAAACTTGTTCATGAAAAGCAGCTAAGCCTATATACAGAGCAACTAAATACAATACAAAATCAAACTCAGTCCCTTTATGAAAAATTAGATGAACTGAAAGGTAAATATGATGAATATCTGCATAAGAGACTGTTACTAGTTTCTAGAGCAAACATTGCAAAATCAATTAAACAAATTCAACAAACATCTGTTTCATTTAATTCAGAAACAATCGCCAATGGAATCTCGCGTGCAGAAGATCGAATACTTATGATGGAAGCAGAAGTACAGGCTCAAAATAAATTTGCATATCATAATAACCTATCTAATGGATATAAAGATAACGTAATGAGTGAAGAAATAGAAGAAGAGCTACAAAAGCTAAAACAGCAGGCGGTGGAAACTGCGTAAGGTCATGATCTAAAAGAAATATCGGGGAGCACCGTATTAGTTAGCGGGTGCTTCCTTTTTTTTATAATTGATTTGAAAATGGAAAAGATGAAGAAGACAACCGAAAAAGATAGAGATACTTATATAAAACAAGGGAGTAATTTTGATGATGAATATATTAGTAGCTGAAGATGATTTGAAACTTGGTGAGCTAATAAGTTATATGTTAAAGAAAAAAGCAGGTTATAAAGTAGAATGGGTTACAGATGGAGAAGAAGCTTACTACTACGCTACGAACAACCATTATGATGTATTAATATTAGATTGGATGATGCCAGGTGGAACAGGAATAGAAGTTTGTCATAGGTTACGCAAAGAAGGATATTCAGGAGCGATTTTAATCCTTACAGCAAAAGACGCCCTAGAAGACCGCATTGTAGGACTGGACTCAGGAGCTGATGATTATTTAGTTAAACCTTTTGAAATTGATGAGTTACTAGCTCGATTAAGAGCACTTTCTAGGCGTAATTATGCTCCTATATTAGAGGAAGAAATTCTTATTAGTGATATGATTCTAAATCGTACAAGTCAATCAATCAGAGGTGGAGACACTGAAATACAATTAAGCCCTCGCGAATTTCAATTAGTTGATTTTTTAATACAAAATAAAGGTCAAGTATTACCTCGTGAAATTATTTTGGAGCGTGTATGGGGTTTTGATTCAGATGTTGCAATGAAAACGATTGATGCCACTGTTAAACTTCTTCGAAAGAAACTAGATTTGCTTGGTAAACAAGATTTGCTACAAAGCATTAGAGGGGTAGGATATAAATTTGATAACTAATCTTATTTCTTCTTTACGTGATTTTCGTAATCGCGGAGGAAGAGATGTTTTTAAGCGTACGCAAAATCGCCTAACAATACTATATAGCGGACTTGTTATGCTTTTTCTAATTATATTCATCATCATAGTCTTTGCAGTGTTATATGTAGTCATAATGAATGATCAAAGACGTACAGTGGAATCATTGGCTACTCAAGAAGCAAAGATTATCGAAAACTATATGATTCAAAATCAACAAGGAAACCTCCAAGACGATAACCAAGAAGTAGTTTTAGCAGGTGTCGATCAATTTTTTTATTATGTAGTTAATCCAAATGGCGAATTAATAATGGGACAGGAGGAAATCCCACAATTAAGGTCTAGGCTGTTTGGACAAATAAAAGAATGGATTCCTAAAGGAAAAGAAACCCGAAAATTAAAAATTAAATTAGAACATGAAGAGTTTGAAAAAAAGGACATGAGAAAATTCCATGATCATGAAATACATGTTCCTTCAAATCGAAAAGAGATTAGTTTGATGGTTTCAGGTAAACCACTATTTTATAAGGGAAATATCATCGGTACAATCTATGTTGGAAAAGATATATCGGATATTTACCATTTATTCAAATTTGTTGTCATTATACTGGTTGGATTAACAATCGTATTTTCTGGAGTTGCACTATATATCAGTTATTTAATGTCAAAAAAAGCGATGATCCCTATCTTTAAATCATTTAACCGACAGCGCGAATTTGTTGCAGATGCTTCTCATGAATTAAGAACACCATTAAGCGTTTTATTATCGTCGATTGATGCAATGGAAATGACGATTGATACTGAGAAAGATGATTTTTCTCGAAAGCTTTTATTTAATATGAAAGACGAAGTAAAAAGGATGACAAACTTAGTCAGCGGATTATTAACTTTAGCTCGTTCAGACTTGGATCAAGTTGAAATTAAATTAGAGAAGTTTGAATTTCGTTCCATTGCAGAAAAGGCGATAGTATCTCTGCAACCGTTAGCTGCATCCAAACAAATTAATTTAAACTTAACTGCTCCAGAGAATGTAGTCGCTGAAGGAGACTCTGAAAAGTTATCACAGCTCTTATATATATTAATAGATAATGGGATTAAGTATACACCTATTGGAGGAGAGGTCCAGTTAGTTCTTTCGGATAAAGAAAATGAACTATGTATCCAAGTAACAGATACTGGTATTGGGATTAAACCGGAAGACCATGCCCGAATATTTGATCGTTTTTATCGATCTGATAAATCAAGATCTAGACAAATCGGTAGCCATGGTTTAGGCTTGGCGATTGCAAAATGGATTGTGGAAATTCATAATGGAACTATTCAAGTAAATAGTGAAGTGGGAAAAGGAAGTACGTTTACTATTCGGATTCCAACTTCTAAATAATAGTAAAAAGGCATAAGCAAGAGTAGAATAACCAATACAAAGAAGTAAAAAATATATAAAGGTTAAATTTGAATGGAGTCGTTTCCGATTGTTTTTACGAACAATTGCCGAAATTAAAATCCATTTTTCCGAAAAGAGAGGAATGTTGACGTTGAAAATTGCTTTCATTGCACACGATCAAAAGAAAAAAGAATTAGTAAATTTTGCAATGGCATATGAATCTATTTTATCTAAACATGAATTATATTCAACAGGAACAACTGGAACAAAAATAATGGAAAATACAAATTTAAAAATACATCGATTTAATTCTGGACCGCTTGGGGGAGATCAGGAAATCGGTGCCTTAATCGCGAAGAATTTGATGGATATTGTTATCTTCTTTCGCGATCCACTTACAGCGCAACCGCATGAACCAGATATTTTGGCTTTAATTCGTTTATGTGATGTTTACTCAATCCCTTTAGCAACAAACATGGGTACAGCAGAAATTTTAATTCATGGTCTAGAGCGAGGGGACTTAAAGTGGAGAAACATCGTACATGATAAACAAATTCGAGAAAGATAAGCAAAAAATCCTAAAAAAGATGTCGTAATCGAATAATTAACTTTGATGAAGGAAAAAGTAATTCTAGTTCAGTTGAAAAGGAGGTTTATGATGGATACTCAAGAATTTGGACATACACATGATACAGGTGAAACAGTAAAGATTTCGGGCTATTATACTGATAAAGACGGGGAACATATTGAATTACAAGCAGGACAAAAATTCCCTAACTGTCCTTCATCAGGAAAGCCAACTAAATGGAGACACGGACGTTAAAACTAGATAATAAAGTAAAAAAGATTGTACTTAAATACATAGTACAATCTTTTTTTCTAAACCGATACGCTATACATTAGACCAAGATACATTGTAATCACAAAGCAAAGACTAAATAAAATTGGTAGCATGATTTTTGTCTTTTTCATAAAGCTGATGGCTAATAACACTAGGAAGATGATCGACATACTCATTAACATCATTCCTTCTACCGTAAAAGTAAAAGCTATTCTAATAGGTAAAGTAATATCAATCCCCATAATCCATTCAATCCATTTAGACGGACCCTCATTTTGCAAAGTTAAATTAATATTATGCGGTGGAGATTTAGTACCCATAATAGCTGTAAAAAAGAACACAATTATGATGGTAATATACTCTACTTTTAACCAACTACGAATATTACTCATAGTGCCTTCAGCGGACTTCCTCATTAGTACACCATTGAAAAAAGCAAAAAACAATATTGGAATAATGCTAATGTGCTTCAAGACTAACATCTGTCCATAAGGAAGTAACCAAGCATTCGTATAGTCTTTCAATTTGACGACTTCTAGCATTAAGACTACACCACTAATGAAAATAATAACGACACATATGATGGCTAAAGGTGTAAACCATTTCAAGAATCTACCATAGTTATTCGTGTCCTTAGCTAGCCAAGTGATATTAAATAGAATTCCACTCCAAATAGAAACCATTAGAAAATGACTACTTTGAAAGATAAAACCCGTCCAAAAATTCATAGAGGTTATATGACCTGCATAACCGATACTTAAAATCATCATGAATAACCAAAAGAAATTAAAAAACCTTTTGCCATCGCTATAAATATTAATGACAAGCATAATGGCAAACATACTCGAGTAAATCCATGCATTACCTACAGCTGTTTTTATGAAAACAGAATATATAGCTGTTTTAAGATGAACATCATCTAGGAAAAAAGTAATAATTCGAATAGCAGGAAATAGTGAAAAGAATAATATACCGATAATAACCAAATAAACAGTACCTTTCGAAATACTGATTGTTGGTTTTTTATCTGACGGTACAAAATCTAATACAAACTTTCCTGCTAATATCGAATAAAGGATATATGTTATGAACTCCGTGATCGGAACGATATAACTCATTTTCTATTCCAAAGAACAACTCCACCAACCATTAACGCGATTCCAAATAGCCCGATTGCAATTAATGGAATAAGATATTTGGATCTTTCTTTTTTAGGAGTAGCCTCTTTTTGTTTTTCTTTAGCTGGCGTTTGATCTTTAACTACTTTGTCAGTTGTTTTAGTTTCAGCTTGCTTTAATTGCACTTTGAAAGGAATTTGACCTGTTATTGGATGACCATCTTCACTTACTACTTTCCATTCAATCTTATAATCACCATTTTCTAAACCATTTGGTAGATCAGCAATTAATTTATTACCTTTAATAGAAACATTTGTAACAGCTGTAGCAGACCCAGTTTTATATAATTTGATTGTACCTAATTGCTCAAGAGCCTCTTCAAATTCAAGCGTAATTTGTTTAGTTGGTTCAGTGATAATTTGCCCATTTGATGGATTAGAAGAAACAAGCTTAGTATGCGCACTTGCCATAGTTGGGAATAAAAATAGCAGTAAAATAATGATTGATAAACCTTTTTTCATATAAATCTCCTTCTTATGTAAAAATTTGTGCTTAATTTAATATAATGTAAAAACTTGTAATTATGAAATATTATTATTTTTGTTAAATTAACCACTCTATTCAATTAGACATTTTAGTTCAAAAATGTGATGTATTTGTGAAGAAGACGCAGCTAGTCGGTACATATTTGTAATCCTATCAAAAAGTAGTAGTTAGTTTTAATTAAGAAAATTAATTTATTAAAAACAATTCTTAATACTCTATTTACAGAACCTCCAAAGTAAATTAATAAAATTTCATTAAAATTAAGAGGTAAAATATAATGAAATTTTAATTTTTAGGGGGATTTTTTATGTTCAGAAACAAACTTAAGAAAAAGTTAATTCCAGTGGCAGTGCTTTCAACAATGGCATTTGGTTCGTTTATTGGTTCATTTGCAAATCATACAGTACAAGCTAAGGAAACAAACAAGAATGAAATTAGAAATGTGATCTTTTTAATTGGTGATGGAATGGGTGTTTCATACACAACTGCTTATCGTTATTTAAAAGATGATCCAAAAACAAAAGAAGTTGAACAAACAGAATTCGATCATTATTTAGTAGGCCAACAAATGACATATCCTGAGGATCCAAAGCAAAATATTACTGACTCTGCTGCAGCGGCAACAGCTATGTCAGCGGGGGTTAAAACCTATAATGCAGCAATAGGTGTAGATAATGATGGGTCAAGAGTAAAAACAGTACTAGAGGCTGCAAAGGAAAAAGGAAAAGCAACAGGGCTTGTAGCTACTTCAGAAATTACCCATGCTACACCGGCGTCTTATGGAGCTCATGATGTAAGTCGTAAAAATATGAATGCTATTGCGGATGATTATTATGATGAACTAATTAAAGGTGGACATAAAATAGATGTCATGCTTGGTGGCGGATTAAGTAATTTTGTACGAGGAGATCGTGATTTAACAAAGCAATTTATAAAAGATGGATACTCTTATGTAACGAATAAAAATCAAATGCAAAAAGATAAAAACGATAAAGTATTAGGTTTATTTGCTCCTGGTGGAATGCCAAAGATGATCGATCGTGATGATTCAATGCCATCATTAAGCGATATGACAAATACAGCAATTGATAAATTAAGCAGAGATAAAGATGGATTCTTTTTAATGGTAGAAGGTAGTCAAATTGATTGGGCTGGACATGATAACGATATCGTTGCAGCAATGAGTGAAATGGAAGACTTTGAAAAAGCGTTTAAAGCTGCAATTGAATTTGCTAAAAAGGACAAGCATACATTAGTCGTTGCAACAGCAGACCATTCAACAGGCGGATATTCTATTGGGGCAAAAGGTGATTACAATTGGTACGGCGCACCGATTGCTGCAGCTAAACGTACTCCTGATTTCATGGCAGAACAAATTAGTAAAGGCGCAGATGTAGAAAAAACATTAAAATCGAACATTAACTTAGAATTGAAGCCTGAAGAAATTCAATCTGTAAAAAAAGCGGCAGAGTCAAAAAATATGTTAGAGATTGATAATGCAATCGAAACAATTTTTGATAACCGTTCAGTAACTGGTTGGACTACAGGTGGTCACACAGGTGAAGACGTAAATGTTTATGCTTATGGCCCTGGTAGCCAACTATTTGCAGGGAAAATTGATAATACTGACCAAGCAAAAAACATCTTTAGTATTTTAAAGAATGGTAAATAAGTAAAAAATCAGATCCCGTTAAATGACTCATTTAACGGGATTTAAGGATGAAAGGGGATTTTTATGAAAAAATTGATTCCATTTATTTTACTTTCTTTAATGCTTTCAGGATGTAGCTTAGTTCAGAAGGAGAAAACAACTGCTTCAGCAGAGAATATAAAAAATGTCTCTACAATCTCCAAAAGCCGAGCAAAGTCATTAAACGATGTATATGTGCCAAATCCACAGGTTTCAGATGATACGAATTTACTTCTTAAAGGTCAAACACTGAAAGATGAAAAAGGTGAAGTTACTTTAGAAGGCATTGCTAAATTAAATAAGTCTTACACAATTGGGCCAATCAAAATGAAAATTAAACAGATTAAGTTGATTAAAAATTTACCGACCTATTCTTTAATGGATTATTTTCATTATTATACAGAAAGCTATGAAAGTTTTCGATTCGTTAAGGTTGAGGTAGAAATCATTAATCACGCGAATAAACAATTAAACTTTGGTCCAGTTGCCCATTTAATGACAAGTAATAATGAAGTAAAGGAATTCAAAGATGACTTCTATATTGAATATTTAGGTGGGGAAATCAATCCTAATAGTTCAAAGCAAGGAGCAATGGGATTTATAGTCGATCATACTGATCCTAGCTTGAAATGGATTGAGGTAACAACTAGTGATGTATTAGATGATCAACATAAAGTAATTGCGAAAGCACAAAAAATAAAAGTAGATTTTCAATAGATTGCAGAAAAAAACTCCTTTCTTAAAAGAAAAAGGAGTTTTTTATTTAAAGGGTTACTTCATCCTCAACTGGTGGAAGAAGTACTTCACTTTTGTCTGGATACATATGTTCAATGTGGTTTTCTCCCCAAGAGCATAGTAAGTCTAATACTTCTTTTAAAGACCATCCGTAATCCGTTAAGGAATATTCCACTTTTGGCGGAACCTGATTAAATACTTTTCGGTGAACGATATTGTCTTCCTGCAATTCCTTTAGCTGCTGAGTTAACATTTTTTGAGTAATGTTCGGCATTAATTTTTTTAATTGAGAAGTTCTTTTTGTACCTTTTGTCAAATGACAAAGAATCACAACCTTCCATTTACCACCGATTACATCTAATGAAGCTTCAACTGGAATATTGTATTTTTTCATTTTCTCCTCTCCTTCTTTCATTTTTATCAAAACTACGAAACATATTTTTAATGATTCAAATATCATAACATTCTCTATGCAAACTGTGTAGTTTCTAGTTCGGTAAAAAACTTTTTTGTAAATTTTTCTCTGTTTTAAACCTTTATTCGCTTAAATGTTACTAAAAAGTAACTATATCACTTCAAAGTACATACTTCTTTTACTTAATCCTATCGCTCATAATGACAATAGTTAATTGATTAACACACATTTACGAAAAGTATTTCTTCCATTGTTACTTAAATGTATAAAGGAAGACGTTAATCATTTATTATTTCTTTTCAATTATGTTTTGAATGACAATGAGACTTTATTCAGGCGCCATGTCACTTTGTATTCAAACTAATAATAAAACTCACAATAAAAATAACAAGGAGGAATTTTATGAGTTCGACTGCTGCTTCGATTAAAGTGCAAGAGAAAAAAAGTGGCACTCCCGCGTTAATGGCTCTTGCCATTAGTGCATTTGGTATCGGAACAACTGAATTTGTTCCCGTTGGTTTATTATCAACTCTAGCTGGTGATTTGAAAATATCAATTACATTAGCAGGATTATTAATTTCTGGATATGCGATGGGTGTTGCTTTTGGAGCACCAATTTTAACGGCATTAACAAATAAGATTGGCCGAAAAACGTTATTAATGCTTTTAATGATTATTTTTATAGTAGGTAATAGCGTTGCTGCCTTTTCGACTAGTTTTGGCCTATTGTTAGTTGCTCGAATCATTACTTCATTTTCACATGGGGTGTTCTTTTCGATCGGTTCAACAATTGCAGCGGATGTAGTTCCTGAAAACAAACGTGCAAGTGCGATTGCATTCATGTTTACGGGCTTAACTGTTGCAACTGTAACAGGAGTTCCATTAGGCACATTTATTGGTCAGCATTTTGGTTGGAGATCTACTTTTGGAGCTGTGGCATTATTAGGTGTGATTGCAATTATTGCAATTGCAATTTTAGTTCCGAAAACAATTAAACAACCGCCAGCTTCAAAATTAAGTGATAACCTGAAAGTTTTAAAAAATGGACCATTACTTTTAGCATTTGCTATTACAGCATTAGGATATGGAGGTACATTTGTAGCATTCACATACTTGTCACCAATCCTTGAAAAAATCACCGGCTTTGCTCCAAACTCTGTAAGTATGATCTTACTTGTTTATGGAATTGCAGTAGCACTTGGTAATACGATTGGTGGAAAAGCGGCAAATAAAAATCCTTTAAAAGCACTAACATGGATGTTTGCTGTTCAAGCAATTGTTCTCATCATTCTATCGTTTACGGCACCGTTTAAAATAGTAGGGATTGTAACGATTTTCTTCTTAGGCTTACTTGCTTTTATGAATGTACCTGGTCTACAAATTTATGTTGTGAAATTAGCTGAGAAGTATGTTCCTTCTGCTGTAGATATTGCATCAGCGCTAAATATAGCAGCATTCAACGTAGGTATTGCAATTGGAGCATTTATTGGCGGTTTAGTCGTAGATACAATCGGGTTGATTCATACACCATGGATTGGTGGAATCATGGTATTCGGAGCAGTTCTGTTAAGCATCTGGAGTGCTTCTTTAGAAAAGAAAAAGTAAATTTTTAAAAAAATATTATATAAAAAAGGGAGAAATAAAATGAATAATTTAGTTAAATTAAATAATGGTTTAGAAATGCCAGTAATTGGGTTAGGAGTTTTCCAAGTAGAAGATGGACAAGTCGTAATTGATTCTGTAAAAGCTGCAATACGAAATGGGTACCGTAGTATCGATACTGCAGCGATTTATCAAAACGAAGAAGGTGTGGGGCAAGGAATTAGAGAAGCTCTTGAAGAAAATGGTCTAAAACGTGAAGACTTATTTATTACATCAAAGGTATGGAATGCTGATCTAGGCTACCAATCAACTATCGATGCTTTCGAATTAAGTTTGAAAAAACTAGGTCTTGATTATTTAGATCTATATTTAATCCACTGGCCTGTAGAAGGTAAATATGTTGAATCATGGAAAGCACTTGAAACACTATACAAAAATGGAAAAGTAAAAGCAATTGGAATGAGTAACTTCCAAATTCATCACTTGAAAGAAGTAATGGCGAATGCTGAAATAATGCCTATGATCAATCAAGTTGAGTTACATCCTATGTTAAGTCAAGTTGAACTAAGAGAATTTTTAAAAGCAAACTCAATTCAAGTAGAAGCATGGGCTCCATTAATGCAAGGACAATTATTTGAAAATGAAACATTACTACAAATAGCAAACAAACATAATAAATCAATTGCTCAAGTTGTATTACGATGGCATTTACAAAACGGTGTAGTGATCATACCAAAATCAATCAAAGAACACCGCATTCAAGAAAACGCAAATATTTTAGATTTTGAACTAACAGAAGAAGATATGAACCAAATCAACTCTCTGAACCAAAACCACCGTGTTGGTCCAGACCCAGACAATTTTGATTTTTAATTAAATAATAAAACAAAACGACTGTCAAAAAGATGACAGTCGTTTTTTTATTTAATCGAATGAGGCCGTTTGATTATCATAAAATATTTATTTTCTATATAAAACCATAGAGGCATTTTATCATAAATGTTGAATATTTGAATATAAATTCATTTTAAAAAAACTTCCTTAATGTAAGACCTAAGACTTACTAAGTTTAATACTTAAGTGCGTTTTAAACTGTATATTAAATCGTTACGATTAGAGTAACGAAAAATACTGAAGAACGGTCAAGCAGTAGTATAGGAGTTGATAACATTGAAGAAAGAAAATAAACAGTTTAATACAATGAAAGAAATTACGTTACACATAGTATTAGCTACAATATCAATCTTAATATTAGTCACTAGTTTACCTACTGTCGTAACGATCTATAAAATATCATTTATTTTTGCAATCATGGGAATTCTGCTACTAGATTTCTATCTAGTTGTATCGAATCATAAAAAGTTTTTAAAGGTTACAAAGATAGTATTCATTAGTTTACTACTTTGTATATCAGTAGTTGGAATTCTATTTTATGCTAGTCAATTTCTAATATTCGTAGATAAGTACGGAGTTGAGCGAGTATTAACCAATCATATTACAACTGCAAAGTTATTATTTTTCTTAATCTGTTTATTTCAACCGATTTTTTTACCTTTACCAGAAGCACTTACTATTCCTGCGGGTAGTGCTGTAATCGGATCGTTTACAGGAGCGTTAATTGGATTCTTAGGTTCAACTTTAGGTATTGTCATTATGTATTTCTTAGCAAGAATAGGTGGACTTAAATTAGTTTTAAAGTTTGTTAAAGAAAGACAGTTAAAAAAATACCAGGAATATGTCAAAAAAAATGAAACAATTATTTTAACTTTAATGTTTATCATTCCGATTTTACCTGATGAAATTATTTGTGTCGGGGCAGGAATTAGTAAAGTATCTTTCAAAAAGTTTCTTTTAATTGCTTCGATTTCAAAATTAATTACATCATCTCTACTTTCATACTCTGTCTATTTGGCTAAATTTTTCTCTTTAACAACATCGCAAATAGCTTTAACTAGCTCCATTTTAATTACCTGCATCTTATCTTTATCATTAATGATTAAGAAATCAATTAAACGAACTAATTCAAAAGAAGCTTATGTAACACAAAGTGAATAATAAAAAAAGGCAATGTAATGGTTTAATATTACATTGCCTTTTTACTTATTAAGAATAATTACGTTTGTCGAAATTGAAAATTTCCTGAGAAATAATGTAGAAAACATGACGAATTTACATCAATACTTTAATACCTTGAACAATATTCCATATAAAGACAATTAAATTAACAATGAATGCTAATATAAATCCACCGATAAGAGCAAAACCTGCACCATCACCAAAAGTATTAAAAGTGAAAAGGGAAATAATCGCTAAAATAATAATCGTTAGAAATGGGAGTATATGTGAAAAAAATGCTCGTTTAGAATGCGATTTTAGTTGTTGATCCTTTGCAACGAAATAAACAATTATAGGGAATAAAAAAGGTGCGAAGAATACGCTAAAATAACATAATGAGGACAAAATCTTATTTGTTTCCATCTTTTTACCTCGATTTCTTAAAAAAGTTTTAATTAATCTTAGTATAGTTTAATTTATATATAAAAATCGATTTATTTATTAACAATTTTTTAAAATACTTAGTTTGAAAAAGTTTAGGCTGAGAAATGTGTATCCTTTTTTTGTCTCTTTTTTAAAGAAATGTAAATGAAAAATCCGACTAAGATTGTAGCAGTAATACAGATTGTAATCCATGGTGAGCCAAGCAAGAAATTTCCGTATAACGTATAAAGAACTGCAATCGGAATATTACCAGCAAACACAATTGCAATATAGGGCAAGTATTTCATATTGGTGGAGGCTGCGATAAAGCATGCACCATCTGTTGGAGCTAGTGGAGTTGCAACTGTTAAGAATAAGTATCTCTTTCGGTTCGAAATAAGCTCTTCAAATAGAGAGGGATATTTATTCTCCATGAATTGCTGGATCGAATCACTTAATATACTTCTACTTAATAGGTAAATAATTGTTTCTGTGATGGCCATTCCGATTAATGATAAGAGAATGGTTTCAAACGTGTGAAAAAACAAGCTACCTACTACAATTAATACAGAGCTAGGAATGAATAGAAAGATTCTTGCACAGAAAATAGCGACAAATAATAGCATTGGGTTGATGGAAGAATTAGCAATAAAATGTTTTATATCTTGCAATGATAAATGAAATAAATGATATCGAATGGCGAGTAGTAGCATTAAAATCCAAAAGCCGATTACAGTTAGTGGAACGACTTTTTTCATGATGTATGCTCTCCTTTTAAGTTAGAAAATCTTCTGTTATAGTATTCTATTCCTCAAATACAAGAAAGCTGATTCATTTTTTAAAAATTAATAATAAAGGTCATAAACATGTCAAAAAATGAATAAAAATAATTATGCACTAAATATCTCAAATTAAAGAGAATTGAGGTGGAGATATGCTTGATGAAGGCCTATTAGTTATTCGACTTGTTTTAGGTATTATTTTATTAGGTCACGGGGTGCAGAAAGTATTTGGTTGGTTTGGTGGTTACGGTATTAAAGGAACTGGACAATGGTTAGAGTCGATTGGAATCAAACCTGGGGCATTTTTTGCTTTTATAACAGGAGCAGCAGAAATCGTAGGTGGATTCTTTGTAGCGGCTGGTGTATATACAGAAATAGGAGCATGGTTGATAATAGTAGTGATGGCAGTAGCAGTATTAAAGGTTCATATAAAGAACGGATTCTGGAATACTTCGAACGGATTTGAGTTTAATCTATTAATTATTGCAGCTGCAGTAGGGTTATTGCTCACTGGTCCAGGATCAATGGTATTATTTTAAGTGATTGATAGTTAATAAGACTGGAGAGAGTCTCACTATTGAGGCTCTTTTTTTGTTTCTTAAATTAACGTTAAAAACAGTCATCTGTTCATGTTTTCATGAAAAATATTCCAATTTCGTGATACGATTATATCAGTAATAAAATTATTTGGAGGGATCAAGATGGCAGATGCTATTTTTGAACAACTTAGGTTTACAAGGGTTTATACATTGAAAGTTCTTGGTTCTGTTGCAAAAGAAGCTGTAGATGTAATACCAGCAGGATTCAATAATAATATTCTTTGGAATGCAGGTCATGTGCTAGGGGCATATGAGCAATTACTTTATGCTAACACTGGTGATGCTGGGAAACTTCCAAAGGAATTCATTAATTTTTTCAAGGGTGGGACTAAACCAGGTGACTGGCAAGCGGAGCCACCATCATATGAGGAAATTGTTACTTTATTAGAAAAGCAAGTTGAACAAGTTATTTCTACATATGAAGGGCGCTTAGATGAAATCATTTCAAAAGAGATGAAACTAGGTAGTTTTGAAATAAAGACAGTTCGAGACATGATTAGCTTTAACATTTTCCATGAAGGGCTACATGCCGGATTAATAAACGGTTTAAAAAGATCACTTGGCCAGTAGAGTTATTTTCTGACATTTTACCGTACATTAAATCTAGGAGTTTATGCTCATAAATTTCAGAGTGTTGAAATATAAAATGGTCAATAGGGAAAACGGACATTAAACGAACATTATTTAACGATGAAATTATCATTTTTTGCATGATCTTTTACAGGTTTTAAATGTTAATATGTTTGGGCAATTTTATGATTCCAATAACACTAGAAATGGTTTTTTTCAGAAGATAAAAAATTATGAGCTAATTTTAAGAAAAAAATTCAATTTGATTAGTTTTATTTTTTTAAGTGTTCGATATTAATTAACCTAAAAACTGATTAATAAACAACTGTTAGGATACTCTAAGTAAAAGCTATTTTATTAGGTTTTTATTATAGACTTTTTTTGATGAATAAGTTGATTGGTACAAAAGGGATGCTCGACTCCTATGGGATTAGCGGGAAGGCTAAAGAATCTCGCCCCATGGAAAGCGAGCATCCTGTAGTGGAAATCAACATCACTCTATTCCTTTTACGGAAATTTGGTTATTTAATTGACAAGGTTGTTTTTCAACAGCGTGAAATCTAGGAGTTTATGCTCCTGGATTTTTTTGTTATAATCATGTTTAACAATTTGTCATTTTGATAGTTTGAAAATTGTGGTAATTCAAAATAAAATATGGCACTTTCTAATTGATTTTTGTTTTTTAGTAACATTAATAATAATATTAACTAGCAATGATTATGACGAAAAAGGCCTAAAAAAACGAGGTTGTATAAATGAAGAAAGAAAGTAATTTAATTATTTACGATCTAATTTTGTATTTAGTATTTCCGCTTGTTTTATATAAAGTTTTACAACACTATTTTAGTGACTATTGGGCGATGCTCTTACCGACGGTTCCAGGGATCTTATATACTTTATTTCGTTTTTGGTATACTAAACAGTTTAATGTTACAGGTATATTTATTATCTCAACATTAACTGTAAGTACTGCCGTTGATTTAATGGCATTAGGTTCTGCGAAAAACTTAATTTTGTACAATGTGTATTATCACTTTGGTGTTGTAGTTGTATTTTTAGTTTTAATGGCTTTGAAAAAGCCATTACCATTTTATTTTATGATTGATATTGCTGCAATACAGGGACAAGATCGTGAAGAAAGTAAAAAATTATATAAACATCCTTCACTATTCAAAGTGTTCCAGTACTTGTTTATCGCATGGATTATTAAAGATATCGTATTTGCTGTTGCACAATGGTGGATGGTTGATACGTATGGATTAAAAGCATATTACTCACGTACAATTATCTTTACAGTTGGTGGATATGTTTTTGGCATAATTATGGCGATCGGCTATGCAATGGTTACGATGAGAGCTCAAAAATTAAAAGGAGACGATTCAGAGCAACCCTCCGATGAAATTATTATTTAGTAAATGTCCTAAAAATAGAATGAACCCCACAAGTTATAAAATCCTTGTGGGGTTTTCTAATGTCCATTTATCCTTTTAATGAATTTCCTACTCCTTGCAATTCCTGCTTTTCTCTAGATGCTGTATTTATGAAATCAAGTTTTTGTATTCTTTCATTTTCTGGTTCGACATGGATTAATATTTTAGGATCTACTAAAACCTGTTTTATTTCTTCTTCTATTTTGTCACATAGTATATGGGCTTCTTCAATGCTCATGTGAGATGGTAATACTAAATGGAAATCTATATGCTCCTCAGCACCCGAACGTCTCGTGCGTAAGTCATGGTATTCGATAAATTGGGATTTAAAAGAATATAATACATTTTCGATTTGTTTTAATTCATTTATAGAAAGCCCAGTATCAAGTAGGGGGGTAAACGACTTACGTCCAAGTTCGATTGATTCTTTCATTATATAAATTGCGATTCCAATTCCAATCAATGCATCGAGAAAATCCCAACCAGTAAGACTGACTAAAATTAAACTTATTGCAACTCCGAGTGATGAATAAACGTCTGTTAATAAATGCAAAGCGTTTGATTGCATTGCAACAGAATGAGTATCATTTCCTACTTTTTGAACGATTTTTCCTACTCTCCAATTGATTAACGCTCCAATTAACATGACGACAACACCGATAATTGGCATCTTAATTGGGGTAGGATGAAGTAGCTTTTCAACAGATTCAATGATAATCCAAATACCAGCTATAAATATTAAGATTGTTTCGACTGTACCTGAAATATTTTCAAACTTACCATGACCATAAGGATGTTCCTTATCAGGTGGTCTGTTTGAAATCCTTACAGAGAAAAAGGCAATGACTGAAGCAACTAAGTCCAATAAAGAATGAATTGCTTCAGAGATAATTGCTACGGAACCAGTAAAAATCCCGACAATTAATTTTAATAAAACGATGAATGTGTTACTACATATTGAGAGTACTGCTATTTTGCTTGAACGCAATCTATTCACCCCTGTCCAATTTTTTCTACTTAAGTTAAGAGTTTTGTAATAAGGCAACAAAAAAGAAAAACCACTAACAGTTTGTTAGTGGTTTGTTTTTTTTTAGATTTAATTTATAATTTTTGAAATGATTTTTCATTTTTGAATCACCTTTTCTCTCGCATAAAACATATTCTATATTATAGATATTATTTTGAAAAGGAAAAGCTGTGTGTATGAAGTGAATATAAATCGACAATATTATTCAAAAATGGTTTGACATCTATTTTTAGACTGTGTTATACATAGACTAATATAAAAAATAACAGTCTATTCGTAGAGGTTGCATTGTATATGAGTATCATTTTAGAGAACTGTGGGTTCTATGACGAAATGAGAAAGGATCCTATGCCGAAGAAATAAATTGCCACACATTTTATTTCTGGGACTACATTTAATAAATGTAGTACTGTCACATGTGTTTGTGAAGAGCTATTGAAGAGATGTGATTGGCTAAGTCCTTTTTTAAAAGCGATAGGCACATGAACATATCCTTCATGTGTCTTTTTTAATACACTAATACATTGAAGGAAGCTTCTTAGAATGATCTTACATTTGATTTGAAGGGAGAACACGAATGTATTTACATGGTAATAGTCGAATTAATAATGAAGGACATTTAGAAATCGGAGGTTGTGATACTGTAGATTTAGTAAAAAATTACGGTACCCCTCTATACATTTATGACGAAGCATTAATTGAATCAAAATGTAAGGAATTCCATGAAGCTTTAAGAGAAACGGGAATGAAATATCAGGTTGCTTACGCGAGTAAAGCGTTTCTATGTGTTGAACAAGCCCGCTTAATAGAAAGAGAAGGTCTATGTCTAGATGTTGTTTCTGGTGGAGAGTTATATACAGCATTGCAAGCAGGTTATCCAGCTGAGAAAATTCACTTTCACGGAAACAACAAAACAATTGAAGAAATTGACGAAGCTTTAAATGCAAAAATCGGTTGTTTTGTAGTCGATAATTTCTTTGAGCTAGAAGTATTACAGGCCTTAGCTGAACAACGTAATGAAGAAGTATCAATCTTATTACGTGTTACGCCAGGTGTTGAAGCACATACACATGAATATGTAATGACGGGTCAAGAAGACTCTAAATTTGGATTCGATATTATGTCTGGTCAAGCTAATGAAGCAGTGGAAGTTTCTTTAAAATCAACTAACCTAAAATTATTAGGAGTACATTCACATATAGGATCTCAAATTTTCGAACCAGATGGATTTGTTCATGCAATCAATGTATTAATGAGCTTTTTAAATGGACTTAAAAATGATTTAGGTTTTACAGCTGAAATATTAAATGTAGGTGGAGGCTTTGGTATTCGTTATACTTCGGAAGATGAGCCTTTAGCTGTTGCTAAGCATATAGAAAAAATTACTACTATTATAAAACAACAATGTGAAGAGTTAGACTACAAATTACCAGAATTATGGTTAGAGCCTGGACGTAGTATTGTTGGTGAAGCTGGAACAACACTTTATACGATTGGTTCAACAAAAACTCTTCCTTCAATTCGTAAATATGTATCTGTTGATGGGGGAATGACTGATAATATTCGTCCTGCACTATACGGATCAAAATATGAGGCGATGCTTGCAAATCGAGCAAATGATGAGAACAAAGAAGTTGTATCGATTGCTGGTAAATGCTGCGAAAGTGGCGATATGCTAATTTGGGATTGTAACTTACCTGTTGTACAAACCAATGATGTATTAGCTGTATCTTGCACTGGAGCTTATGGCTACTCAATGGCTAATAATTATAACCGTATCCGTCGTCCAGCAGTAGTATTTGTTAAAGAGGGTGTTTCAAGAGAAGTAGTTCGTCGCGAAACATATGAAGATTTAGTTAGAAATGACAGAGTTTACATCGAAAACTCTAGTAGATAGATAATTAACGTTTTTGTGTTATTTGTATCAATACTGACACTTCTATATAATATAGAAGTGTTTTATTTCGTTTCCTTTAATAAAAGATGATAATTTATCGACATATAAAGACATATTTATCATTTATATTACAATATTGTAACAATTGCGACTCTCTTCGGGAATCTATGGTATAAATATTTACGTAGATTAGCGAGAGGAGAAACGCTGAAATGTTAAGAAAAAAACTAGCAGTGCTGGCGATGGCAAGTACAATAGTATTATCATTAGCGCCAAATGCTTCAGTATTAGCTGATAGCAAAGTTGAAAAAAAGCAAGCTGAAGTAGATAAGTTCCAATCACAATTTAAAGAATTAAGCAACGAGATAGAGAAAATAGATCAACAAATTAAAACAACTAAGCAAAACATAGAAGCAAAAAAAGCAGAAATTTCTGAAACAGAAGAAGTTATTAAAGATAAAAAAGCAAGAATTACATATTTAGAAGACAGAATTCAAAAACGTAACGATTTATTAGAGGATCGTTTAGTTGCAATGCAAAAACAACCAAAAGTTAATCTAGTAACAGACGTTTTATTTAATTCTGATTCAATCGTAGATTTCTTTAATCGAGTAAACTCAATTTCAACACTATTTGATGCTGATGAAAATATCATTAAAGAACAAAAGTCTGAACAAGCAGAAGTAGTAAAAGAAAAACAACTTGTTGACCAGAAGAAAGAATCTTTAGTAACAGCAAAAGAAGATTTAGTGGCTCAACAAAGTGAACTTTCAAAATCACAAGCTGAAAAACAAAAATCATTAAATACTGCTGAAGCTAACTTAAAGTTAGCAGTTAAAGAATTAGAGAATGCAAAAGAAGATGAAAGAGTTCAACGTCTTGAGCAACAATCTCTTGAGTTAGCTGCGTTATCTAGCGATGATGAAGAAGATGACAGCGTTAGCACGCCAGCTACTAAATCTAGTTCAAATTCTGATTCGAAATCTAGTTCAAATTCAGATTCAAATTCAAAACCTAAATCAGATTCAAATGATGATGGTCCAGCAGCAACTGGAAACTCACTTGTAGACTATGCTTTACAATTCCAAGGTGTACCTTATGTATTTGGTGGAACGTCTCCAAGCGGTTTTGATTGCAGTGGTTTCATCTGGTACGTATATTCACATAATGGATATGGCATCTCTCGTGGAAATGTAAAAACATATTGGAGCAATGCGACAAAAATCAGTTCTCCACAACCTGGTGACCTAGTATTCTTACAAAATACTTATATTAATGGTCCTTCACATATGGGTATTTACATTGGTGGAAATAAAATGGTTCATGCTGGAAGCAAAGGGATCAGCGTAATCAGCTTAAGTAATAGCTGGGTTCGTTCTCACTTCTTAGGCTATGGAAAATTCTAATAGTTTATTAACCTCGTATTATATTTAGTATAGTGCGAGGTTTTTTATATTGTCTTAAGGAAAATCAAAAAGGTATAAGCGTTTAGCTTATACCTTAGTGTGTAGACAAAGTATACTAAAAACTTGATTTTCAAACTGATTGCAAGTGCTTGTCTTTCGAGGCGCGANNAAGAAAGCGAGCGTTTGTCAACAGTCTGAGGTATAAGCTTTTAGCTTATACCTTTTTGATTTGAAACCTGTTCTTTTAGTAAATCACGTATTTCAATAAGTAGAGCTTCTTCTTTAGTAGGAACAACAGGTTTTGCTTCTTCTACTTCTTTCTTTCTAAATGAAAGTCTATTAATTAATCGAACAAAGAAAAATACTGAGATTGAGATGATAAGGAAGTCGACTACTGTTTGGATGAATGAGCCATATTTAATTTCATGATAATGCCAAGCAGAAAAGTTTTGTTTTCCTATGATCAGTGCAAAAATTGGCATCATTATATCAGCAACTAAAGAAGATACGATCTTACCAAAAGCACCCCCAATAATTACCCCAATTGCTAAATCAAGTACATTTCCTTTTAAAGCAAACTTTTTAAATTCTTCAAACATCTTATATCCTCCTGTGTAATTATCGTATAAGTTTACATACAAATCTTAATTCTTTCAAGATAGCAATTGGACTTTTTTAAGCAAAAATATTTATATCACCTTCTAGATATGGTAAATATAATTAATGACAATTTTTAGGAGGAGTAAAGGTATGGGCACAGAATTGGCTACATTTGCTGGTGGATGTTTTTGGTGTATGGTAAAACCGTTTGATCAACAGGACGGCATTATAAAAGTTGTTTCAGGCTATACAGGTGGGGAAAAAGAAAACCCGACATATGAAGAAGTATGCACTCATTTAACAGGTCATTATGAAGCTGTTCAAATTACATTTGATCCGGAAGTCTATCCGTATGAAAAATTATTGGACTTATTTTGGCAACAAATTGACCCAACAGATGTAGGTGGGCAATTTAATGATCGAGGTAGTTCATACAAAACTGCAATTTTTTTTCACAATGAAAATCAAAAAGAGCAAGCTCTAGCTTCGAAAGATAAACTAGAGAAAAGTGGCGTTTTCAAGAAACCAATTGTGACTGAAATTTTATCTGCAAAACCATTTTATGAAGCAGAAGAATATCATCAGCATTATTATAAAAAGCACCCGGTTCGTTACCAGCTTTACTTTAAAGGATCTGGTCGTCAAAAATTTTTAAAGGAACACTGGAAAACGGGCCAAGAGGAGCTTAAGCAAAGACTAACACCAATTCAGTATGCTGTTACTCAGGAAGATGCTACTGAACCACCATTTAGAAATGAGTTTTGGAATCATAAAGAAAAAGGAATTTATGTTGATATCGTATCAGGACTTCCTTTATTTAGTTCATTAGACAAATTTGATTCAGGCTGTGGATGGCCAAGTTTTACAAAGCCGATTCTAAAAGGTGAAATTGAAGAGAAGAAGGACTATAGCCATGGGATGTTGCGTATTGAAGTCAGAAGTTCTGAAGCTGACTCGCATCTAGGGCATGTATTTGATGATGGACCTGGACCCGAGGGCCTTCGCTACTGCATAAATTCTGCGGCACTAAGATTTGTTCCGTATGAAAAAATGGATGAAGAGGGCTATGGTAATTATAAGAGTATCTTTCTTAAATAGACGCTAAGGATATTTAACTAGATACGAACTAATTGAAATAATTTTAATTTGAACCGAGATGACTATTCGTCTCGGTTTTTTGTTTGTTTATTATAGAAGGGGGATGTTATTTGTCTAACCACATTATTAGTTTCTTAATATTGTCCAAAATATTTTCTAAAAAGTTTTCTGAAAATATTTACAATTGCGAAATAAGTGTGTTAATATAAAAGTGTCACAAAGTTGTCACAAATTAGGTATTGCAATTCACCAAAAAGACGAAAAACAGGAGGTTAATCATTATGAAGCGAACTGATTATGAAATCGTTGAAACATATACTCAATATTCTGGTATTGCCTTTTTTATTGGTCTAATTCTTTTTTTACTATACTTCACTGGAAGCGGTTTCTTACATACGGGCGTAAGCTTAACGGTGAGCATAGTATTGATGGGCTCTTGTTCAACCTTATTTCTATTAGGTACTTTTTTGGGATTGATGTTCTCAATTTCTTCAAAAGAACAAGTTTAAAAGTTAAAAAAAGAGTGGGTGTTCAAATGGCGATAAGTCAATTTGAACGCCCTTTTGTTTTGTATAACATATTTTATCGGATACGTGTATAAAGTAATTTGAAACTTAAAATTCTTCCGATACGATTAAAATATGGAAGTTATGATGCACTAGGAGGTGCCGCTTAAGGATGAATTTTTTTAAAAAGTTAAAAGGTATGGATCGTAATGTGTGGATTCGAGTGATTGGAGAAACGATTACGAGTAGTGCAATGATGATGCTTATGCCGTTTTTTGCACTATACCTAGAAGGAAAAGTTGATTCAATGCTAAAAGTAGGATTTATTATGTCAATTTCACCTATAGCATCACTATTTGGTTCGATGGCTGGTGGTAGATTAGCAGATTTATATGGTCGAAAACGTATGATGGTTTTTTCGACGCTTGGAACATCTCTTATTTTAGTATCCTTTGCTTTAGCAGAAGGCTATACAGCATTTTTAATTTTATCAATTTTACTAGGTATTAGTAACTCGTTCTTTAGTCCAGCAGCTTCTGCTATGGTGGCTGATGTTACTGAACCAGAGAAAAGAACTGAAGCTTATGGATTATTAAGAGTTGGAAGTAATGTAGGTACTGTGATTGGTCCATTATTAGGAAGTTCAGTTGTTTACTTTTCAAAAGACAGTTTATTTTATATTGCAGCTATCACTTTAGGACTTTATAGTATTGCACAATTAATTCTATTAAAAGAAACACTTCCTGCAGAAAAGAATGTTAAAGAAAAGAATGAAGTAACGAAAATACCTTTTAAAAAGGTTATGAAAATCATTAGATCTGATAAATTATTAATTTTTTATGTAGCTACAGGTGTAATTATTTCAATGGGTTTCTCACAAATTGAGGGAATGCTTCCACTTTATTTTAAACAAACCTTTCAATCTCAATTTGGTATGTGGAATCCTTACCCATTTTTAATGTCGCTTAATGGATTGTTAGTTGTTCTCTTGCAATTTCCGATTTCAAGTTATTTATCGAATCGTTCAATTGGAAAAACAATGTTTTATGGAACCATCTTATTTGGCTTAGGTATTTTATCGATTGGCCTTGCACCTCCATTATTACTTACAGTTGGGTTAGGTAAATGGATGATTCTATTTTTATTGGCAATGATCTTCATTTACTACACATTTGGGGAAATGGTCATGTCGCCAGTACAAATGACATTTGTGGCGAATATTGCACCTGAAGATTTAAGAGCGACCTATATGGCGGTTGGTAGTATGAAATGGACGATTGGTGGATTTCTTGGACCTTTATTAGGTGGATTTTTATTTGATTTAAAACTTGGAATATGGCTTTTTATCATTCTAGGAACAGGAGTTGTACTATCAGGAATAATGTATCGCTCACTTGATGAAAAAGTAGCGATTAGAGATAATCAACAGGGTATAGCGCAATAGTTCTAAGGGCGCTTGTTTCTTTGTTGAATCGTGAAATGAGCAGTACTTATTGCTCTTTTTGGACTGCCTGAAAACGCTTGCCCTCAGTCTGGAATTCAAGTTTTTGTATTCTTGTCTATAAACTAAGTATAGCTCAAGTAGAGCTATGCTTTTTTTTAGTTGTAAAGAAATCACAAAACAGATATCATTGCATATGTTGTAAAGAAAAATAGGTTTCTACCCATAAATGCTTATACACATTTGTATAAAGTGGTACAATAGGGAGAGCAAAAAATAGTAGGGGGAACATCATGAAGATTAAGTTAGGATTATTATATGGCGGTAAATCTGCTGAACACAAAGTATCATTACAAACAGCTTTTGCCGTTATTTCTGCCTTAGATCACACAAAATTTGATGTGTATCCAATTTATATAACAGAACAAGGCGAATGGTTACAAGGGAAACAAATTGAGGGGAAAGTAGAAAGTGTTGCAGCTTTAAAATTCTCAAATGAAGATCAACATGTAAATGAAATCGCTCCTGTCGCGTTAACTTCATCAATTATTCCTGCAGCTTCAAATCAAGATTCAACTGGCCCAGTTGACGTTATTTTCCCATTATTACATGGACCAAATGGTGAAGATGGAACAGTTCAAGGGTTACTTGAACTATTAAATATTCCTTATGTAGGAAATGGTGTATTAGCTTCAGCGGCTGGTATGGATAAAGTGATTATGAAAAACTTATTTGCTCAGGCTGGAATTCCTCAAGCTAAATATGTACATTTCTTAAAAACAGAGTGGAAATCAAATGCAGAGTCTTGCTATGAAGTAGTCGAGAAAGAATTAGGCTATCCTGTATTTGTTAAACCTGCAAACTTAGGTTCAAGTGTTGGTATTACGAAAGCTAAGAATCGTGAAGCATTAATGGCTTCATTTGAAGAAGCATTCCAATTTGACCGTAAAATAATTATTGAAGAAAATATTGTTGGCCGTGAAATTGAAATTGCTGTATTAGGAAACGATCAAGTTGAATGTTCTGTTGTTGGCGAAATCAAACCATCAGTAGAATTTTATGATTATACTGCAAAATATGAGAGTGGCGATACGGGTCTAATTATCCCAGCTCCTGTAGAGACTGAAACATATGAAAAAATTAAGCATTATGCAGAAGTTGCGTTCAAAGCAATCGATGGATCAGGCTTAACTCGTGCTGATTTCTTTGTAACAGAAGATGGTGGCGTATTAATGAATGAAGTTAATACAATGCCTGGATTTACTCCGTTCAGTATGTATCCTCAATTATGGCAGGCTACTGGATTAACATATCCAAAATTAATTGAAAAATTAATAGACCTAGCAATTGAACGTTACGAACAAAAACAACAAATTAAATATAATATTTAACAATTGAAAACACTATTCATGGTTGAATAGTGTTTTCATGTGAATAGAAGAAACATGCTATAGAAGAGGAGTCGGTGACAATGTCAATCGTACGTACTTTATCTCAAATCGTTAACATGATCCCTGGTAGCGAATTAAAGGGTGAAGATTTAACAATCAACGGAGTTTCAACAGACTCTCGTGTCGATTTAAATGGAAAATTATTTATACCGCTGATTGGTGAAAAATTCGATGCACATCAATTTTTACCTCAAGCAATTGAAAATGGTGCTAGTGCAGTGCTTTGTTCTAGAAAGTTTTCAAATGTACCAACTAACGCATCTGTCATCTTAGTGGATGATACATTAGAAGCATTACAAAAACTGTCTAAATCATATTTAACTGAGTGGGATGGTAAAATAGTTGGTATTACAGGAAGTAATGGGAAAACATCGACAAAAGATATTTTAACTAGCATTCTTTCAGCAAAATATAAAGTACATAAAACACAAGGGAACTTTAATAATCATATCGGACTTCCGTTAACAGTATTAGCGATGGCAGAAGATACAGAGGTTGCTGTCTTAGAAATGGGTATGAGCAATTTTGGTGAAATTGAATTTTTATCTAATTTAGCTGAACCTGACGCGGCAATAATTACAAACATCGGTGAGTCACATATGCAGGAACTTGGTTCAAGAGCTGGAATCGCAAAAGCGAAGCTTGAGATTGCTAACGGACTATCAAAAAATGGATTACTTGTCATTAATGGTGATGAACCATTATTAATCGAAGGTACAAAAGACAAAAACTTAGTCTATACAATCGAAACTTTTGGTTTAAACGAAAGTAATGATGTGTTTCCAACATTTATTGAAATGAATGAATCTGGTAGTGAATTTGAAATAAATAAAGCTAAGGATGTCCGTTTCAAATTGGGCGTACTAGGCAAACATAATATTAGTAATACAATGGCAGCTATTGCAGTTGCGAGAAAGTTTTCATTAACATGGGATGAAATTAGTTCTGGTATGCAGAATTTAGAAATGACAAAAATGCGTATGGAACTATTAAAGAGTGAAAATGGAATAACAATTATTAACGATGCCTATAATGCAAGTGTTACATCTATGAAAGCGGCTCTTTTATTTGCTTCAGAACTAAAGGGTTATAATCGAAAATTTGTAGTATTTGGCGACATGTTAGAACTAGGTGATCAAGAAATTGCTTTTCATGAAGAAATTGGAGAAGAAGTTGTAAATCTTCATTTTGATTTTCTTTATACTTTTGGACCATTAAGTAAATTTGCAGCAACATCAGCCTTTGAACAAATGGACTCTTCAAGAGTAAAAAGCTTCGAAGATAAAAATAAGTTAATTGAAGATTTATTACAACAAGTCCGACCAAATGACCTAGTATTAGTTAAAGCTTCTAGGGGAATGAAATTAGAAGAAGTTGTAAATGCGTTAGTAAATCAGGGGTAAGAATATAATCAAAGATGGGGAAGGTAAGGGGAATAGGAATAAAAGTTTGTCTTATTCTCTTTGTTTTGCTCTTTGCTTCTTGGGTGTAAATATATACGTAGTGAAAACTTTATACGCGTAATTTAATAAATGAAAACTGTTCGTAATATAAGGGATGAAGAAGGCTATAAACATGATTTTATGGTGAATTTAACGATAATTTAAGGGTAAAATATAGTTTGGAAAACAAATTGTTAGAATATAACTTCATTTGCTTTTTAGATAGAATGTCCGTATAATGGGTAGATATTGTTTCCTTTTCATGATACTTCGGACTATTGTTTTCCACTAAAAACGAACCTTCCATATGAAACAGTCACGAAACATATAATTTTTTAAAAAATTTTTATAGATCAATTGAGATACAAAGGAGATTAACCAAATTGACAACATTTCAAGAATTAGGATTAAGTAGTAAAATCCTGTTTGCGATTGAAAAATTAGGCTTCGAGGAAGCTACACCAATTCAAGCGCAGACTATTCCATTAGCAAAACAAGGCCATGATGTAATTGGTCAAGCGCAAACTGGTACTGGTAAAACAGCCGCTTTTGGTATTCCATTACTAGAAAAAATTGATGTAGATAGTAACAATGTCCAAGGACTTGTTATCGCTCCTACACGAGAACTAGCTATTCAAGTTGGCGAAGAGTTACACAAAATCGGTATGAATAAAGGTGTAAAAATCCTTCCGATATACGGTGGACAAGATATTAATCGTCAAATGCGTTCATTAAAAAAATTCCCACATATTATTGTAGGAACTCCTGGTCGTATTCAAGACCATATTAACCGTCGTACAATTCGCCTAAACAATGTAAATACAGTTGTATTAGATGAAGCGGATGAAATGTTAAACATGGGATTCATTGAAGACATTGAAGCGATCTTAAAAGAGGTTCCAGAAAATAAACAAACACTTCTTTTCTCTGCAACTATGCCTGATCCAATTCGTCGCATTGCAGAAACTTTCATGACAAATCCACAAATCGTAAAAGTAAAAGCAAAAGAAGTTACAATGCCTAACATTGAACAACATTTTATTGAAGTTCAAGAAAAGAAAAAATTTGACGTTCTAACACGTTTATTAGATATTCAAACACCAGAATTAGCGATTATTTTCGGTCGTACAAAACGTCGCGTTGATGAATTATCAGAAGCATTAAACTTACGTGGATATGCTGCAGAAGGTATTCATGGTGATTTATCACAAGCAAAACGTGAGCAAGTACTTCGTAAATTTAAATCTGGATCAATTGATGTTTTAGTTGCAACTGATGTAGCAGCTCGTGGATTAGATATTTCTGGCGTTACACATGTATACAACTTTGATATTCCACAAGATCCTGAAAGCTATGTTCATCGTATTGGACGTACAGGACGTGCTGGTAAATCGGGTATAGCGATGTTATTTATTACTCCTCGTGAGTTTAATCAATTAAAAAATATCGAACGTACAACTAAACGTCGTATGGAACGTATGACTGCACCTACATTAGACGAAGCAATTGAAAGTCAACAACGTATCATTGCTGAAAAATTAACTTCGACTATGGAAAGTGATAATTTAGCATTCTACAAACGTATTGCAGAAGAATTACTTGAAGAGCATGATTCTGTAAGTGTTGTAGCCGCAGCTTTAAAAATGTTAACAAAAGAGCCAAATGAAACACCAATTCGTTTAACTGATGAGCCACCAATGGTCAAACGTGACCGTGGCGGACGCGGAGGAAACGGTGGCGGTGGCGGCGGATACCGTCGTGGCGAAAATAGACGTGGCGGTGGAGATGGACGTCGTAGCGATAATCGTCGTGGAGATGGACGTCGTGGAGACCGTGATAACCGCGGAGGAAACTTCCGTGGCAAACGTAATGAAGGTTCTCGTGATAACAACCGTGGTGGACAACGCAAACCACAAGACAGCAGTAAATAAGGTATTAGTTAAGGCACATGGTAAAAATCCATGTGCCTTTTTTGTTTATTATTTTATTCTTTTGTAATGTGTGAATTTGGACGGATTCCATACACTAACTAAAAACGTATGAGAGTTGGAATAAAAATGTTAGTAAGACTTGGATATGTCGCAATGAGTATGAATTTACAAAACGCCTCACCATCAAAGACAATGACGGTTGCTCAGTTTTTAAAACAAAAGGATAAAGATGCGGCGATTCGTAAGCTAGAGCAAATTGCTAATACTAATATTAATAACTGTCTAAGACTACTAAAGCACAACAAAGCGCACGATATATCTTTTTTTCGCCTGAGCAGTAAATTAATCCCTTTAGCAAACCATGAAGAAGTAGCAGACTGGAAATACATAAAGCCATTAAAGGAAAGTTTACTTGAGTTAGGTAAATTTGCCATTACGAATGAAATGAGGATTGATTTTCATCCGGATCATTTCGTAATCTTAAATTCAACTGATGAAGATCTATTAAAAACATCGGTAAAAACCTTAAAAATGCATTATCAGCTTTTAAAAGCGATGAAGATTAATACAGAACAACGATGTGTACTCCATATTGGTGGAGGGTATGATGATAAGGAAAAATCACTGGAACAATTAATAGAGAATTTTAGCCTTGTTCCTGCGCAAATTCAAAAAATGCTAATGTTTGAAAATGATGATACTACCTTTACGTTTGATGAAACATTATTTGCTTGTGAAAAATTAGGAGTACCACTTGTATTTGACTATCATCATCATCTAGTTAATCATACAAATGAAGATTGGGTAAAAAATTGGGCTTATGCAGTCGATACATGGAAAGCTTCGAGCTTGCCTATGAAAATGCATATTTCAAGTCCTAGAGATGAGAAAGACATACGTGCTCATGCTGATTTTGTTGACCCTAACATGTTTATGACATTTTTAAATGAAATTTATGGATCGGTTAGGCAAATTGATTGTATGATTGAAGCAAAACAAAAAGATAATGCACTATTTCAACTAATGGATGATATGAAAACTCATCCGTCTATTGACATGGTTAATGATTCAAGCTTTTATTTTAAACCGTAGTACTCGAAAGTTAGGGTGAGGAAATATGATCGTAGGTATTGGATTAGATTTAGTAGAAATTGAACGAATGAAAGAAATTATAAGCTCGCAGCCACGGTTTGCAAAAAGGATTTTAACTGAAGCAGAATATGAAATATACGAAAATTTATCAGAACGAAGAAAACTTGAATTTTTATCAGGAAGATTCGCCGCAAAAGAAGCATGTTCGAAAGCTTTTGGTACAGGAATTGGGAAGGAATTAGGATTTCATGATATTGAAATCTTAAATGACGAAAAAGGTAAGCCTGTTTTAACCGTTGATTTGCCGTTTATACCGTTTTTATCAATTACGCATACTGAACATTATGCTGCTGCTCAAGTGGTCTTACAGCAAGTATAATACCCTTTTAAACAGTCACTCCTTAGAGTGGCTTTTCTTTTTTGTACTCGACGTAATAGTTAAATTATAAGGATTAATTAATAAGTGTAACTACTCCATTGTCTTCACTTACAGCCCTCGGTGATCAGAGCGTTTTCTTTAAATTTTTTAAATTAGCTTGTCATGCTAGTCTGCATATTTTAGAGCTTGACCTCATATAGTTTCATGAGGATATGAGAAGCAAGGTTGCAACGTGCATGAATAAATCTAGATTTTACTTCTAAGCTACTCGCGCACATTTATTCATAAGCCTTTGCATAAAATTCTCTTTTTTACAATTTAAGAGGAATAAAGGAGCTGGGGAGATGAAGAAAAAGCTTGTAGCGATGCTTTTGACAATCATGTTAGTACTATCATTGGCTGCATGTGGCAAGAAATCGAAAGATGATGTTGTAGGTTCTCTTAGTAATCAGATGGAAAAAATGAATGGCTATAAGGCTGATGCAACATTAACAATTAATAATGGTAATGATCCTCAAAAGTATGAAGTAGTCATTTGGCATAAAAAGCCATCTTACTACCGTGTTCAATTAAAAAATGCTAAGAGTGATCAAAACCAAATTATTTTAAGAAACAAAGAGGGTGTGTTTGTTTTAACGCCAGCATTAAATAAAAGCTATCGCTTCCAAAGCGATTGGCCATCAAACAGCAGTCAGCCATATTTACCGGAATCATTAGTTAATGACTTAGTACAAGATAAGAATGCAACGTTTAAAGCAACTAAGCAAGGATATGTGTTTGAAACAAAAACAAATTACACAAATAGACAATTGCTCCCAACACAAGAAATTACGTTTAATAAAAAGGGTCTGACACCTGAATCGGTAAAACTATTAGATACAGATAAAAATGTTGTGTTGGATGTTAAATTCGATAAAGTACAATACAATGCGAAGTTTGATAATGATGCTTTTGATGTGAAGAAAAATATGACAAGCGCCCGTTTAAGTGTTCCTACATCTACAAATCCAAATAATGATCCTAATTTATTAGTTACACTTTACCCTAATTATTTAATGAAGGGTGTTGTGTTAGATGATCAACAAGAAGTAAAAACAGCCAATGGTGTTCAGGTTATACTTTCATATAAAGGTGATAAAAAATCGTTTACTTTAATAGAGGAAAAAGCACGAATTTCAGAGTCTGGAACAACGATGGAAATCACTGGTGAACCAGTAGATTTAGGTAAAACGGTAGGAGCATTATCAGATAAGATGATCACATGGTCATACGGTGGAACAGATTTCACGATTGTTTCTAAAAACTTAACTCAAGGTGAGTTAATTCAAGTTGCCCAATCAGTCGGAGATACAGGCACAAAATAATATTTTTTTCAAACTTAAAAGGGCGTGATGATGCTTTATCACGCCTTTTTAAATTTTAAATAAACTATAAATGAGTAGTATATTGGTTGACATTTATAGTAAAATAAGCAAATAATTTTACACATATAAAAAAAGAGTAATGGGTAAATCGATAAGGAAGTGTAGTTCATGACAGAAACATCATTTTATCGCGACACTTGGGTAGAAGTAGATTTAGATGCAATAGAGGAAAATATCAAAAATATTGTATCGCTTTACCCTAGTCATCAAGAAATATATGTAGCTTTAAAAGCGAATGCATATGGACATGGTTACGTTGAAGTAGCAAAACAAGCATTGAAATCTGGAGCAACAAGATTATTAGTTGCTTTTATTGATGAAGGGATTTTTCTGCGTAACGCAGGTATAGAGGCGCCGATATTAGTGTTAGGAGCAACTAGACCAGAGGATATTAACGTGGCAATCAAGAATAAATTAACTTTAACGGCATATAATGTTGATTGGCTAGAAGGTATTTCTAAAAATCTAAAAAGCACAGATCGTACAATGATTCATATTAAATTTGATACTGGGATGGGTAGATTAGGCCTAAAAACAAATTCTGAATGGGAGCAAGCTGCATCGATCTTACAAAAAAATCCATCAATTATACTGGAAGGTTTGTTTACACATTTCGCTACTGCTGATGAGCTAAATAGATCCTATTTTAATGAGCAAGTAGATAAATTTTATGAATGTATAGAATGGGTTAAGAGCAGTGGATTCTCTCCAGAGCTAATTCATTGTGCAAATAGTGCTGCGGCTGCATTAGAAACAAACTTATTTAATACTGTACGTGTTGGTATTATCATGTATGGTTTAACTCCATCTTTAGAAATAAAACCAATGTTACCATTTACATTAAAGCCAGCACTATCGCTTTATACGAAAATCACTCATATTAAGCAATTACCAGCAAATAGTGGTGTAAGTTATGGTGCAACGTATTTTACTTCTGATTCTGAGTGGATTGCGACGTTGCCAGTTGGGTATGCAGATGGCTGGCTTAGAGATATGCAAGGATTTTCTGTGTTGGTTGAAGGTGAAAAGGCAGAAATCGTTGGTAGAGTTTGTATGGATCAGTGTATGATCAAGCTTTCTAAACATTATCCTGTTGGTACAAAAGTAACTTTAATAGGAGAAAGTAAGGATGGAGCAGTAACGGCTGAGGAAGTCGCTACACATATGAATACAATCAATTATGAAGTAACTTGCCTTATCAATCATAGGGTACCAAGGGTATATAAAAAGAATGGAAATATTAAGTCCATAAGTAATTATCTAGTATCAGATTAATTGTAATTTGATGTATTAAAGTATGAAACACTGTTATTTGGTTAAGATAAACGAAGATATGTGTCTTTCCAATCACTGAAAATAATGGTATGATGTAGTATAGGGAGATATATGGGTAATAGTTGATTCTGGAGGTGCTGAAACTTGTCCGAACTAAATGCGACAACTGAAATAACAGTACGTTTACCAAAACATGTAGTAAGCGAACTAGATGGATTAGTAAAGCAAGAAAACGGTAATCGAAATGAGTATATTTATCAAGCGACTAAGATGTTTTTAAAAGATCGTAAAAGACGCCAAAGTCGCGAACAAATGCGACGTGGATACATGGAAATGGCTAAAATCAACTTATTAATATCTTCTGAGTCATTCTATGCTGAGTCTGAAGCGGATTCTAAAGTGGAGCGCTTAGTTAGCGGGGGGTAATCACTTGATAGTAAAACGTGGCGACGTATATTTTGCAGACCTTTCCCCTGTAGTTGGCTCAGAACAAGGTGGAGTTCGTCCGGTTCTCATAATACAAAATGATATCGGTAATCGTTTTAGTCCTACCGTTATAGTCGCTGCGATTACAGCACAAATCCAAAAAGCAAAGCTTCCAACACATGTTGAAATCGATGCTAAAAAATATGGATTTGAACGTGATTCGGTTATACTACTAGAACAAATTCGAACGATTGACAAACAACGATTAACCGATAAGATAACACATCTTGATGATGAGATGATGGATCAGGTTGACGAAGCGTTGCAAATCAGTTTAGGACTTGTTGATTTTTAAAGTTGCTTTTATAGCAGCTTTACCTACATAGATTATAATAAATTGTTTTGTAACCCTTTCGTCTTGAAAGGGTTATTTTAGGTCCTTTAAAATTCCCAAAAATTGGAGGCGTTATTTTTGTCACAACAATTGATTAATAAAATTGCATCTGATTTATCGATTACTACAAAACAAGTAGCTACCGTAATTGAATTAAAGGAAGAAGGAAATACGATTCCCTTTATTGCCAGGTATCGAAAAGAAAAAACGGGTTCTCTAGATGAGGTGCAAATTCATTCCATTTTAGAAAAATATGAGTATGCAGTAAATCTTCAAACGAGAAAAGATGAAGTAATCCGTTTAATTGAGGAAAAAGGGAAATTAACTGATGACTTACGTAAAGGTATTACATTAGCTACAAAGCTACAAGAAGTTGAAGATTTATACCGACCATATAAAGAAAAAAGAAGAACTCGTGCTACAGTAGCAAAAGATAAAGGGTTAGAACCTTTTGCAGAATGGTTATTTTCAATGCCGAATGAAGGTTCACTTGCGGATGAAGCGTTAAAATACATAAATGTTGAACTAGAAGTTAATACAGTTGATGAAGTTATTCAAGGTGGAAAAGATATAATTGCGGAATGGATTGCAGACGATGCTACTTATCGCAAGTGGATTCGTGAAGTTACCTTCAAAAAAGGAACGATTGACAGTACGGTAAAAGACTCAGAAAAAGACGAGAAAAAAGTATACGAAATGTATTACGAGTACTCTGAACCAATTTCAAGGATTGTTCCTCATAGAATACTAGCAATGAATCGTGCTGAAAAAGAAGATATTTTAAAAGTTGCTATTCAGTCTCCTTTTGATGAGATTATTTTATATTTAGAAAAAAGGGTTATTACAAAGGACACTTTTGTACGACCAATCTTAATGGAAGTCGTTGAAGATGCATATAAAAGATTAATTCAGCCTTCGATTGAAAGAGAGATTCGTAAAGAATTATCCGAAAAAGCTGATTCACACGCGATTAATATTTTCTCAGAAAACTTGCGTTCATTATTACTGCAACCACCATTAAAAGGGAAAATCATACTAGGAGTAGATCCGGCATTTCGTACAGGTTGTAAATTAGCAGTAGTAGATGAAACAGGCAAAGTGCTCAAAATAGATGTGATTTACCCTCATCCTTTCAGAGGAGAAAAAGAAGAGGTTCAAAGAAATAAAAGAGAACAAGCAATTACAAAAATTAAAGATATTCTTGTCAAATATAAAATAGAAATGATCGCAATTGGAAATGGTACGGCTTCGAGAGAAACAGAGCTGTTTATATCTGGAATTTTAAAAGAAATGAAAAATAATACTTATTATGTAATCGTAAATGAAGCTGGCGCAAGTGTTTATTCAGCATCTGAGCTAGCAAGAGAAGAGTTCCCAGATTTCCAAGTTGAGGAGCGGAGCGCAGTATCAATTGCAAGACGACTACAAGATCCGTTAGCAGAACTAGTAAAAATTGATCCGAAATCTGTTGGGGTAGGATTATATCAACACGATGTATCTCAAAAGAGCTTAAATGAATCATTATCATTTGTCGTTGAAACATCTGTTAACCAAGTTGGTGTAAATGTAAATACAGCATCAGTTTCACTACTTCAATACGTATCAGGTTTGTCCAAAACAGTAGCGAAAAATATTGTTAATTACCGTGATGAAAAAGGGAAAATTACAAACCGAAAAGAGCTTAAAACAATACCGAGATTAGGCGCTAAAACATATGAGCAATGTATTGGATTTTTACGTGTTCTTGAAGGAGATGAGCCTTTAGATCGTACAAGTATTCACCCGGAGAGCTACGTACAAGTAAAAAAATTATTAAAGCAATTAAATTTCTCAACGAGCCAAATTGGTTCAAATGAATTGAAAGAACAGTTAAAAACGATTAATTTAAAAGAAGTATCAGAACAACTAGATATTGGTGAAATTACGCTAAAAGATATTTTAGCATCATTAATGCAACCTGAAAGAGATTTACGAGATGAATTAGCAGCACCAATCCTTCGCCAAGATGTTCTTCAAATTGAAGACCTAAAAATAGGAATGGAACTTGAAGGAACAGTAAGAAACGTAGTCGATTTTGGTGCGTTTGTTGATATCGGGCTAAAGAATGATGGCCTTGTTCATATTTCTAGAATAAGTAGCAAATTTATAAAGCATCCTCTTGATGTTGTATCGGTTGGTCAAGTAGTAAAAGTATGGATTGCTGAAGTAGACCAAAAGAAACAAAGAGTAGGTTTATCTATGCTACCAATTGAATCGAAAGAAATCGTCAAAGCTTAATTTTTTGATAATAAAACCAACATTGATTCAATAATTTAATTTGATAACGGTTTTTTTCATAAAATGCTTTTTGCATTTGAGTTTTAAGCCAACTAGGCATTACCATGATGAAAACCTCCAACTTAAAAATCTTCGCCCATCTTTTTTTGAGGATGGGCGATGAAATAAATGAGTGAGGGGTAACCTTCCGATACACTGTATTAAAAGGATAACTGTATTGTTCATTTTGATAGTAAAAATTACGCCGTTGTAGAGAGATTTACTAAGAGCAGCCCATTTAGCATAAATCGTACTAATAAGATCTTTTGAAATTCTCATTTGTAAGTTTAATGTATGCGCATACCCAAGAATTTGTGAGTTGTTCAGTTATAATAAAGAAGAAAAAAGGATGGCGATTCATAAATGGATAATGAGGAGATACAAAAACTTGTTGAAGAACTATCAATCACTTATTTCGATCGACCATTTCTCCACCAAGCTTCTTTCAATACTAGATTGAGAACAACAGGTGGTAGGTATTTATTAAAAACAAGTAATATCGAATTAAATAAGTTTTATTTTGAAGAACACGGAATTGAAGAGTTAAAGGGGATCATATTACACGAGCTATGTCATTATCATCTTCATATTATGCAGAAAGGATATAAGCACGAAGATAGAGATTTTAAAGAGCTATTAAAAAAGGTAGGTGCACCTAGGTATTGTAAACCACTAAACTCAATAAAAAAAAGAACGCATTCTTATAAGTATAAATATAGATGTTCTGGGTGTGGGCAAGCTTTCTTAAGAAAAAGAAAAGTGGACATAAGCCGCTATGTATGTGGATCATGCAAAAGTCCATTAAAACTATTATAAATAGTGTTGACATCTAATAGGCATTTAGTTTATATTAATACTTGTCATCACGTTTTAGCACTTGATGAAAAGATTAGTATTTTTCCGCAGTAGCTCAGTGGTAGAGCACTCGGCTGTTAACCGAGTGGTCGTAGGTTCGAACCCTACCTGCGGAGCCATTATTATAGAGAAGTACCCAAGTGGCTCAAGGGGCGCCCCTGCTAAGGGTGTAGATCGTTTACGCGGTGCGAGGGTTCGAATCCCTTCTTCTCTGCCATATATAAGGCCCGTTGGTCAAGCGGTTAAGACACCGCCCTTTCACGGCGGTAACACGGGTTCGAGTCCCGTACGGGTCACCATTTTTATCCTGGAGGATTAGCTCAGCTGGGAGAGCACCTGCCTTACAAGCAGGGGGTCGGCGGTTCGAGCCCGTCATCCTCCACCATTAATTACATATGGTCCCGTGGTGTAGCGGTTAACATGCCTGCCTGTCACGCAGGAGATCGCCGGTTCGATCCCGGTCGGGACCGCCATTATTTACTACAAATTGTAGTATTTTTTTCTTTATTTGGAGAAAAATAGTAAATACAACATAACTGTACAGGTTCATGTAGCATACTCGCACCCTAGATAAAGATGAATTTCGAAGTTGTCGGATTGTTTTTTATCTTGAGGAGTTACTTCTAGAAGTAGAAGCAAAACAACATAAAAAAAAATCCTGCGGAGCGGGTTCATGAAGGTTACTCGTACTTAGCAAAGAAGTATATTGAAATGTCGGATTGTTTTTATCTTGAGGAGTAAATTCGAGAGGTTAAAACATTTCAACATAAAAAAAATCCTGCGGTGTAGGTTCATGTAGCATACTCGCACTCTAGATAAAGATGAATTTCGAAGTTGTCGGATTGTTTTTTATCTTGAGGAGTTAATTCTAGAAGTAGAAGCAAAACAACATAAAAAAAAATCCTGCGGAGCGGGTTCATGAAGGTTACTCGGAGAAGTTGATTCATGATGTAATATCAATGGGCTATAGCCAAGCGGTAAGGCAACGGATTTTGATTCCGTCATGCCCTGGTTCGAATCCAGGTAGCCCAGCCATTTGTTTTTTGTAAGGATGTCGGATTGTTTTTTATCTTGAGTGGTTAATTCGAGAGTAAAAGCAATACCACATATATAATTTTGGGGTGCGGGTTCGTGAAGGTTACTCGTATTCTTGATAAAGATGAGTTTCGAAATGTCGGATTGTTTTTTATCTTGAGGAGTAATTCGAGAGGTATTAACAATACAACATAAAAAAAAATCCTGCGGTGCGGGTTCACGAAGGTTATTCTAAGAAGTAGATTCGTGATGATAATTCATTGGGCTATAGCCAAGCGGTAAGGCAACGGATTTTGATTCCGTCATGCCCTGGTTCGAATCCAGGTAGCCCAGCCATTTTAGTTTTTTATTAATATGTTTAAGGTAAGGGGATTGCTTTTATCTTAGATGCGATCGTGTAGACAGTAAGTTGGTTTAAAAATATTTGGTATTTAGTTATACTTGTAATATCTTTATATTACGAGCCATTAGCTCAGTAGGTAGAGCACGAACGAGTAAGCTACGAAGCGATTACTTCAGCGTACTTGTCGAACCGCTTCTTGTATTTCTATCTGAGACAAGGACGTCTTATAGAGCAGGCAATATTTTATAAACTGTATTATTACGAGCCATTAGCTCAGTAGGTAGAGCATCTGACTTTTAATCAGAGGGTCGAAGGTTCGAATCCTTCATGGCTCACTTTTGTTTATTCGCGGTCGTGGCGGAATGGCAGACGCGCTAGGTTGAGGGCCTAGTGGAGGTTTCTCCGTGGAGGTTCAAGTCCTCTCGGCCGCATCAGTGTTTTCAAGGGTTTTCAAAAATTAATTATTTTCTGGAATTAAAGGCCGTACTCCTTTTTACTCCATATTAGATAAAATTGTAAGATGTTACAGATGTTTTCGGTAACATCTTTTTTATTGAATTTTAAAGTGTTAGATGTGCTATCTTGATAGTAGAATACAATGTTAAAATATTGTGCATCAAATTATATAAAAAGAAATAAGGCTTCTACGTAATGTAGAGGCCTTTTTTGTGTTTAAAAATTCTATGACATTTATAAACCAGTTGGACAGGTACTAGAATTTGTAAGACTTTAAAATGAATATTAAAAATTTTTAAAATTCATTGTATTTTATGTTATTCTTGATTATAATACAAAGCATAACAAATGAAATGACTTTAAGAGAAAGGAGGTAATCAATGAAAATAGCAGGGATGAATATTACATTCAAGCATTATCCGATCCAATATTTTTTGGATTGTATGGACCAATTAGGCATCAGTAGCATTGAATTATGGGCTGGTGAACCACATCTCTATGTTTATAGAAATTTGCTTTGCAATCTGAGAGAGATAAAGAAAGAAATTAAAGCTAGAAGTATGGAAATAGTCTGCTATACGCCAGAACAATGCATTTATCCTTACAATCTTGCTGCTTCAGATCCGAATTGGCGAAAAACGAGTATTGATTATTTTATTGAAAATATTCACTCTGCTGTGGAATTGGAGACGGATAAGATGTTAATTACTTCAGGGATCGGTGACTTCTCCCTAACAAAAGAAGAATCGTGGAAATATGCAAGTGAATCAATATATCAAATTACAAAGGTGGCGGAGCAGGAGGGTATCACTCTTGCACTCGAACCGTTAACAAAATTCGAATCTAATTTAATTATTAATACGCGGGAATTAAAGAGAATGATTGAAGAAATAAAGTCCCCTTATTTAAAAGGGATGATTGATACAGTTGCAATAAACTTGGCTGGTGAAACACCGGATGATTATTTTTTATTGCTTCCTGAGTTATGTCATTTCCATTTAATAGATGGTGATCGCAAGACAGATTCTCATCTTGCTTTAGATGATGGTCATTTACAATGGAGAGAATATGTAAAAAGCGTGCAAAAGCACCAATACGATGGGGCATGCACTCTTGAAATTATGGGGTCAACTTACTATCAAAATCCACTAGATGCTGTAAAAAAATCTTTAGTAAAACTAAATGAATTAGGAATTGTATAATTTAAAAATTTGGAGGAGCCTATATGAGTAATACTACGCTTACACGAAAGCTTGGATTTTGGTCGGCATTAGCAATTGCTGTTGGTACGACTGTAGGATCGGGTATCTTTGTCTCGTCTGGTGATGTAGCAAAAGCAGCGGGAACCCCTTCTATTTCTATTTTAGCTTGGATTATTGGCGGTATTATCGCTATTCCGCAAGTAATGGTTCTTGCTGAATTATCAACTGCTTACCCTGAAAATGGAAGCGGTTACGTTTATTTGAATAAAGCAGGCTGGAGACCTTTAGCCTTTTTATATGGATGGGCAACATTCTGGGCGCTTGATCCACCATCTATTTCTATTATGGCTCTAGCAGTAGTTTCATACTTGGCAAGCTTTTTCCCATTCTTCTCAGGAGTTTCTGGCAAGTTGTTAGGGGTTGCAATCATTTTAATCATAACTTCAATTCATTATCGTAGTGTAAAAGAGGGCGGGCTTTTTCAAGTAATTATTACCGCCGTGAAAATCATTCCGTTCATTATTGTTATTGTTCTAGGTTTAATGTATATGCACCCGGGGAACTTCTCCTATACGCCTCATGGAGAAGTGGTAAAAACGAGTCTAATCGGTGGTGTCTCTGCCACAACCTGGGCATACACAGGTATGGCCGCCATTTGTTTTATGGCAGGTGAATTTAAAAATCCTGGAAAAACGCTACCGCGTGCTCTAATTAGCTCTGTCTTTATTGTATTAATCTTATATACTTTGCTAGCAGTCTGCGTAATTGGATTAATGCCTTTTAGTAAATTAATAGGTTCTAGTGCAGCTGTTTCTGATGCGGTTAAGTATATACCAGGACTATCTCATATTGCTTCTTCGTTTGTTGCGATTACTGCAATTATAGTTATTTTAGGATCACTAAGTTCCTGTATCATGTTTCAACCTAGGTTAGAATACGCGATGGCGAAGGACGGGCTGTTTTTCCAACGTTTTGGTCGTGTCCATCCAAAGTATGAAACACCAAGTTTTTCAATTATTGTTCAAGTTACCTATGCATGTATTCTAGTTTTTGCAACTAATTTAACGACTTTACTAGGCTATTTCACATTAATTCAATTAGTGATTAATATTTTGGATTTTGTAGCGGTTTATAAATGCCGTAAGAGAGAGGACTATAACCCGATTTACAGGATGCCAATGTGGAGACTAACGACGATTTTAGCAATTATTGGGGCTTCTTGGCTTGCTTGGGGTACGTTTACTTGGGCACCATGGCAAGGGATGGTAGCTGCATTCATTGTTATCGCTACCGGACTACCTGTTTACTTTTACTGGGAAAAACGGTACGGGCCGAATAAGAAAAATGGCGGTAATCTAGAGAAGAATTCAATTATTTCAGGAAGCTAGTGTTCTTTTACTAGCTTTTTAATTTTTTGAAAAATCTTGCTTTATTTGTTATATTTAATTATAATACAAGACATAACAAATATAATTTAGGGGGATCTAACCATGCTAAAATTTGATGAAGCGTTATTTTTAAAACTTGTAGAAAAAGAAGGACTTGCATTTAGAAGTAAAATTGAGGATATCGTCGATTCAATCTGTCAAAAAGGTTACAGCAATCTTTTCCTAATTGGTGCTGGCGGAACGATTGCAATGATGTATCCTTATAAATATATTTTAGAATCAAACTCAACGATCAATGTACATGCCGAAATCGCGGCGGAGTTTATGGTCATGAACAATAAGCACTTTTCAAAGGATTCAGTATGTATTTTCACCTCAGTTTCAGGGACAACACAAGAAACTGTTGCAGCGGCAGAGTTTTGTAAAGAAAGAGGGGCTACTACAATTGCATTAGTAGCGGAGCCAAATACTCCATTAACGCAGGTAGTAGATTACTGTATTACAACTGGCTCGGAAAAGCATTCATTTGATACGTTCTTTATGTTGTTGTACATGGTAGTATTTCGCTTCATGTATAATAACAATGAATTTCCACAATATGAACAGTTCACAAAAGAAGTTTCCTTGTTGCCACAAGCAATTTTAGCTGCTGTAAAAGACTTTGATAATAAGGCTGAGGAATTTGCTATTAAACATAAGGATACAGATTATCATATGATGGTGGGTTCAGGTAACTTATGGGGTAACACTTATTCATACGCAATGTGTATTTTGGAGGAAATGCAATGGATTCATGCAAAGTCCATCCATGCAGCGGAGTTTTTCCATGGTACGCTTGAGCTAGTTGTTGAAGATACTAGTGTTATTTTACTTAAAGGGGAAGATGAAACAAGACCATTGATGGATCGTGTTGAAAGATTTGCTGAAAAAGTTACAAATCTATTAACTGTTATTGATACAAAGGATTTTGAATTGCAAGGCATTAGTGAGGAATTTAGAAAACATTTTTCTGTTAGCATTAACTGGGCGGTCTTAAGTCGAATCAGTGTTTACCTTGAAAGGGAAAGAAACCACTCATTAGACCTAAGAAGATACTACCGCAAAGTAGAATATTAAAAAATTTAGTGGGCACTACATAGTAGTGCTCGTTTCTTAGAATAAAAAGAAGGTTGGGATTAGATGAGAATTGTTACAGTCGGCGATAACTGTATGGATGTCTATCTTACAAACGAGAAAGTGTATCCCGGAGGAAATCCAGTAAATGTTGCTGTCTACTTAAAAGAGCTAGGGGCAGAATCTTCGTATATCGGCTGGGTTGGAAGTGATTCCTTCGGTGATCGAATGATTCAGTCAATTAAGGGTAAAGGGGTAGATACATCGTTTATTTCTAAAAAGATAGGAAAAACAGCGGTTACCCATGTTGAATTGGTTAATAATGACCGTCATTTTGGAGAATACGATGAAGGAGTAATGGCACAGTTCACATTAACTGATGAAGAACTGGAGTTTATTCAAACCCAACAACTCGTCCACGCTGGTATATGGGGACATGTTGAGGAGTATTATCCACTTTTTAAACAAAAAGGCTTACTTACTGCATTTGATTTTTCAGACCAGTTAGAGCACGATTTAGTAAAGAAACTACCTAGTTATGTGGACTATTCCTTTTTTTCTTATAAAAAAGATGATGAATATATCAGGGGATTTTTAAAGGAGGTAAAAACAAAAGGTTCCAAGGTTGCTGTTGCTACGCTTGGAGAAAATGGATCTTTAGCTTTCGACGGGAAACATTTTTATCAATTTGGAGTATTGGAAGATCATGTAGTAGATACGATGGGAGCAGGAGATTCTTTCATAGCTGGTTTTCTTTTTGGTACTTTACAGGGTCTTTCGATCCAACAGTGTTTGGAATTGGGGACTAAAACGGCTACAAAAACAATTGGCTATTTAGGTGCATGGTGACGATGACTAGTCGGCAGTGTATAATAATGTTGAAAAACATTGACGGATAGGATGAAAATTATGAACCTAAATTCTTCAACCCCACAGCCTCTCTATATGCAGATTAGGCAAATGCTACAGAATGATATTCAACAAGGGAAATATAAACCAGATCAACAGATTCCCACAGAAGCTGAGCTTTGTGAAACGTATAATGTCAGTCGAATCACTATTCGAAAGGCTATTGAGGAATTAGTGAAGGATGGTACATTAACACGCATACCACGCAGGGGGACGTTTGTAGCTTCGAATAAGTTTAATAATGAACTGCTATCTGTAAGCGGATTCTCGGAGTTTAGCCACCAACTAGGGATGATTCCAAATTCCCGAATCCTTAGAAGTGAAGTCATCCCGGCATCAAAGGATGTTGCAGAACATCTTAAAGTAGAAGAAGGAAGTCGCGTACTAGAGCTTGAGCGACTTATGTATGTGAACGACCGTCCACTTTTTTATGATATTGCACATTACTCATTAATTCGTTTTCCTGATTTGGAAAAGAAAATTGCAACAGATGAATCCACATATAAAGTACTCTCAAAGGGCTATAATACGGAAATCCTAAGCAACGATAAAATTATCGACGTAATCGGTGCGACAAAAGTATATGCTAATTACCTTGAATGCGATATAGGAGCCAATCTCTTTAAAATCCTAAAAATAGCCTATGATTCAAATGAGGAACCTGTCCACCTTTCAACATTTATGTGTGAAACAAGTAAAGTAACCTTAACCGTCCATCGGACAAAATAGAAATAATTCTATTTTAAATAGAATACATATTTTTATAAAAAAAACTCACTTTTATTATTTAAAAGTGAGTTTTTGCATTAATAATTTGAAGGATTTACCTGGATAGCTTTAAAGTTTTGATTATTATCTGAGTAATGCCACCATTCTTTAGAATAGCCTACAAAACCTACTTGTCTCATTGCCTTATCCATAATTTGATAATTCTTTTCCTGTTCACTGCTTCGTTTATAACTTCGAGATGCTCGTGAAGAAAAATCATCGAATTTAGATTGCATTTGTATTTCTTTTCCATCTAAAGTACATATTGTAATATCCACCGTTGCGCCAAGTTGGTGTCCACGGATATTTTTAGGATCAGGTTTAGCTACATAATTCGAATTAGGATATGCGTTCCAAAGTGTTTGTTGTGCAGATAAAGGACGATAAGCATCCCAAACTTTAATAGTATATCCTTGTTCTTTAAGGATTACGTTTGCTTTTGCTAACTTTTTTGCTGTGCTTGTCCTAAGTATTGCTTGACTAAAATTATAAATACGTTTGCCAGTAAAGTTATTAGTTGTGTTATATTTCAAGTCAACAATAATACTTTTATCTAATGATTTAACATTAGTGAACTCCGCCGTCACATATTTTCCATTTATAAATCCCGTTGATTTTTTAAACTTAATTTTATACCATCCATTGGATTGTTTTTTAATAACCGTTAGAAGTTGGCCTTTTTTAACTGAACCGATCAACTTATTTGATGTACTAGGCCCATTACGGACATTTAATTTATTTGCAGTTACAGTATAAACATTATTTGCTGCATAGGTAGAAGTTGGATTTGTAAAGAAACTTATTGATAGGAATGAAAGAGTTATAAAAACTACAACTATCTTCTTAATAATTCTCATGATTTCACCTTCTTTAATTTTTTAATAATCTTTAACTATAACGATTATTCTACAGAAAAGCTCACATTACCTTTCATTTTGAAACTATAAAGATAAAATAAAAAACATTACCGTTAAGTAATGTTTTTTATTTACAATATTGGAGATAAGAGGCGAGAGATTGCTTCTTTTAACTTGATTATGACTGATCGCTCTTGATATTTTTCAATTGTAAGCTCACTACTATGTTTACTATCAAGTAAAAAAAGATTTTGTAGCTCAGAAGCTTTTTCTTCTGAATAGGTAATCGCGTTTATTTCAAAATTTAATTTAAAGCTACGTGTATCAATATTCGTAGTTCCTACCGAAGCTACTTCATGATCAACAACGATTGTTTTAGCATGTAAAAAACCATTCTCGTAAAGTAATATTTTTGCCCCATACGATAAAAGTTCTCCAGCGTACGATAGAGATGCCCAATACACGAATGGGTGATCAGGTTTACTTGGAATCATTATTCTTACATCGATACCGGATAAAATTGCGATTTTGCATGCGTCCATAATGCTTGTATCTGGAATAAAATACGGTGTTTGAATATAAACACATTTTTTGGCAGACATAATTAACTTAACATACATGTTTTTTAAGTGTTCTGTTTCTGAATTAGGTCCACTTGCAACTATTTGGATAGGGGTACTTCCAATATTTTTTTCATTATTAAATGAGAATTCTTCTATATTATGTATAGGTTGATTAGTAGCTTGTTGCCAGTCTAAAATAAATCTACCTTGAATTTGGTTAACTGATTCTCCCATTATACGAAAATGAGTGTCTCTCCAATAACCAAATTTTTGATCAATACCAAGATATTCATTTCCAATATTGAATCCTCCTATATAAGCAATTCTTCCATCAATAATACATAGTTTTCTGTGATTCCTATTATTTAATCGAAAATTGATTAGTCTTAAAAATGAAGGGAAGAAAGCTCTTACCTCACCACCATGTTTAATAAGTTCTTTGAAAAAAGAAGGGGTGATTCTTTTTGAACCAATGTCATCATACAGGACTCGTACTTTCACACCTTCTGCCGCTTTTTTTGAAAGTTCATCTCTAAGTTTCTTTCCTAATGAATCACGCTGGATGATATAGTACTGGATATTAATTTCTTTTTGGGCAAGTTGGATGTCTTTAAATAGAGAATTAAATTTTTCGTGTCCATCTCGAAACGTGTGGATCTCGTTATCTATCGTTAATAAAGCGTTAGCTGATTTTAAATTCATCATAATTATTTGTGAATGCTTTGATAGTAGCTCATCTTGAAGAAAACTTTGATCATTATGAATTTTATTAGCCTGGTCTGTAACCGCCAATTGTAGATAAGTTCTTTCTTTGGTCGATAGATGGTAGAAATTCTTTTGTTTTAGCTGTCTACCTAAAAATAGATATAGTAAAAATCCCACTATAGGTATAAAAAGTAAGATCATTAACCACGCCCATGTGGCGACAACATCCCTTTTTTCAATAAATACTAGTACTCCTGCTAGAATTATATTGATGATAAGGAGGATTGTAAGAAAATTATTAATATCCATTTTTCACACTTCCTATTAGTTAAATTTCCTTATTTTAGTTTAATATCTTTTTTATGCTCATTAATAATATTTTTTATTTAAAAGTACAAAGTATTCGAAAACACTTCATATTACATATTATTTATACCGATTCTATTTCGTTAAAAAATCAAAAAATGAAACATAGAACTTATTATGAGAAAAAGGAGTTGTTCTATTTTTATCAGGGCCTGTCCTTAAATTGTACTATAGTTATTCAGTTATTGTTGAGTAGTACTATGTCAGAAACGTTAAATATGTACTGATTAAAGCTACATTAATAACTTAAAAAGGCTCTAAAACCAGTTAAATCAAATAGGTAAATAAACTCGTGCTTTTTTTTATTTAAAAAGTGTTGACATTGAATGTTCGATGCTTTAATATAGTTTAAGTCACGTCAGACAAGTTAACGCAGTCAACGAGAGCTTATCGTAGTAAGCTTTTAAAGTTTAAAAAAACTTTTAAAAAAGTGTTGACATAAACAGTTGGATGTTATAAACTGTAAAAGTCGCTAACGAAGACGACACACTTTACAATATGCGCCCGTAGCTCAATTGGATAGAGCGTTTGACTACGGATCAAAAGGTTATGGGTTCGAGTCCTTTCGGGCGCGCCATATTA
>NZ_NUYF01000060.1:0-41053 GCF_002566505.1 Bacillus sp. AFS077874
GATTCTTTCGCCTCCTCGGCTTGCCTGCGGGGTCTCAGCCTTCCCGCTTATCCCATAGGAGTCGAGCATCCCTCCATTCCAATCAACTTATTCATCAAAAAAAGTCTACAATAAAAACCTAATCAAATAGCCTTTACTTAGCGTAATCTAACAGTTGTTTCAATTATCGTACATTTATTAAACTAAGCAGTTGAAATTGTTTTTCTAAATATTAGCACATAATCTTTTTAACTTCTGTAAAAACATTACTATTGTTATTAGAACCATAAAATAGTACAAACATAGTAACATTTAAAACCATTAATAAAACATCAAAAAATAATAATTTCATAATTAATAAGTATTCATTTAATGTCCGTTTTCCCTATTGACCATTTTATATTTCAACACTCTGAAAAAGTAATACTCAAATAGTATTACTTTTTAATCAGTTAGAACTCCATAATAAGCAATTTTTATGGTGTTGCCACTTTTTTATTTTTTTTTATTTTTCCAAAAGGTTTAAAATACGTAATGAACGTCATGAATGCTAAACAACTTAAGTTAAATATTCCAGTTATAATAATCGAAAGCCAAGTTGACTCAAATTTATTTTGATTAAGTGCACTCGCACCTAATCCTTCTGCGGTTTTTACTAAATATGCGAACCAATCATTAATCAAAAAAATGCCAATCAGAATAATTAAGACAGTTAGAATAAGTTTTATAACAACCCAATAATGCTTTACTAATCCCCACTGCGTCCATACAGAAAGTAAAATCCCAGTACCTAAAGTTGCAAGTGCAGGATATTTTAGTAATTTTTCATCAATGATATGCATACTTGATAATGTATAAATAAGCTGCTCCGAGTTTTGTGCATTTTTTAAATATAAACCTAATATTATTAAACTTAATGTACCTCCAAACCAAGCACATACTGCTAAAACATGTACACTAACTAATATATTTTTTTTCGTTAAATTTAATTTCTTTTTAGCCACTACTCTGTTCCCTCCGTTTTCATTAATTTTATACTTTTCATCATAGTGGCAAGATATAAAACAGCTATTATCAATTTCTTAAATAATTCTTAAATCATTTCTAAAACTAAATTGCTTATTAATTGACGACCAGATAAAGTTACTTCCCCGCTGTTTTAACATGAAAAAATTTGTATTTTCTTTGGTGAAGTATTGAAATTAATGTATTTTCTCATTGAATATGAAAAAGAGTCATCCTATAAGCGAGTTTACTAACTCACAGGATCACTCTTTATTTATTGTATTGAAATTTAATCTTTAAACCGATATCCCGCTCCCCATATCGTCTCAATATAATCCGGATTGGACGGGTCAACTTCTATTTTTTCACGGATTTTTCGGATATGAACAGTTACAGTAGAAATATCTCCGACCGTTTCAAATCCCCAAATTCGATCAAATAATAATTCTTTACTAAATACTTTATTTGGATTTGAAGCAAGAAAGGTAAGTAAGTTAAATTCCTTCGTTGTGAATATTTTTTCTTCTCCATTAACAAGAACTTTTCTAGAATCTTTTTGAATTGTAAGTCCCCTTACTTGAAGTTCTTCTTCATTAATATGACCTTTATTTGCTAAACGTTGATACCTTGAAAGATGAGCTTTCACTCTGGCAATTAATTCACTTGGACTAAATGGTTTCACGATAAAATCATCTGCCCCTAGACCAAATCCCCTAATTTTATCAATATCTTCTGTTTTTGCTGAAACAATTAGGATTGGGATGTCTTTACTTTCTCGGATTTTCTTACATATTTCAAATCCATTTAATTCTGGTAACATTAAGTCCAGTATGATTAAATCATATTCCTTCGATAAAGCTTTTTGAAGTCCGCTTTTCCCATTTGATTCGATTTCAACTTCAAAATCATTTATTTCTAAATAATCTCTTTGTAATAAAGCGATACTTTGATCATCTTCAATAATTAAAACCTTTTTCATTTTGTCACCTTTCATAATGATTTCTTATTTAATGAAAGAAAAATGTTTGTATATTCACCAATTTGACTTTCTGCCCACACTTCTCCACCGTGCTCTTCTATGATTCTTTTTGCAATAGCCAGCCCGAGTCCCGTCCCACCTGTTGATAGATTTCTTGATGGATCGGCTCGGTAAAAACGATCAAAAATAAACGGAAGCGCCTCTTTCGAAATCCCTTTACCATTATCATGAAATTTTATTTTTATTTTTTCTTTGTCATCTATTAATTTTATCGTAATTTGTTTTTCATCTTTATCCATGTATTTCAAACTATTTTGAATGATATTTGTCATTACACGTTTGAATTGTTCCCGGTCTATTAGTACAATACTATTTTCTCGATCCACATTCTCAAGATAAGTAATACTTACATTTAACGGTTCTAAATCAAATTTCAATTCCTCAATCCGATCGACTAAATAATCATGAATATTTACTTCTTCAAAATGGAATGGTACTCGTTTTAAATCTAACTTCGAATAAAGGAATAGTTCATTAATCAATTGATCCATATATAAGGTTTTCAGATAAATTGTTTCAATATAGCTGTCCATTTTTTCTGGGGTGTTCGCCACGCCATCTTTAATTCCTTCAATATATCCCTTTATTGATGTAATTGGCGTTTTTAGATCATGTGAAATATTGGCAATTAATTCTTTACGATTTTCTTCGTATTTTTTCTGTATTTCAGCTGACTCTTTTAGATTTCTTCTCATTAATTCAAAGCTAATGGCTAACTGACCGAGTTCATCATTGTTTATTGGTTTTACTTCAAAATTTAAATTTCCTTCACTAATTTGTTTAGCAGCATTTGTAAGATTTTTTACTGGTCTTAGTATGCTTCTTGAAACAAAAAATGATAGCACTCCATTTGTAATTGCAAAAATAGGGACAATGATTCCGAAACGAAAAAAATAAAATGAATGGGGTGGATGATCATTAAATTTAGGTACAAAAACTTTATAGTAAAACACACCGAGTAAAATCTCGATGAGGATAAAAGAAATGATTGGAATAACAATCATTGCTAAATTAGATAGGATTAACCGTTTTCGAATCGACAAAATTTATTCCAACTTTCAGGTGAGAGATGAACTTTTACTTAATTTCAGTTTTGAAACTTGTTTGTGGCATAGTATAATTCAGAAAAATTAATTGCCTATTATTAAATTCTTAAATAATTCTTAAATTTTATACTACCATTCTCCAGAAAACTAAATTTAGGTAAAATATAAAAAAAGTGTGACACATTTATAAGTGTCACACTTTTCATTAACTTTTCTACAGGCTACCAATAAAATTCATTTTATCTACTTCCATTGAATCGTAAGCACCATCGATTAGTTTTCGAACATCTTGTAAAGTATTTTGCAAATTAACAGATGCTCCTTTTGTACCTGTGAATTCTTCTGCTACGAAAAATGGTTGAGTTAAATAGGCTTCTAATAATTCACCACGTTTATATGTTAATTTTTCATTTTCTGGTAATGAATCTATTCCATGTACTGCTACTAATGATCTCAACTCACGATAACGACGTAGTAATTTCTGAGCTGCTTTTTGCACTTGGTTGTGGGTTTGATCTGGTTGATTATCTTCTAAAACTGTGGATGTTGAATGAATAGGATTAATTGCAGGATATTTATGTCTGAAAGCTAAGTCTGCATCAAACTGCCATAATGTTTCTAAAGGTCCATAAGGGAAATCTTCGTCCACCGCTTCTCCTTTTAAATCAACTAAAAAAGTAGTTACCTCTTCAATACCGATATCTGCTAATTTTTGTTGGAGACGGTTTATATCACCTGTAATGACGTTTGAACGATCCGCTCCGAACGCAAACTCTACGTTTTTTCCCGCTTTTGCAATCGCTTCATACACTTCATCAATTGAATAACATACTAAGTTTACATCAGCTAAAATATCGTCAATTTCTGGATGCTCTCCTTCTGGTTTTAATAAAATCGTAAAATATGAATCATTTCTTAATTTATATAACATTTCTGCTAATACAACTAATTGACCCATACCTGGTCTTGCAACCAACCCGACTGTACCACCTTTTACTAATGGAGCAAATAAATCAAGCGTTTTTATTCCTGTTTCAATCATCTCAATCTTCTCCCCTCTGATGATCAGTTCATCCAATGTACATTCTGCTAAAGCAGCTAATGCGACTAGTGTTCTTACTTCTGAGCGACCAATTGGAATTTTCCCAGTACATAAATTGGAAACAGTTGCTGGTCGAAGTCCAACAGATTTCGCAGAAGTAGTCAAATTCGGTACTCTACGGCGTAATAATGCGACATTCAAGCGTAAATTTTCCATTTTTCTCCTCCTTTAAGTTTAATTTATTCGAATTTACAGAATTATGCAAGTGTTTTTTACTTTAAAGAGTAATTTTTTTACCCTTAAGAGTAAAAAAGTATTATTCACTAAAAGCGCTTTATGTTTTGGAAAATAATTATTTTTTTTAATCAGTAGTCTGAGTAGTATTTCTTATCTATGAATAGTAAAAAAAGAGAAGTGGATCAGTCTTCTCTTTGATGTGTTTCTATATGAATTGATCATGCTCAGGAATCTTAATAATAATGATTTTCTACTATATTACAAACATCTATATGGCTATTTAAATATCAGCCCAAACAAAAAACATTAATTTTCATAATTTAATAAGGATAAAACTAAAAAGGAGTTGATAAAATGAACTTTTTCCCTCAATATAGAACATTTCCAGGCTTTCCAGGACAACCGGGCGGTTTTCCAGGGCAACCAGGTGGATTCCCAGGCTTTCCGGGACAACCGGGTGGTGGAGGCCATGGTCAATCTCAAGGTCAACCGACTGCACCACCACCTTCATTCACACCAACAATGTCTCAAGCTACAGCATTTGCAATAGATCCAGGTGCAATCGCTGGTTGTCGATTTAGAAATACTTATGTTTGGTTGAATAATGGAGAACAATTTTGGTACTTTCCAACCTTCGTTGGCAGGCATTCAGTTGCAGGCTGGAGATGGATTGGCTGGAGATGGGTTTTCTTTGGAATTGATACACATCGAATTAGATCGTTTACGTGCTTCTAAAAACTATAGCTACTTTAAAAAGCCTTGTGATTAACGATCACAAGGCTTTTTTAACGAAAGACATTTCCAAATTATTGTTTAATCCACCTATTTATATTGAATTCGATTAAACCCAATTAAGAAAAAAGTAACAATGAAAAATTAAGAAATAAATCTTTAATCATCTTTACAACTAATCTTTCTAATTATATAAATGCTCTTATTGAATTGTAGTTCGTCTGCTAGTAAATTTAAAGCTTTATTCATTTGAGTGTCTATAATAGAGCCTTTAAACTTTTTATATTCAGTACTATTTAATAAATAAGCCCATCATTACAGTATTACAGTACTTTCCATTTATATAAGTATCTTCTTTGATTACCCCTTCAATTTCAAATCCTAAATTTTTATACAATTGAATGGCTTTAAGATTATCTTCATTCGTAACTAATTGAATTTTTCGAGTTAGATCATTTTGTTTAGCCCAATCAATTAATGATTGCATTAATAACTTCCCTAAACTTAATCCCCAATATTCTTTTTTAACTACAATGCCTAGTGTGCCTACATGCTTAGTACGTTCCTTTTGACTGGAATTGATCGAACCGATACTTATTATTTGATCATTTATTGTGACTAATAAAATAATTGAATTTTTTTCATTGAAGGTATCATCTAAAAATGTCTCATATTCTACTTCATTTCTTTTAAACTCATTTCCTCCAAATGATAAAAAGTTCGTTTCTCCACCTACGATGTTATAAAAATCTATAATTGATTTAGCATCAGTTCCTGTTGCTTGACGAACTTTTACTATTTCTCCATTTTTTAATTTTAATTCAAACATTCTATTTTACTCCTTTTTAAATTTAAAAAAGCTGCATAGTAAATAAGCAGCCACTTTAACTTTTAATAATTATTAAACTAATATTCTAAATACAGTTTATCATATACCATTTAAAAATCCATTTTATTCTCAACAATATTTCTTTTCTCACTAGTAAGAACAACTAAAAGCGCTCCACCTAGAACAATAGTCCCACCTACGATTTGAAGTAAACTCATATTTTCATGGAAAAGAATGGTTGAAAATGAGATTGTCACTACTGGCTCAACCATACTTAATACTGCCCCTTTTGTCGGACCTATTCGTTTTACACCAGCAAAAAATGTACCCATTGATATAACACTTGATATAATTGAAATACCTAAAATTGAGATCCATCCAATAAATTTAAAATGAATGTGTATCGTGTTTGTCGATACGCCAACTAGTAAAAATGAAATTGATGCAAATAAAGAAATATATGCACTTGTTACTAATGGAGGAACTTGCATTGAAATCCTCCCACCAACAATTATGTATATTGAGTAAACGATTGCTGCTGCAAATGCTAATATGATGCCAAATGGATTTATATTTTCCGCAGGAGCTCCCAACACTAGTACTATTCCAACCAACGATAGTACAATTGATATCATTATATTTTTTGTTAATTGCTCTTTATTTACTAAAAATGATAGAATTGCTACAAAAATGGGATATAAATAGAGAATTAATGCAGCTAATGAAGCAGGGATATATTTTACTGAACTGAAATAAAAACTTGATTGAAGCATATACAATACTCCACCTAGTAAAACAAACAAGACTAATTGTTTTTTCGTAATTTTAACTAATTTTTTACTAACCACTAAGTAACTAAAGAACATAATTGTCGCAAATGTAAACCTTAAAAATAATAATGTATTTACACTTACATTTTGATCATAAGCATAAAGCGCAAAAATAGGCATTAATCCAAAGGCTATTGCAGATATTAAAATTAATATATAACCGAAATACAAAGCATTTTCCCCTTCCTATACCATTTGTCTGAATATTATAATTATTAGATAACAGTTTAACATAAAACTCTACTTCAATCTCTAGCCATTTACAATGTGTACATAAAAATTATGCAAGTCATAGGTTAAATAAAAAATTAAAGGAGTGATGAAAGTGGAATTATTGGGAATTCATCATGTTTCACTACTTACAACAAAGGCTGAAAAAAATTACGAGTTTTACACTAAGGTTTTAGGGATGAGACTTGTTAAGAAAACTGTAAATCAAGATAACACTTCTAGTTATCACTTATTTTACGGTGATGCAAAAGCAAATCCCGGGACAGAAATAACATTTTTCGATATCCCTCATCTAGGAACTACATATCCAGGTCACTCGATTGTATCTTCAACTTCATTAAGAGTGGCCACAACTGAGTCACTACATTATTGGAAGAATCGCTTTAAAGAACTTAATATTTCACATGATGAAATACTTAAAAGAGCAAATCGAGATACACTCGCATTTCAAGATTATGAAGGTACAAGATTAATTTTAGTAGCAGATAATGGTGAAAAAGGTGTTTCACCGGGTACTCCTTGGAATAAATCAGATATCCCAATCGAGCATGGAATTCTTGGCTTAGGTCCAGTGACACTTACCGTAAAAGATTCGACTCCTACAAGTAAAACTTTAACGGATGTTTTAAGCTTTAGATATGTTGGTACATACCCTTCTACAGAAGGGAATTTTGCAAGTATAGAAGTTTACGAAACCGGAGCAGGTGGTGCTGGAGCAGAAGTTCACTTGGAAGTAAGACCAGACTTACAGAGAGCTAGACCAGGACGAGGTAGTGTACATCATGTAGCTTTTAGAGTACCAAACGAAGAAGAATATAATAAATGGGCCGACAAATTAAATTCACTTGGGATTACGAATTCAGGAAAAGTAGAACGCTACTATTTTAAAGCGCTCTATTTTAGAGAACCAAATCATATTTTATTCGAATTATCAACTGATACCCCTGGATTTGATGTAGACGAAAATATTGATACTTTGGGAGAACAGTTAGCATTGCCTCCATTTTTAGAGCCTAAACGTTCTGAGATCGAAGCAAGTTTACGTCCATTAGACTTTAATCAAAATTAATTTTAGACATCGGCTTAATTATTTAATAAGAGTACTTAAATTAAGGGGTTTCAACACAATGTAATAATCCCCTTATAGTAGACAGTTAAAAGAAAGAGGCTGTTCTGTCTACTATAGGGGGAATTTTTTATGGGCAAAATTAGAAAGACATATGATAATCTGGATAATGCATGCATTGTAAGTTTCTTTAGTCATTTTAAACCGTGTGTTTTTACCGCTATCAGTTTAATGATCTGAACCAGGTTGAACATGCAGTAATGCAAAATATTTGGTACTACAACAATAAAAGATTTCAAAAAAAATTTAATAACCTTACCCCTATTGAATACAGGGCTAAGGCTGCTTAAAATACCTTTTTTATTAGTGTCTACTTGACAGGGATAAGTCTATTACAGGAAAGGTCCTTTTTACTTGGAGTTTTAATGAATCATATTCAAAAAGCACTGCAACCATACTGTACCTCACATTTTATCTTATATTTATAAATTTTTTTTAGAAATTCATCTTTAACTAAAGCAACTCTTTAGTTGCATAAGGAAATATATTTTATGCTCTTTTGTTACCACAATAGCATTTACCCAATTTGAATATTCATTTACATAATAATCTTGAATTACTTTTCCATCAGGCAATTCACAACAATCTTTTCTTAAATTTCCAAAAGGAGTTTTGAATATATATTCCGAACTAAGTGTTTTCCATTTCTGCATACTAATAGTTCCCTATTATTTAGTTGATCTATACATATTTCGATTTTTTTTAGTTTTCTCCTTTGAAATCAGTTCTCTACTCTACATGTAAATGGCGGTGTTAGTTACATTAAGAAATTGTTTTATTAATAAAAATGCACCTCCAAATGTTAAACGGTGTCTAACATTTGAGGTACACTTCAAAATCCAGGGATTTTTTATAAGGTTGGGTATTTTAGTTTCCTTTTTATTAGCACTATTATTATTAAACAAATTGGGATAATAATTTGAAGAGGTATTTGTAGTAAAAATGGGACAACATTACTTGCTTCATTACGTAATGCAACATAATTCGATGTCATCCAAATTGAACAAACTAACATTATAATGGAAGTAGGATAAACTAATTGCTTACTTTCCTTAATGCCAAATAAATCTGCTGCTCCTGACACCGCACAATAGAAATATATAGTAATCTTCACGAAAAAATTACATACCGAAACCACTATTATAAAGGTATCCAATCTTTGTACAAAATCAGCAATACTAATATAACTAACAGCTGTAAGAAGTGGATATATGGTCCTTTCTATTTCAGAAACACCCATTATGGAAGCATTTAACATTGAAAATAAAGTCAATATAAGCCCAGAAAATAGAAATGATGTTATTCCTACTTTTGCTACATTCTTTTGTTTATTTAAATATGGCAAAATCATGGTAAATGTAAATATCTCACCAAAAGGATTTGCAATTAATATAGGTGTTGCCTTTAACACTGGTTTCCATCCACTTTCTAATACAGGTCTTAAATTATTAATTTTGATTAAGCCAGAAATAATTTCTAATCCAATAATTATAAATATAAACAACATTATAAATAAAAAAATAAATTCATTTGCACGTGCAAATACTTCAATTCCTTTATAACTTGCATATATGACTACAATCATCATTAATATTCCAATTGAAATATGTGATGAAGCATTGTAAAGAGTAATAATCATTAATTCCTCAAAATTACGCAAAACTCGTGCACCTATATAAATAAAATATAGTATATAGATTAGTGCTAACATTTTCCCAACATATTTACCTAAAATATATTGTATATATTTTGTAAATGGTACATCAGGAAAAAATGAATATAACTTTATATATACAAGAAATAATAGACACCCCATAGTAAGTCCTAATAATAAACTCATCCATGCATCTTGCTTAGCTAATGCATAGATTTCAATTGGTGGCGATGTACCATTAATAAACATAAAAATCATACATAATAATTGGAAACCACTTAATTTTAATTTGCGATTCATTATAGTACCTTCATTTAATACTTACTTCCTCTATTCTCTTTTTTAAAACATGTTTATTTTTACCATTTAGAATCTAAATTATGATTTATATTACAAAAATATCCAGTATCGATAATGAATACAGAAACCTTAATATACAAAAAAAATAATGCTATATACCAATACCCAAAAAATTGTGTATCGTATATACCATGAGCAGTATAGATAAAAATGAACAAACTAATGCATTGCTTTTGCCATCTATGAATCAGGAATTCACCAAAGTGAATGGAAGTTTAAAACGTACTTCCTTAATAATTCAATAATGGTTACTAAAGTTTAACCCTTTCAAAATGCTCAACAGTCGGAAAAGGGTCATAAAAATGATGTAATTGTTTTTTCCATTCTTGATACTCGTTGGATTGTCTAAATCCAACTATATGATCTTCTAATGTTTCCCATTGAACTAAGAGTAAATATTTCCCTTTTACTTCCATACAACATTGTAATTCGTGTGAAATGTACCCTTTCATAGAAGAAATTATTTTAGATGCCCTACTAAATGCTTCCTCATAGTCCTCTTCCATACCTTTCTTAACTTGTAGCATAACTGCTTCCAATATCATATAAAATCCCCCTTTTCATGAGTAATTCATTAATACTTTTTAGATTCCATTTATTAAACAACTTTGAAAACAAAACAAATGAACACCAAAATCAAAGGAATAAAGGATGCATCCATTTTGAAATTTTCACATTAAATCTACCCAAAATTCTTGTAACTAACTTATCAAATAACTGATAGAAAATTATGATCAAAAACCAGAATACCATAAACCAAAAAGAAGAAAAGTTGTAATAAATTAATTCAATTCCAACAATAATCGATGGTACAAAACTCATCTCTAACAGTAATTCGGCTAGGTCATACCTTCTAGGATTTTTTTGAAATCCAATCGGCATACTTCTTTAATATTGACATTTCCCCAACACCTAAGATGTTACGATTAGCACCCATTTCCTACATACTAAATTTAAACCATTTTTCTTGCTAATTGAATAATTCGCTAGTTACTTTTCAATCTCCTTTACCACTCTCTTGCCATTTAGTTCAACAAGAATTTCAACAATTTAACACATCCAAAATCAAAAAACCTATCCAATCGGATAGGTTCAAAATCTAATTAATTCCCAAAGACTTCTTAATCGAATCAATTGTTTTTCCATTATACTCTTTAACACCAGTAGGAGTATCTAATACATAATCATTCTCTTTTAAATAATTAGTTTCTAGTAACTTGAAATCCAATGAGTCAACTTTTCCATCATAATTAATATCGGCATTACGATTATTCGTACCCCAATTTTGTTCGAGAAGTATTACATCGTAAATATCAATTACATTGTCTTTATTAAGATCTCCTGCATTTTCTCTTACAGTAGGATAAGAAATATTTTCACCTATAAAAATATCTCGATCTTTTCGGCCAATTTCCATAGGTGTGTATGTGGTAAAATGACCTGGAACATCTATGATGACTGTATATAATTGTTCCGTAATAGGAAGTTTCCTGAATACTATATCCCCATTCTTTTGAATTTCACCATTATAGTATTGACCTTTTGAATCTTTTGCTTTTGCTTGTGCACCTATTGTTGTGTAGTCGATCGCAAAATTAAAACTGCCATTTGCACTTAATAAACCTGCAGCGTTGATTTTTGCTGTTGCAGTTGAACTAGCCGGATAACTTGGAATTAAACCAACTTGAGTATATGGACTAACTGTTTTTCCATTAAGATCTTTATAGATCGATGAATTGATATAGAAAAATATCGTACTAGGATTAACAAATTCAGTTTCATTTGTTTCTACTTGCATATCAAATAATGGAAGATCACCACTTAAACCATCACCTGGTGCTTTAATATTAATTGTATTTGATTTACTCCCAGTTCCTGTTGAGGTTGCCGTAAACTGTGTATCATCGGATAAAGCAGCATTTTTATTAAATTCAACTGATTTAAAAAATCTTGATGTGTAATCAAATTTAAGTGTATAATCTTTTGCATTTTGCAAACCGTGAGCATAGAAAGTATAAGTTACTTTGTCACCCATCATAAAACTCTCTTTATTTGGTTTAGCATAAATAAATTGTGATCCAGGTTTCATATAGTAAATAACTTTTGCGTTGGTTGAATTACCTGCTCGATCAGCTCCAACAAATTGAAGCATGTAAACCGGGTTTGGAGAATCCACAGATATTTCTTTCGTGAATCTTCCATTCGCATCTGCAGCGATACCATAAGCTGGTGAATTAGGTCCGTACCAAACATTATTAGTCGCTTGTGTTACTTTCATACCGGAATTTTCCATTTCCTTAGCTTCATTATCTAAAACACTTCCAGATAATGTAACAGTTTTTTGGCCAGACGCTAACTCAACAAATGGAAGATCACCTTTTGGTAGTGCATTTGTATCATCTAGTGTGAAAGTTGGACGGTTATTATCAATATATACTTGGTCTGTTTTTGAGTACTGTTTGCCGTCTAAATTTGTACCAATAACTTTCATTTTGTATAATCCAGGTGTTGCTAGGACCGATGTGTAGCCAACTGGTTTCTTAGCATTACCTGTAAATGGAAAATATCGCCCAGTAAAGGCTTTTTGAATATAGAGATCCTTATCGACACCTGCACTTGAAACATTAATTGTACCGATTATCCCTAAATCTTTATTAGTTTTAGGATCTACTAAAATAAAATCTAATGTTTTCATTGGTGAATTTAATTTAAAATCTAAATCAGACGCCTTAACGCTATATGGTGCATTATCACGAGTTGTAGAGATGCTAGGTGAATGAGCTCTAAAATATTCAAAGCCTTCTTCTACTAAACGGAAGCCAAATGGAATTTGATAATTATCATCTGGATCCTTTTCATTTACAACATGAATATAGCCTTCATATGTTCCTTTACTAGCAGTTGTTGGGATCGTAAGTGTTGCAGGAATCATCTCCTGGCTATTCTTTTTCATTTTAAGGTCTTTTGGTACTGTAACACTTACCCCGTTTGCCTTAGCATCCAAAGATCCGCGTGTACCGATATTATATTCTACCGAAATATTATATTTTTGCATTTTATCAGTATGATTTGTGATTAATATATTTGTAGTTTTCGAAATAGCATTTTTATCTACAGGAATAAAACCATAGCTTAGTCCACCAGTTTGTTCATCAATATTTATTTTTTCATTTTTTTTAATAAATGGCGTTGTATCTTGAACTCCTAGTTCAATGCGTGAATAAATCGCTTCATAAGGATCTACTCTTCCTGCCCCAACTTCAAACACACTGTATTTACTTCTTAACGGATCCGCTGTATTCATCAATACGGTTTTAATGTCAGCAGGCGTATAATCAGGATGTGCTTGTAATAGTAATGCAGCTATACCAGTAACATGTGGAGTTGCCATCGACGTACCAGACATTCGCATATAAGCAGAAGAATAATCTGTTGAATCATTTTTGTTATTGATGTATGCAGGAACAGTCGATAAAACATCTACACCAGGTGCTGTTACTTCAGGTTTTATATCATAAAGCGTTCCAGATGGTCCCCTAGAGCTAAAGCTAGCTAGATCATCACCAGGAATTTCAGACTCACCAATTACCCCTAGTGTTACTGAAGGAGTTCCCTTGCTAAATAAATCATTTACAGCCAAGCCGTCTTTATTTGTCATCGAAAATACAGGGATATTATCATTGCTTTCTCCCAAATAATACGGGATCTGTCCTTCAGAAGCATTATTGTTGTAGATAATTACCCCTACAGCTCCTTTTTGCTTTGCATAGTTCATTTTATCAATAAGTGCATACGTACCACGAGCAACAAATGCAATCTTACCTTGAACATTTTTTCCTGTGTAATCAGTTGGACCACCTACTCCAACATTTACAATATCAAATGTTTTTCCAGACAAATTAGTAAAATCATCTGTCCATTTTTTCGTCATTAATCGTAGAGTACTATCCGTACCTTGACCGTTTACTAAAAATTCACTTCCGAATGTAGTAACTTTAGTAGGAACAGAACTCGCTCCAACTGTTAATGCAAGTGCCGCTGCACCTGGAGAGCCTAAAGTGTACATACTATCTCCAGCATTTCCTGCTGCAACGACAGCTGTTACTCCATTTAAAACGGCATTATCAATCGCTAAGCTAGTCGCTTCTAACGGATCGTTTATAGAGGCTCCTAGCGAAAGGTTAATTACATTCATTCCATCGGCAACCGAACGGTCAATACCTGCAATTACTGCAGAATTAGAACCTGACCCATAAGGACCCAATACACGGTATACATATAAGTCTGAATCAGGTGCTACTCCAGTTACTTTATAATCAGAATTATTTTTCCCCCGACCAGCAATCGTTCCAGAAACATGCGTCCCGTGTTCAGTATAATATGCGCTTCCATTAACAAATTCAGCTTTTTTAGAAGCTTTCCATTGATCGTATGTTGCTTCCATTGGGTCATTATCATTATCGACGAAATCATAACCACCTTTGTATGCATCTTTCAAATCGGGATGGTTATAATCAATACCCGTATCGATTACGCCAATCTTAATATTTTTACCTGTAAAACCTTCCTGATGCAATTTATCAATCTTTAAAAATGGTAAACTATCTACCTTTGTTTGATCATTCTCTTCTACTGGTTCAACAGGTGGCTTAATTTGAATTGTTGAATCACTATACACTGCTTTAACTGTATCCAAATCTAACAAATCTTTAATTTGATTTGCTGGAAGTGTCAATGAAACGCCGTTAAACGCATTCTGATATGTATATTTAATTTGAACTTCTTCATTACTAGATTTCTCTTTTTTGCCTATTTTTTCTTGTAATTCTTGTTTAAAGTGTGCATGAGACTTTGTTACATTTTCTTTCGCCTTTTCTAATGAAATAGACTCCCCTTCTGCAGCTTTCTCTAACTGTGCTACTTTAGCTGGAAGTTCTTTAAATTCAACAATTACAGATACTTCTTTATCACTCGATAAATCGATGTCATCAGATAATTGCAAGCCAGTTTTTGATTCAGCAATTTCTAATTGATTAAGAGCTTCTCTTTGTTCCGGTGTAAGAGATTGAAGAATACTTTCTACGTCATTTGAGTTCGCATAAGCTGACTTTTTAATTATCATAGTCGATCCCAAAATTGTACTACTAGCTAAAACAAGTACAGATGTGGTTTGAAAAAATTTACTACTTAACCCCTTCATTAAATAACCTCCAACTTTTTCTAAAATGAAAGATTGCTAAATAAGACAAAATAAAAGTGATTTTTCAGAAAAATCACTCAATTCAAATTATAGCGGTAGTCTTTCTTGAAAAGTATTGGGGGAATTTTCATTAAACCGGGATGTTACAAACTAAAATAAATGTCGATTTTAGTAAAATCAAGTAAAAAGAAAAGTTATTATATTTATCCAAGTGTAGATTTATGTAATTTTATGTAAAATCTCATTAAATAATTTGGGGGAATTTCACTATCTTTGCCTAATATAATTGTTCTAACTAAATTTCAAATTAAAAATTTTTAATTATTTGTAGAATATAAACTGGATCAGGCAATTGCCGAAGTAAGTGTCATCTCAACAATTGCTTTAATAAGGAAATAACCAAAATTCGATTTAGCTGTTCATAATATAAAAGCAAAAAAAGAGTTTCACAAATAAAACATTTGAGACAACTCTTTCATCATTTTTAAACCTTTATCACCAATATTTTTCCATTAAAGCCTTTGACCATTCTGCTTGTTTGATCTCACCTTTAGGAAGAAATTCTTTCATAATTGGTTTGATATCAATGATTGGCGTTCCATCGATTGCATCCAATCCTTTAACTGTAAGAATGCGGCCACTATGTTTTAAAAGTTCTACTGATGTTAGACCTAATTTATTTGGCCTGTTTTTACCTCTTTGAGCAAAAATTCCAACCTTTGGATAATGAATATTATTTCTAGGATGTCTAGCATTGTATTGAATCATTTCATCAGTCACTTTATCGAAATAAAAAATTATCTCTAGATGTGAAAAATCACTTATTCCACTTAATGCTTCTTCATTAAACTCCTTTGCTAACTCGATTTCAGAGATAATTGAACCCCAGTGATCGTCTTCAATTTCTTTTCTTGAATTTTTAACAAAAGCAATCGGATTAATTGTAAATGTCATCAATTCATCTCCTAACTTATTGTAATTTGTCTATATTATATGGAATTTTTCGCTAATTTTTTCGAAATAATTTTACCAGTAATACAATATTTAACTTCTAAATAGATTGGAGACCTGGTATTAGTGATGCAACAGACCTACTTCATACTTACAAAACCAGTTCCTATAATATTTTTGTTAAAATTTTTTTGAAAAAAGTAGAATTGTATCGGTTGTATGTTCAAAAATTAGTGAATGAATTATATAAAATTACAAAATAAACGATAAAAAAGAAAATTCTTATTTCATAACTTGGAAATCTTGGAAATACTTTGTATATAACTTAGTTACTAAATGTTTCATCAAACGCTGAATTCTAGTATAATAGATAAGATGTAAAAATTTGATTATGATCTTTGATTTAGAAAGGACTTTATAATAGATGGCAAATAAAGAATTAATTAATCAAGTTGCTAAACGCCGTATTTTTGGGATCATCTCTCACCCGGATGCTGGTAAAACAACTTTAACTGAAAAATTACTACTTCATGGTGGAGCAATTCGTGAAGCTGGTACTGTAAAAGCTCAAAAAAATTCAAAATATGCAAAATCTGACTGGATGGAAATCGAGAAGCAACGTGGTATTTCTGTTACTTCTTCTGTTATGCAGTTTGAATACGATGAAAAAATGGTATCAATTATGGATACTCCTGGTCATAATGATTTTGGTGAAGATACATATCGTGTACTAACTTCTGTTGACTCTGCAGTCATGGTAATTGATGCTGCAAAAGGTATTGAGGCACAAACTAAGAAACTTTTCCAAGTTTGTCGTTTACGCGGTATTCCTATTTTTACCTTTATGAATAAATTAGACCGTCAAGCTAAAGATCCATTAGAATTAATGGAAGAATTAGAAGAAGTTCTAGGTATGCCTTCTGTTGCAGTTACTTGGCCAATCGGTAGTGGAATGCAATTTGAAGGTGTTTATGATCGATTAGAAAATGAAGTTCATCTTTTCCGTAAAGATGAAGTGATTAAACTTGGTCAAGATGGCGTTCATGGTTCTGAATTAGAAGCACATTTAGAACCTTCCAATTTAGAAAATTTACGTGATGAAGTTGATCTTTTAGAGGGTGCAGGAAATGAATTCAATTTAGACTTAGTTCGAGCTGGGGAACTTACTCCTGTTTTCTTCGGAACAGCATTAGTCGATTTTGGGGTAACACCATTCTTAAATCATTTCTTAGATATGTCACCTGCACCAGGACCTCGTAAAACAATTAATGGTGAAGTTAATCCAACTGATGAAGTATTTAGTGGTTTTATATTTAAAATTCAAGCTAATATGAATCCTGCTCACCGTGATCGTATTGCATTTCTACGAATTTGTTCTGGCGTATTTGAACGCGGAATGAACGTTATGCTTTCTCGTACAGGAAAACAAATTAAATTAAGTCAATCAACTCAATTGATGGCTAACGACCGTGAAACAATCGACCGTGCATATGCTGGTGACGTAATTGGTATTTACGATTCAGGTACTTATCAAATCGGAGATACAATAACATCTAGCAAACAGAAATTATTCTTTGAGCCATTACCAACTTTCCCACCTGAGTTATTCTTACGAGTTAGCCCAGTTAACTCATTAAAATCTAAGCACTTCCATAAAGGTGTTGAGCAATTAGCTCAAGAAGGTGCAATTCAGGTTTATAAAAATGAATTTAATGAGGTCATTTTAGGTGCTGTAGGTCAACTTCAATTTGAAGTATTTGAATACCGCTTAAAAAATGAATATGGATCTGATATCCGTAAAGACCATGTTGATTATAATATTGCTCGTTGGGTTAAAACAGACGACGTAAAAGGACTTAAGAAATATCAAGATATGCGTAACATGCTAGTATATGACCGTTTCGAACGTCCGTTATTCTTATTTGCAAACGAATTTACTTTCAACCGTTTTAAAGAACGTCATGAGGAATTAGAATTAGTTGAAGCTCTTGATGTGAATAATGAAATACAAGTTGATTAATATAAAAGTGGATGCTTCTAGCATCCACTTTTTTTAATGGTAATTTAACTTTTTGGAGAAGTTGCTATTTTCATTCAGAATTCTCGATTTGATCGGTTTTATCGTTTCATCTTAATAATTCAATTAAAAATAATATTCAAGTAAGTAAAGTTTTTTCTCACTTGGATTTAGGATAAAAATTGCATATTGATCTTGTTTTTCTTGATCGCGTTTTACGTAGTAATAACAATTATCGTTAATAACAACAGGATATTTCAATAGGTTTTGTCTACTTTTCATTGAATGTACTGAATATTTCAAAATTGAATTATTATATTCAGTTACTCGTTGATTGAGATTTTTAATATTATTGTTTGATACTTTAGTCCAATACTTTTTCTTTTTTAGTTTTTTGATTGTTTTTTTATTGTATGTATATTGGGTATATACTGGTCCATCAACACTCAAAGGAACTGTTTCATCTAAGATTATTTTTGAATACGTAGGTTGTTCAATATCAACATGCCAGTTTAGTCGAACCCCCCCCCGTTCACTAAAAAAATGTTGATAAATTTCATACCAACCTGACAAGCCAATTAGGATAGAAAAAATGATTAAAAAAGGTAAGGAAAATTTTCTACTAATTTGTTTCCACATTAATTACACAACCTTACAACCTAAACCATCTTTAAAACATGATTTATAAATGGCTTCATAGGTAGATTCAAGTGGGCTTGAAGAATCAGGATTTAGTTTACCTTTTAAAGAGTAAAGTAGTTTTTCTTGTTTTTTTATAAATAATTTCGTAATGTCTCTTAAGATGGCATACATGTAAAAGCTCCTTAGAACAGATTCTATTTATCTATTATACATTTTTTTCCAAAAGTGAAACAATGAATACAAAAAACAGTCTAAAAAAAAGCCGAACCTACTATTATTTGGATAGCAAGTCGGCATTTTTAACTAAATCTATTATTCTTTTAAATTACATGTTTTTCTGTATTAACATTAGCTTCCTTGTTTCTTGAAAATAAATTAGCCAATGCTTCTGGCAATGCAATCATTGCTGGTAAGAAGATCGGTAATAATATAAAGCAGAGGACGACTAGACCAGTTATTACCGCAATTGCTAATTCAAACAATAAAAGGATTCCAGATGGCATAAGTGTAGCAAATGTACCTCCAAGTATGATTACTGCTGAAATAATTACTCCACCAGTATGCTTAGATGCTAATACGATTGCCTCTTTCGGTGCCAAATGAGTATATTCCTTAAATCTCATCATTAGGAAGATACTATAATCCACGCCTAAAGCTACGATAATTATGAAAGAGAAGAACGGAACAAAAGAAGATATTCCTTCGTATCCCAGCAAATCTATGAAAATATAATTAATCATAAACATAGCGCAGTAGTATGCTCCTAAAAGTGATGCAGTGATAAATACTGGTGTCCAGAATGATTTTATCACTAGGAATAACACAAGTAAAACCCCAATTATAACGATGGTTGTTGTTTTATTTAGGTCACTACTCAAAATATTGTTCATATCATTTGTTGTAGCACTTGGACCTGAAACACCTGACTTTGCATTTGAAAGTTCTGTGCCTTTAAGTCCATTTTTAACAGCTGAATTTATTTTATTGATCGTTTTTAAAGATTCTTTTGAGTATGGATCATTCTCCATAACAATTGTTAGCTTTGTTATCTTTCTATCTTTTGACATAAACATGTCTATTGATTTTTTAAAGTTCTCGTCTGCCAATGCTTCTTTTGGAATAAAGAACGTTTTATTAGAATTATACTGTGTTAAGAAATCATTTGTCTTTCCTAATCCGTCAGATATTTTCTCTAACCCACCGTTTACATCTGATAGTTTTTCCCCGAAAGTACTAAATCCATTGATGCCGGTTACTAGCTGTTGCTGACCTGATTTCATTTGATCAAGTCCATCTGATACTTTATTCATATTTGTGACAATTTTTCCGATTCCAGATGATGCATCGCTTAAGCCACTTTCAAGCTTTTTCAAGCCATCAGCCATTTGAGTTAAGCCATTACTCATACTAGAAAGATTACTATTTGCAGTAGCAAAACCTGAAGTTACAGCATTATAATTATCATTTAATGCTTTGATTCCTTCTGGAGTAATTTGATTTAATGAAGCAACTGTTTGATCAATTGTTTGCTTTATTGTTTGGTAATTTACATCATCTTTTGAATTTGCATAACTACTTCCTAGTGCTGTCACCATTGATTGCATTTGAGAAATTGCGCCTTTTAGACCAAGTAATGCTTGTGCTGATTCTTGGTAATGAGTTCCTAATTCTTTATAACCCGATTGCATTTTCTCATAATTTTTTGCTAATAATGATACACCACTACTCATTTTTCTTAGATTCGTTTCAATCGTTGCTATACCACTAGAGATCGTTTGAGAATTACTAGAACCATTACCAATTCCTGCTTGAATTTGTTTTAACCCACCACTTAATGCTGTTACACCATTTTGTAGTTGCGTTGTTCCATCTACCATTTGGTTAACCTTTGAAAAATCTGCTGATCCTAGTTTATCTTCGGCCAAACTTAATCCGTCATGTATTTCGTTAACTCCATCTTTTGTTTTTGAAATACCATCAGTCACTGTACCCATTTGGCTATCAACATAAAAACTATCAATTTGTTTACTTTCAGGTTGTGTTACTGAAGATACTTGCTTAACACCCTTTATCTTCTTTAGTCTTTCAGTAACATTATCAATTACTGCAAGTGATTGATTATTATCAAGCGCCTGGTTGTTTTCAATAACGACTGTTGCAGGCATTGCCTGACCTTTACCAAAATGATCCGAAACGATATTAAATCCTTTTGATGAAGGATATTTATTACCCAGTTCTCCAATTGTATCAAAGTTTAGCTTTTCTTGATGGGAATAGACCATCGGAGTTAAAATCAATAGTATTACGACAATTGTGATAATCGGTTTCTTTATGGCAAAAGCAGAAGAATTACCAAAAAATTTATTTTCCTTGTGTCCACCAACATTTTTAGATGGCCAGAAAAGTTTTTTTCCTAATACCTTCATAATAAATGGTGTTAACGTTAAAATTTCTAGTAATAATATGCATACACCTATTACAACTACTACACCTGATTTATAAATTGGAGACTCTGCGAATACAAGTGCTAGGAACGCAATGAACACAGTTAAAATACTATAGGCAATTGTTTTACCAGCCGTTTTATATGTGTTTACAATTGATTCATCAACTGAATGTCCAAGTGAAAGTTCCTCTTTGAAACGATTAAAAAGGAGTATGTTGTAATCAGTACCAATCCCAAAAAGAATAAGAATTAGTAGCATTTGAGTAAGACTTGTAATCGGAAATCCAGCTTTATCGATTAATTGAGCAGCTATTCCCATTGAACATAGATAAGAAAATGCAACCGCAATCAATGATACAAATGGTGTAACGATCGACCTAAACGCAATAACAAGTACGACTAAAATAAAAATAACTGTCAAAGCAGCACTTTTTTCAACTCCTGCTTGCGAAGCTTTTAAGTAATCATTATTGATAAAATCTTCACCACTTAGATAATATTCAACTGGTACCTTACTTAATTTATTATCTATTTGTTTTTTAATATCATCTATTTCTCTTCCGTTCTTATCTAGCTTATAGCTCACCATTAGTGTGGTGCCATCTTTTGAGACTAATGAACTTTTTGCATTTGGAATACTAAAAGGATCAATGATTTCCGAAATTCTTAGATCTTTACTACTATCACGTATTCCTTTAACAGCATCGCCTATTTTTTCCATTTCGTCATTCGAAATTTTATTTTTATCATAAAAAACAATCAGATTATTCGTTCCTTTTACAGTATCCATTTTTTTGAGGATATGATCTGCCATAACAGAAGGTGAATCACTATTCGCTCCTTCCTGCCCCTTATTCCGCAGAATAGCATTTATATCAGGCTGAAGAACTGTTAACAATACTGTAGCAATTAACCAAATTGAAAAAATGATCCAACGACCCTTTATGATTTTGTTCACTCGGTCCCCTCCTTCATTATTTTATTTCTCTTTTTTTCCTTTTTCCTCATCAAGAAAGTACAATACGTCAAAGAATTCATAATTATCCATTCCATCTGTCTCCATCTTTTTCTTAACAGCTGTAACTAATAATTTCATTCCTTCCTCTACAATCTCTTGTTCATCATGGTCTAGAAGACTTAATGCACTATTTAATGACTTATTTGCAATTTCAGTAATGCTACCGTGTATTTCATCTGCAATATTTTCAGGTAAAGAAATCTCCACGAAACGTTTATCTTTTGGATTTGGTGTTTTCAATAAAAGGCCTTTTGTAGTCAGACGCTCAACGATATCTGAAACAGTACTTTGCGTCATTTTTAGATTTTTAGAAAGTTGTTTAATGCTCATTGTTTTATGAGCATACACTTCGCCAATAACTCTTGCTTGTGGAATTGTAACGCCATGTTCCTCCGAATGCTTTTGAAGGCTTTTCATTAAAAAACGCTGTAAAAAATCGATTGATTCACGAATAAATTCTGGTCGTTCTACCATTTAATCCCTCCAACAAAATACTTCTAAGTAATATACATCTTATACGATGTATCGTACAAGATTTATATTATTTATCTTAACTACATTTGTCAATTTAAATAAATATAAAAGTCTGTATTCAAAAAATTCATTTCATCTAATCTTAAGATACGTATATTTAAGTAAATTAGCCAATAAAAAAAGCAGTTGAGTATACCAACTACTTTAAAATGTGTCATGCTTTTTTCGAGTTATATTGAAGTGTCGTTTTCTGCTTAGGTTCTTTAATCGATAAATACACTGCTACTACTATTAGAATACTTCCTATGAAAAAAGAAGGACTAATTTCTTCATTTAATAAAAAATAGCCAAATATCGTACCAATCAATGGTTGTAAAAAGAAAAATAATGACCCTGTGGAAGTATCAATAAATTCAAATCCTTTGTTCCAAAGATAAAAGGCACCAGCTGTTGAGATTGTACCCAAAAATATGACACCCATCCAAATCCAAGCATTAGATGGTAAGTGAGTAATGTGTTTACTTTGTTCAATAATTGTAAATGGTAATGTGAAAATTACGCCAAATACAGTCGCCCAAGTTGTTACGGTTAATGATGAATATTTACTAGTCTGAACTTTACTTAGAACTGTATATAATGCCCAAGTAATTGCTGCTCCTACTAGTATGAGATTTCCAAAATATGCACCTAAATTTGATCCACCTTTTGGTAATCCTATTACAACGATTACGCCAATTGTTGCTAAAATTAACGATACGATCTTACGACTATTAATTTTTTCTTTTAAAATAAAAAATGCAAATAATGATATTAATGCAGGTGAAGCTGAAGTAATTAATGAGCCCATTGCTGCGCCTGAAAGCTTAGTACCAACAAACTGGAAACCAATTGAACCAGTATACCCGACTAAAGCAATAACTGCGAGAGGAACCAAATCTTTTTTATTAATTTTCCAGCTTTTTTGGAAAAGACTGATTACTCCTAATGTTAATAATGCTAAAAGAAATCTCATTTCTAGTAATAACCATGGGGAAATACGATCTAATACTACTTTACTGACAACATAAGTCATACCCCAAATACTTGCGGCCAATGATAAATACAATGCTCCTTTAAAGAAGTTCATTTCATTCCCAGCTCCTACTTTTTATTCCAATCATTTTTCGATAGTCCAAACATAATTTCATTTACATATTGGCCTTTAAAATATGAATTTTCTATTATTTTTATCTGTTGAAATCCTAACTTTCTTAATAATTTAATTGAGGATGAATTTTGCTCATCAGCGATTGCGTTTATTTTTTCTTTATTTAATTCATTAAATAAATAATCAAGAATCCCTTGTAATGCTTCAAAGGCATAACCCTTATTCTGGTACATTGGCTCTAATGTAAAGCCGATTTCAATTTGATTTTTAGGAATTGATAAAGTGTGTACTCCAATATCCCCTATTAGTTGACCATCCATTTTATTTTCAATCGCAACTTGAACCCATGAATCAGGAATATTCATTTCAGCTGACTTTTGCTTTTCGATAAAATCAGTCGCTTGTTCATATGTATAATTTTCCCAGCCTTGATAAATCGCAACATCGGGATTTGAACGATATTTATAAAAGTTGCTAACATCTTCATCTTTAAACCTTCTAAGTTTTAATCGACTAGTCTCTATTTTAAAAAATTCTAGTTTGCTCATATTCCACCTCTAAAAATTCTCGTTCTATTTTAATTGTACATTCTATTATACTTAGAAATTTCAAAATAAACTAACTTTTTACACTTTACTTTTTTTAATTCATTGTATATTTCATTTTTGTATTTCGTTTCAGTATAAAACACAATCCATCATTTAAATTTTAAAAATATAGTTGACACTTTTAACTGTAAATAATAAAATTACAGTATACTCATTTAAATTGAGTAAGTAAGCCAAACAATTTGTTTTATTAGATAATATATACTGATTAGTTTTTTATCCCAACTGTAATTTTTTTTATTACATTTTAAATATTAGGAGTGTGTAAAAGAATGGTGAATCTATATGTAACATCAAGTTGTACATCTTGTCGTAAAGCAAAAGCTTGGTTAGAGGAACATGAGATTGATTATAGTGTAAAAAATATTATGAATGAATCTCTTACACTTGAGGAGATTAAATCTATTCTTCGCATGACAGAAGCTGGTACTGAAGAAATTATATCGAAAAAATCAAAAACGTTTCAGGAATTAAATATAAATATTGATTATCTCCCACTTAATGAATTATATAAATTAATCATAAATAATCCAAAAATGTTGCGCCTACCAATAATCCTTGACGAAAAAAGATTACAGGTTGGTTATAATGAAGAAGAAATTCGTAGTTTTCTTCCTCGTAAGCTAAGAACATTCTCATACATTAATTCACAAAAAGTAGCTAATTAATAACTTTTTTTAATAATTAAAGGTCCGTTTTCTAACACATTTTATTGCAGGACTAAATATAATCACGAAATATATAAAGAAATTAACGATTTTAGGAGGCAGACCATGAATAGTGATTTCACTCTTGCCATTCATAGTTTAACTTATCTTGCGCTGCAGCCGGATCGGATGTCTACAAGTGATGCAATATCAGGGAGTGCCTGTGTCCATCCAGTTCGTATTCGTAAAGTGCTTAGTTTGTTAAAAAAGCATGGATTTATAAAATCGAAGGAAGGCACTGGTGGTGGATTTATTTTTGCCATAGATTTAAATGAAGTAAATCTATGGGACATTTATATGATCACCTCTGAGGGGGCGTTGCAACCTAAGTGCCCAGAATCAAATGAAAAGTGTGTTGTTGGGGCAAATATGCAAAATGTTCTTTTTAATATTTTCTTAGGTGCAGAAAAACATCTTGGGGGTTATTTAAAGCAATACACTATTAAGGACATTGTCGATCATATTAAAAGTGAGAAGTAAGCAGCTAAAAAAGTGAAGGTTAAGCCTTCTTTCATCCGAAATGTAATAAAAAAAATTACAGTTTGTTTTAAGGGCTGTAATGATCACAAGTTTTTTAATTAATAAATCTAAATAAGTAGGTGGAATAAAATGAACATAAATAATGATTCTATTTTAAAAATAGGTGACTGGGTTAAAGGTATATCATTGCAAGGAGAATTAGTAATAGGTTATGTTGAATCATTTACTAATCTTGATGAAGTAGTAAAGGTAAATGTCATAACTTCAGATAATAATACGACTGTTGGAAAGTCTATTCAAATGCTAAATAGAAACGTAAAGAAAATACCTGATTCGAAAGTGACAAACAAAGAACAGATTCACTTTCTAATTGACTTGGCCCTCTCAACAGGAGATGAGGATTGGTTTAATGAGCTATCTTCTCAGTTAAACTCCATGAGGCAACTTGTTAATAGCGTAAAATAAAGCTTTTAAAACAGAAGTAATAAGAGTTCCTAAAGGTTGTCTATTAGACAGCCTTTTTTTAGTTCAAAATCTTAACAAAGCCTTTCTGATAAGCCCCCCTTCTTCACCTTCACTCGAACGATAAATAAGACGTTCATCTCTGAAATTAATCATCATGAATCCACAAGTTACTTAGTTTGAAATATAAAAAAACTGATCAAATCATTGACCAGTTTCAAATGATATTAATATTGAGTTAATTTATTCAATGGTGTTTGAATAATTAGTGGTTTTTTTGCAGGATCCAACCATTTTAAAATGGATACTACATTTGTTTTAGATGTAGCTGTGCAGCCTGCAGTATATCCCGAAGTTCCAGCTACGTGAAAGAAGATTGCACTACCCTTTCCTGGGGTTCTCGCAGTATTATAGTTTATTACAAATCCATAATCATATTGAGAAATATTCATCTTTTCGGCAGTTTTCCATCTACCGTTATTTTCTGATGCCAATTGCCAAGTATTATATAATTTGCTAGTTGAATCATCTACAAATACATCATTTGAAGTAATTTTACGGTATGTCATTTTTGTACCTGGATTTGAATATCGACCGAATGCTGTTGTAATTGTATATCTCCCTTCAGGTGTTTCATAATCACCCTCATACTTACTACTAATCATGCCGTTTTTACCGATCACACCTGAATATGTATGTAATTTTTTCCAGCTAGTACCGCTTTTTTCAAATGTTTCAATTAAAACATTTCTTGTACTTTCATTTTCTGCTGACACAATGATTAATTGTTTTGAAGTACCTAAAGTTTTCATTTTATTTACGGTCGTGGCAGAAACTGTAGTTGGAGCTTTTTTAATATATTTACTTGAAACCCATCCAGTTTTTGTTCCACTTTTTATTTTATACCAAGATCCACTTGTGCTTGTAATCGTAACTTTCGCACCCTTTTTAAGTGTCCCAATTACTTTATAACTAGTACTAGGACCACTTCTTATATTTAAAACTGATGCAGTTACAGTACCGCTTATCGTCGCAGCTTCCACGGTCTTAATTGAACTCGGAGTACTATTTCCATAGAATAAACCTCCAGTTAAAATTGATAGTGCCAAAGTTGTTTTGCAAATACTTTTAATCATTAAATCAGCTCCATTGTAAAGTAAATCTATATTCGAGCCTTTATTATACATAACTAACCTTACATAATAAGGACATTTTTATTACAATTCAATTAGTTTTATAACAGTTCTCTTAAAATTGTAGAAATTATTAAAATTCTTCCGATACTATTTAAATTATAATCAAAAATGACAAAAAAAGAAGCCAATTTTAAATTTTGGCTTCTTTTTTATTTCTTAATGTCCGACCATCATTGATGATTTTGATTCGTCAAGATCTGCTTTTGACGCATCTGCATCTTGCACTTTTGGTTTACGTAAAATAATTGCTAACAACGCTCCTACTAATGCAATACCTGCTGCTAGTAAGAATGTATCACCAAATGCTGAAATCATTGCATTTAATGGATTCGTTGTTTTTGCCATATAATCCTTTGTACTTGAAGTTAAAAATCCAGCCATACCTGCTACTGCAAATGATACCATTACTTGCTGAGCAGCTGCAGTTAAAGGCGTTACACGACTTACTAAATGTCTTGGTGCAGATTGTAATACGTGTGTATTAATCGGCATCATTGATAATCCCATTCCAGCACCCATCATTGCAAGTGTTAACATTATAAATGTGTTTGAAGAGTCAACTGTAATTTTAGAGAAAATGAATAGTGCAGATGTGATAATTGTTAAACCAACTAACGCCATCGGTCTAGCTCCAACTTTATCATACATTTTCCCACCAATTGGCATCATTAAAGCAGATGCTAATGCTTGAGGTAACATAATTAAACCCGTTTCAAATGCCCCATATTGTTTAACTGTTTGTAAAAATAATGGAACAATTAGGAAAGAACCGAATAAAGCAATTTGCATAATCCAAGTAATTAAAATACTTCTAACAAAATCAGACGATTTAAAAACACGTAACTCAAGTAAAGGTTGTTTTAGGCGAAGCTCAACAAAGATAAAAAGTAATAAAGCAACACCACCAACAATTAAACCTGTTAATGTTCCTTTTGAAGTCCAACTTATTGAACTTTGACTAACTCCGTAAGCTAACATTGAGAAAGCGATTGGAGCAATAATAATTCCTAATCCGTCTAAAGCAGGTACTGATTTAGATTCAAAATTAGGTAAGAATTTAGCACCAATGATCATTGCAATAATACCGATTGGTAAATTAATTAGGAAAATCCAATGCCAAGTAGAATACTCAACAAACCATCCTGAGATAACCGGACCTAATGCAGGCGCAAGTAACATCGGAATTCCAAGCATCCCCATAATTGAACCGATTTTTTCTGGAGGAGCTAATCTAAAGATAATTGCCATACCGATTGGCGCAACCATTCCTCCACCAATACCTTGTATTACTCGAAATAAAATTAACTGTTCAGGTGTTTGAGCTACAGAACAAAGAACTGATCCGATTGTAAAAAACAAAATCGTTAATAAGAAAATTTTCTTAGCTCCAAAACGATCAGACATCCAGCCTGCAAGTGGTATAACAGCCGATAATGCCAATGTATATCCTGTAATCGTCCACTGCATTTTTGTTAAATCAGATTTAAAATATTCGGTAATTCCAGGTAATGCTACGTTTACTACCGTACTATCTAAAATAACCATGATCATACCTACGATTACTGCCATCATTGGACCAATAATCGTTTTTACACTAAACGGCGTGTCAGCCGAGTTTTGCTGATTATTCATATATTATCCCCATTTCTTCTATCTATTTTTGTCAAGCAGTATTGAAATTCGTTCAAATTTTCCATTCTATTTATTAGTGCAAAAAAACATTTTATGATAAAAGCGAAATTTGAACAGAAAGTCTATCATACAAAAAAACAATTAAAATGTAAATAGTTATTGTCCTTAATCCGAAAACAGTACTCACAATAAGTACAGTATATGTTAATTATATGTCCTTTTCAAGTTTAATTTTTTAATTAGTTTTATTGTTTCTTTGTAAACCTACTTTGTTGCTTCAAACAGAAAGTTTTAATAATAAAACAAATAAAAAATAGCCCTTATGATTCTATTCACTGGGCTATTTTTTAATCACAATATTTTAATTATTTATTTTTAACATACTTCATCATTAGGTGAGCAATTGTATGTTGCTCTTGTTCATCTGCAACTTCCCAAAGGTCTTTTAAAATTTGTTCTTCTGCATTTTTTGGTTCAACTTCATTTGCTAAATAATTTCCTAAGCGATATGCCATTTCAGAAATAGCACCTTCACCAACACCTTTTTCACCTGTTGCATCTAAACGATCACCTAAAAAATCTTTCCATTGATCCCAGTTATCTAAAATTGACATCGTTTTTCACCTCATAATAATAGTTGTTGAAGATTACATAAATACTATTTGCCTTTTATGAAGTAATTATGTATGAATTATTATCCGGGTAATATTATCAGAAAATTTAAATAAAAAGAGCTAACCATTTTGCAAAATTAGCTCTTTTAGTTATTTTATTTTTTATTCTCGTTCATAAAAAATATCGCTAAAGTACCAGGCCCTGCATGAGCACCTATAGCAGAACCGATTGAATTAATGACAAATTCCTTACATCCAAATGTCTCTGCCATCGCATTTTTAATTTCAATTGCTTTTTCTAGATCGTCACCGTGAGAAATACCAATTAATTGAGTTGATAAATTTGTCCCTCTAGATTCCATAATTTCAAGAATTCTTTTTATCAATTTTTTTGAACCTCTAATTTTTTCAAGTGGAATTAACTTTCCATCTTCAACGTGTAAGATCGGTTTAATATTTAATAAATTGCCGACAAAACCAGCAACCTTACTCAAGCGACCTCCACGCACCAAATATTGAAGGTCATCCACTGTAAAGATATGTTCTATATGTTGTATGCTATGTTTAATATTATTAACAACCTCTTCTTTTGTAGCTCCGTCCATCGCAAGCTTTGCAGCATTAACAGCAATTAACCCTTGTCCGATTGATGCACTTTTTGTATCAAATATCTCTAAATCAAAATCAGGAAATTCCTCGTCAAATTCATTTTTTACCATTACTGCTGATTGATATGTACCTGAAAGTTCAGAAGAAAACGCAATATAGATACATGGTGTATTTTCTTTTGCATATTTAACGAAGGTATTATAAATATACTCATAAGACGGAAGAGACGTTTTAAATACTTTTCCATTACGCATTTCATTAAATAAAGTCTTTGAATCCAATGTTAAACCATCAAAATATTCTTTTTCATCTTCTGAATAAACTCGTAGTGGAATGACATCAATATTATATTGTTCAATGATCTCTTTTGGTAAATCAGCCGCACTATCCGTAATAATTTTTAAATTCATCTAATCATACCTCTGTTTCAAAAAATTGGTTTATTCTATTTAAACTCATAAATTCTATTCTCTCACAAAATGCTTTTACAGAAAAATAAAATGTTTTAATATAATTTTAATAATAATATTTGCTATTAACTAATATATACCTTCTTTTTTTCATATTCTTCACAAAAAATTATTAATTTACCATTCGAACTGTTTATTTGGATAATAGCCATATCGATATTCTAATTGATTTTTTTCATCTTCACTTCTTTTTTGACGCAATGCATAAATAATTAATATGGATCCGAACACTTGTACCCAGCTACCAACAAGTAATAAATCTTTACCTAATATAATCTTATCACGTAGTAACGCCGCATTAGCAATACTGTCAATTAAAGCTCCTAAACCGATTAATTGATTACCATAAGCCTCAATTTTATCTAGTTGCGTCCCCTCGATCAATGCTCCGGTTGTTTCAATTTGAGCACCAATTGATTGTATAATACCTCCTAGCGCGTTTAACCTAAAACCTTCTTTTTCCATTCCTTCAATTTCTAAATTTGTTGCAAATGTATTTGTAGCATTTCCGGCTGCTTGAATCCAAGCACCAATCATCATTGTTAATTCATATTCTTTTTCTATTTCATTTTCATTTTCTTTTTTTGCTCTCTCATATAATTTTTCTCTTCCAATTGCTTGAATGGTGTTGCCAAAAGCTTCGATCGCATTACCTTTAGCGAATAAACTTCTACCAAAGTTTTCACTTACGATTTTTGTACTTGAAATACCAACTGCAGCCGTTGATGTACCTAATAATAAAAAATACGCACCGATTAGGGGTAAATCATCAACTAAATCCCTCAATTTGGCACCTCCATTCAAACAGTATTTAAACTAGTTTATTCAACTTTAAATTTAATTGACAATTAATATTGTTTTGATTAATATAATAACAATTAATATTTCGAAATTTAAAAGCTATGAAGAGAAAAGTAGTAAAGTTAAAATTATTTACAGAGAGCTCCTGAGTGCTGAAAAAGGAGTAATAATGAACTTTATGAAAAAAGACTTGGAGCTTCGTATGGAACTAAAGTTCACTTTAGGGATGGTACGACGGGTTCTCCCGTTATAGAGATAGGGTATAAGCATTCGTGCCGTACCTAAATAAGGTTGGTATGGTAACATATCAATAAACTGGGGTGGTACCACGAAGTTAACAAACTCTCGTCCTCAAGATGATTAAATCTTGGGGGTGGGAGTTTTTTTATTTGCAATTGTTAAATAAAAATAATTTTGAGGTGAAAACATGCATTGGGCATATAAAATCGCAAATGAATTAATTGAAAAATATCCAAATAAAGAAACTTATGTATGTGCATCTGGCATAAGTCCATCCGGATCGGTTCATATTGGAAATTTTCGTGAGATCATTACAACTTATTTTGTTGTGAAAGCTTTAAATAATTTAGGTAAGAAAACAAGATTTATCTTTTCTTGGGATGATTTTGATCGTTTTAGAAAGGTCCCAAATAATATTGATCCAACTTATCATCGTTTTATAGGGAAAGCTTATTCAAATATTCCTGACCCATTTGGTTGTCACTCAACATTCGCTGAACACTTTGAAAAGGAATTTGAAAATTCCTTAACTGAACTAGGAATTGAGGTTGAGTTTATTTATCAAAGTAAAGAATACAAATCTGGTAGATACAATGAAGACATAATATATACTATTGAAAAAAGAAAAGAAATTTATGATATTTTAATGAAGTTCAAAACAAATGTTCCAACTGAACAAGAACGTAATGATTTTTACCCTATTACTCTGTACTGTGAAAATTGTGAGAAAGATGATCCTTCAATAACTCAATATAATAAGGAAAGCAAAACTTTAGATTATACATGCCGTTGTGGATTTTCAAATCAATTATCTGTAGAAGTTTCAAACAATATTAAATTAAACTGGAAAATTGATTGGGCAATGAGGTGGATGAAAGAAGATGTTGTTTTCGAACCTGGTGGAAGAGATCATTCATCTGAAACCGGGAGTTACAATGTTTCAAAAGAAATTGCTAAAGCTATATTTGACTATGATGCACCTCATTATACACCTTATGAGTTTATTGGCATAAAAGGTCAAAATCAAAAAATGTCGAGCTCCTCTGGTAATTTAATAACCCCAGCTGAGTTAATGCAAATCTATTTACCCGAAGTGATTCTCTTTATGTTTGCTAAATATAAACCAACAGCAGCATTTAAGATTGGTCTAGATGAAGACGTGATTAAAAACTATTCAGAATTTGAACGGTATCAATCAAATTATATTGATCAATCTTTACTCGATTTAGATATTTGCCAATCGGTCGAATTTGCACATAACGGCAAAATTGATAAAAAATATCCAAAGTTTAATCATGTAGCTAGCATTCTGCCTCTCGTTAATTACAATATAGATCTTTTAAAAGACATATTTGTTAATAATGGAGAAACTTACTCATCCATTGAAATACAGAAAATTAGTCAGTTCGCTGAATATTGGATTAAAAAATACAATCCACAAAAAAATATCATAATAAATGAAAAACAGGCTTTTGAATTTTATCACTCTTTAACTGAAGAACAGCAATATTGGTTGAAAAATTTATGTGACTATCTATTAAATACAGAGCTCCAAAATCAAACTGAATTAATGAAAGAATTATACTCGATTTGTTATCATGACGATAAAAAAATAATGAAAGCAAATCAAAAATCTTTTTTCACAATGATCTATCAGCTTGTTTTAAATAGAACAAGTGGGCCACCTATTCCTTTGTTGTTTCAAGCAGTCAATAAAAATCAGTTAATCCATTTGTTTAACTTCAACAAAGGTTAATATAAGGGCAAAAATAAAAATGAGACTCAGATTTATAAAATCTGAGTCCCATTTTAATCAAATTTTATTGAATACGATTTTTAAATGCTTCTTCTGTCACAATATAATCTTCTTCTCGATCTTCATGTTTACGGTCTTCAGGAGCGACTAGTGATCCTTTTGGATGAGTTGGTTCATGACCTTTTTTCTTATGATTAAAGCTTTTACCTCTTGCCATTATAAAATCCTCCTTAGTTAAATCATCATTAATAATATGAGTAATTGGACTTTAACTTATAGATGGTAGATTATTACAAGGAGGAATTTTAATAGTCTGATTTTGATGATATGATAATGAAAAAGACTTAATTAATTGTTGAGGTAGAAGATGAAAAAAGAATTTGCAATCAGTATTTCAAATCAGATTAAAAATTGGATCGTTTCAAATAATTCTTTATTTAATATTGAAGAAATACCAACAACTTTCAATACATTACAAAATTTTCAACAATGGACAAACGGTAAACCAATTGTTTCAGCCTTTCATTTAAGTAAAGTCGAGGAAGAAAGCTATTATTTACTATTAATCGACTGGCATCGTAATGACAATTTTTATTTAGTCATATATGTTGAAAATAAATCTACAACAGCTGCAGAAATAAGAGAAATTCGTGAGCAAGATGGACAATTTTCTTTAGTTTGGAAATATAATCCATTGAAACGGGACGGTAAAAACGCTGAACGAAAAGCCTATTTCAAACAAGTATTCGGTTCTCTTCAAGTAGAGATACCAATTCCGAGCACTCCTAATGAAGTTGAACGATTTTTTAATGATCTCTACAAATTATGTAGAAACCGTCAAACAGCAGACAGAATTATAGATCTATATGATATTTAAATTAAAAATGAGCACTCTACCAAAAGAAACACCTTCTATAAACTAGAAGGTGTCAGACTGCCCGAAAACGCTCGCTTTCTTCGTTGCTTCGCCTGTCTGCGGTGCTCATTACCGTCTAAGGTAACTCCGCTCCTCACCAGNNCAGGCTTCGCGCCTCGAAAGACAAACGCTTGCAATCAGTCTGAAACTCAAGTTTTTTGTACTTTGTCTACACACTGACACCTTCTATAACCAGAAGGTGTTTCACCGTTCAAATCTTCGTAACAAATAACACAATTTTTCCCGTTTTGTTTTCCTGCATACATAGCCTTATCAGCGCGATTAATACTCTCAACTACACCTTTTTGCGGATTAAATTTCGATAGTCCAAACGTCATTGTTACGTGTATGTTTTGACTTTCATAATGAAATTCATGTTCCTCAAGCGCACATCTTAGTCTATCAGCTATTTCTTTCGATTGTTGAAAAGGTGTTTTCGGTAATACGATTAGAAACTCTTCTCCACCCCATCGTCCTAAATAATCATCATTACGAATCAATTCTTTGATTAACTTAGCACTCTCACTTAATACAAAATCACCCATTGTATGACCATATTGATCATTAATTTTTTTAAAATTATCGATATCAAAAATCAAAAATGAGCAGTTTAATTTAGTTTCAGTTGTTTTTTCTAATTCAGATAGGATTAAGTCGTGGAGCCCTCTTCGATTTAAGACACCAGTTAAAGGATCCTTTAAAGAAAGATCTTCTAACTCGGTTTTTTTGCTTTCTAAATCACTTACTAATACCTTCAATTTTCTTTCAGCATCCATTCTTTTTTCTGCTATCCAAGTAATCCAGACTAAAAGAATTGTGATAAATATTATTGGTAGAATCTTCATGCCAATGATTTTTAGCATAGTTGAGGTTATCAAAATATAATAAAATGTCCAGTCCGTACCTGGAAAATCACATTTTAGCACTTTCATTCCGTTAATCGTTGTGAGTGTTAAAACATATTCTCATATATGTACTCTAAACATTAACAGAGTTTTGGAACCTTGCACCCTTTTTTAATAAAAGAGGAGTAATCATAAAACCGATGATCATACCTGCCAAGTGACCAGTTAAACTTGTTGACGGTATAATTAATGAAGATAGTAATCCAATGCCTAAAAATGTTATGACAAACTTTCGATCATCTGAAAAGAGCATCTTTTTTCTAAATACGGTAATAAATAAATACATTCCTAAAAAAGCATAGCCTACTCCGGATGCTCCTGTCTCAACTGTATTTGGCGAATAGTTAAAATTAATAATAAGTCCTGTAAGAATAACCGATATTAAATAAAATAGTAAAAACTTAACTGAACCTAACGCTCTTTCTAATGGTCTACCTAATATAATCATAAAGGTCATATTCATAAAAAAATGAGCGTAGCTTCCGTGCATAAATGCATAAGTAAACAGTCTCCATATTTCACCTTGTTTTACTAATTCGTGTTCATAACCACCTAAATTGATGATATTTTCAATCGTATACCCACCTAAAAATGTCGTAATAATCGCTAAGATAGTACATAAACCAACCATAATCGTTGTGATTGGATATTTCCTAATAAACGTTTTGAAGTCTTCTGTCACTAAAAACATCAATCTTCATCCCTTCTTGGAGCTATTATCAAGTTGTAATTATATTTTCTAATTACTTAATTCGACATTTTTTAAGTAAATTCCTATTCTCAAATAAAAAAATCATACAAAATTTAGAGGTAGGAATTGGAATTACTGGATAAAGGGTATTTTAAAGATTATATAAAAGAGTAGCCAATATCATGGATTATTAATCCTTGGTTTATGTATCCAACTTTACTTCCATTTTAAGTCCTATTCATTTGTTAATAGTAAAGGATAGTATTTTTGAATGATTTTTAATGGGGTAGAAGTATTGATATATTTTGCACTTGTAAAAACAGCTACGAATTGATTTTTTGGTGAAATAAAGATGAATTGGCCTCCATAGCCCATGGCAAAATAAATCGTTGTATCATGATCCTTTAACTCTATATTTTCTAGCACCCACCAATGATAGGCATATGAACCAACATGCGGATATGTATGGTACTTCGCTTTTGTTGATTTTTCAATCCACTCACTTGAAATAATTTGTGTATTATTCCATTTTCCTTTTTGCATCATTAATATCCCAATCTTTAGTAAATCATCTGTCGTTAAACTTAAGCCAAATCCACCAATATTAATTCCTTTTGAATCTTCATGCCAAATAAACTCGTTTATGCCTAACGGATCAAATAACATTCGTTTTGCAAAAGTAGATAGTTTTTCATTCGTTACCATCTGAATAATTGCACTTAATACTTGTGATGCTCCAGAATCATAAATCATTTTTTCACCTGGATTATTAACCATTTCTTTTTCTAGTACATATTGAATCCAGTCTTTACTATTAATCATTGGGAATGGACGCCCACCCCATTCTCCCCACTCTTGCCAATCATATCCTGGTGTCATAGTGAGCAAATGTTCGATTGTAATGTCTCGTTTTTCCGTTTCAATCATTGGAAAAAATTTAGAAATTGGTACATCAACATTTTCTATAAAGCCATTATCAATTGCAATTCCGATTAACATCGATAAAACACTTTTTGTAACGGAATTAATTTTGAATAGTTTTGTTCCGCTTTTTGAATTTTTATAAAAATTATATTTAATTTCTCCATTTTGATAAATAAGACAAGTAGAAATGCGTTCTTTTTTTAATTCATTTTCGAATTTTACATAGTTCATAGAATTTGTTTTCAAATCATTTCTCCTTTTGAGTTGATTTTGTTAGTTCTTTCTATTTTAATTTTTAAATCTAATTATGTATTATTTTCCCTTAAAACAAAATCGAGCTGCGCAAGCAACTCTAAAATGATTTATTTAACATTTTATCTATTTTTTAAAATGATCTTTAATCAAAACAAGTTTCTTTATTAGGGTTCTGATAATATTCGAACATTAATTCTAATTGAGAAGCAGTATTTCGATTAAGTGAAAGCTCTGGTAAATGCTCTTGATCAAAGAAATCAATATCACTTGTTTCTATTCCAATTGAGGGATTACCACCAACAATTTCACACTGAATAAATAATTTGTAATAGTGATATGAATGAGGTGGATGATCATGCTTTGTCATGTCTAAAACTGCTAGTAGTTTCTTCACTTCAACTTTATAGCCTGATTCTTCAAAAATTTCTTTTACTACATTTTCTGAAGCTGACAATCCAACGTCACAAAAACCACCTGGTAAAGACCACTTATTTTCTAGCTTTTCTTTTACTAATAATAGTTTTCCATTTTTAAAAACGACACCTCTAACATCAAGCTTTGGTGTGGGATACCCCCGTTCATTGCGAAACAATCCTTCGATTTCCTCAATTTGTAATTCTGAATAATGATTTAAAATATCAGCACTTATATGTCTAAGTTCTTCATATCTTTCCTTATCAAAAGCATCTTTCGTAAAGGTCAATCCTGCTTGAGAAATTGCTTGGATTCTCTGTGCCCATTCTAGCCATTTTATACTCATAGGAATCCACATCCTTTCCTACTTTTAGGTAGTTTTATAAACAATTTTTATACTTTGTCCTACCTTTAGTTTACGCATAGTTGCTTCTCGTTGACTTACTAAATGCCTATATAAAAAAAGAAAGCTCTAAAACCTTAGAGCGTTTGTCAACAGTCTGAAAATTAAATTTTTGTACTTTGTCTATATTAAATGATCGAATCTTCCATCGTTAAAACAACGGGACAGTGGTCACTCCCCATAATATGGGAGTGAATTTCTGAATTTATTAGCTTATTTTGAAGCCTATTCGAAATAATAAAATAATCAATACGCCATCCTATATTTCGTTCTCTGACTTTTGCCATATAAGACCACCAACTATATGATCCTTCTTTAGTTGGATTTAAAAATCGAAAGCTGTCAGTAAAGCCACTTTCTAATAATGCTGTCATTTTACCACGTTCTTCTTCCGTAAAGCCAGAATTCGTACGATTTGATTTTGGATTTGCTAAATCAATTTCATTATGTGCGACATTTAAATCCCCACATAAGATGACAGGTTTATGTTCATCGAGCTTTTTTAAATAGTTTTTAAAATCATCTTCCCATTTTAATCTTATTGGTAATCTAGCTAAATCTCGCTGAGAATTAGGCGTATACACATTTACCATATAAAATTTCTCGAATTCTAAGGTTAATACCCTTCCTTCTTGATCTTCTTCTTTACCGTTAAATCCAAAACTTACATTTAATGGTTTATGTTTCGTAAAAATTGCAGTACCTGAATAACCCTTCCTTACTGCAGAATGCCAAAATTGATAATAACCGTCTAATTCCAACGTTATTTGATCTTCTTGGCACTTCGTTTCTTGTATACAAAATAGATCTGCTTTTTGTTCATTAAAATAATCTAAAAATCCCTTTTGTACACATGCTCTTATTCCGTTTACATTCCAAGATATTAATTTCATACTTTTTTCTCCAATTTACGTTTAGGCTTCGGTTTTACTAATGATGAACGATAATCAAACTGATGAATTTGCCCATGGTAAATCGAAGTTTTCTCATATAACTCATCAAATGATGAGATTTCATATTCCTTTGTTAAATGAAGAAATATTTTCGCGCAAGCCTCTGCATCCGCTAATGCATGGTGATGATGCTCTAATAAAATACTGAATTGACTTGATAAAGTATCTAATGAATAACGAGATTGTTTTGGCAATACCTTCTTAGCAAGCTGCAGTGAACATAGTAAATTATTTAAAGCTGAAGGTATACCGTATCTTGATAAATTATCTTTTAATGCATAACCATCAAATGCTAGATTATGTGCTACTAATGTTTTCCCCTCAATTTTATCTTTAATCGTTTCATAAAATTCTGGGAAAAGAGGTGCATCTTGTACATCTCTTGGCCTAATTCCGTGCACAGAAATATTCATCGAATAAAATTCTTCTTCAGGATTAATCAGAGAGTAAACTTGGTCAACAATTACTCCTTCTTCAACAAATACAAAACCGGCAGCACAAATGCTATGTCGATTGTAATTTGCCGTTTCAAAATCGAACGCTACAAATGATTTCATTTTATATAACTTCCTCTATTTATATGATAAAACTATTATAATCTTTTTTATAAAAAGATGCATTTTTATAATAACGAAAAAAGTTCACATTTTCGCCATAATTTATTGTACAATAATAAGATTAATAGTCTATTAGTTAGTAGAATCAAAGGATGTTGAAAATGAATTTTGTAAAATTGATTGTTCAAATAAGCTTTCTTTACTTATTATTTTTTATTGGAAATTTAATTCAGCAACAATTTCATCTAATTATTCCAGGAAGTATTATTGGTATGTTGTTATTATTTTGTTTACTATTTATACCATTCTTTAAGGAAAAATGGATTCGAAATGGGAGTAATTTTTTAAGTAAGCACTTAACGCTCTTGTTTATTCCAGCTACTGTAGGAATAATGAATTATTCTTCTATTTTAAATTTTCACGGTTTAATTTCTATTATAATCGTATTAATTAGTACAGCAGTTGTATTTACAATTACCGCAAGCATTAGTTCGTATCTTACTTCGAGAGCCCATAAAAAACAAACAACTGATTTATTAATTGGGAGGGATACGAATGAAGGACTTTAAAAGTTTACTATTTATCCTCTTAACCATTTTATGTTATATTCTTGCTAAAAAAATGTACGCTAAATTCACATACTCACTATTGATTCCAATTGTTACCTCTACTACAGTTATGATCATCATTCTTGTAAATCTTCATATTACTTATGAATCGTATATGCTTGGTGGAAAATGGATTAATTTACTTTTAGGTCCAGCTGTTGTTTCTTTTGCCTATCCATTATACGAGCATCGCGCAACATTAAAGAAACATTGTATGTCGATATTAGTTAGTGTAATGGCTGGAACAATTGTCGGTCTACTTTCAGGTGTATACTTATCACTATGGCTCGGATTAAAAAAAATCATCCTGCTTTCTTTAGCAGCAAAATCAGTTACAACTCCTTTAGCAATGGGCATCACTTCAATGATTGGTGGTATTCCGTCTTTAACAGTTGTATATGTAATGATTGCCGGTATTTCAGGATCAATGTTTGGTCCCGCAATTCTAGCAAAACTTAAAATAGAGCACCCAGTAGCGATTGGGACTTCGTATGGAATCTCATCTCACGGAGTAGGTACAGCAAAAGCAGCAGAATATGGGAAAATTGAACAAGCAATTAGTTCAATTGCCATGACGCTTAGTGCGATATTTGCCTCTATTCTCATTCCATTTTTAATAAGATTAATTCTAAAATAAAACTTCCCACAAGGTACATATTTTCCTTGTGGGATATTTTTTGATTTTCACAGATCATTCTAATTAAATACAAAAAAAGTGTCTCAAAAGTACGATAACTTATGAGACACCTAATTCAATATTTTTTTAATTTACCAAGGTCTTCCACAACATCCGCCATGCCATCCCCATGGTCGATAATAACCCCACGGTCTTCCCCATCCCCAAGGA
>NZ_NUYF01000061.1:0-61481 GCF_002566505.1 Bacillus sp. AFS077874
CATTCGTCTCTTCAACCTCAGTTTCTAATTGAAGAACGTCAGCTTCAATCTCTGGAGTTTCAAGTTGTACTTCTTCCTCTTTCAACGGAGTTTGTATTTCATTTTGATGTACTTCAGCATGTAAATCTTCTTTTTCAACTTGATTAGCTGAAGTTTGAAGTTCTTCTTTTTCTACTAGATTAAACACATCAATTTTTTCTTGATTTTGATTGCCGAAACTTACTTTTTCGAAAATATTGCTTTCAACTTTTTCAAACGAATTTTCAAGTACATTAGAAGATTCAACTCTCATTTCTTCTATAGTTGAAGAAAGATTATAATCAGTTGCATTTTCTTCTTTTATCGGAGGCTTTTGATATCCATAAATTGGTGAAATATATTCACTTGGTCGAAATGGTGTTTTTCTTTTTGGACGAAATACAATATCGACCTTTTCTTCTTTTTCTACTTTTACTGGTTCTTCTTCACTTTTTGAGACCTGATTTTTTTCAAGTCGACTAGATAAATTACTTTTATCGAATTGATTACTTTGAAAAGTATTTCTTACAAAGTTATTACTCTGGTTATATGTAGGTTTATATTCTTTATTTAAATTGTTTAGTGACTTTTTCCAAATATCATCATTTTTTTCTTGTTTAAAAACTGTTTCAATTTTTGTTTCCTTTATCGGCTTTGGTGATGGTAATTCTTCATCTAATTCAATGGGAAATCTAAATTTTGGACGCTCTTGTAAAGCGTTTCTCTTTTTTTCGATAGAGTGTGATTGATATACTTTCTCCTTAACAGGCTTTTCTTCAAACCCTTCTTCAAACTCTTCTTCAATCTCATTAAGGCTATTCGCCTTAAAAAGGCTTTTTAACCATTTTTTCATTTTTCTCACTCTCTCTATTTCTTTTCATACCTTTTATTTTACCATGTGACATAATGACAAAAAACACATTATTATTACAAATTGCGCTAGTTCAATCATATTTCGATATCAAATATATAATTTAATCAAATTAATATTAAAATAATAATTCTTTTATTGAAAAACAGAAAAAATACTAGACCAATTCATGGCCTAGTATTTATACGAAAATATATATTATTTAGTTAAAAAAAGCTTTTCCAACTTCAGCATCAGCTTCAAGAACTAAGATTCCTTTTTCTTGCGGAGCATCAGGTAAATCAAGTTCACGTGCAGAGCAAATCATACCGAATGAATCCACTCCACGTAAATTAGCATCCTTAATGACTAATCCTGATGGCATTACTGCACCAACTTTTGCAACAACTACCTTTTGTCCTTGTTCAACATTCGGAGCACCACAAACAATTTGTAATGTATCTGTTCCAACGTCAACTTTGCAAATATTTAATTTATCAGCATTTGGATGTTTTTCTTTTTCGATTACATATCCAATAACGAATTTAGGTGAAAGGTCTAATACTAAAGTATCTTCAAACCCTTCTTTTGCAAGTAATTCATTAACCGAATTAACAATATGTTCAGTAATCGTAACGATACCATTTTCTTGAACATCTACATAAGTAGATGCCTCAAACACATTAATAGCAACCGTTTCATTCGTAACTGCACTATATACGCGTGCTATATTCCCTTTTCGTTCAACTTTACGATCTTCTGATGGAATTTGTTTTAATGTAATTAATAGCGTATCGCCGATTCCTTCTTTGTTATAAAAAATATTCACTGATTTCTTCCTTTCTATTGCTTCTTTTGTTTCCCTAGAATAAATACTGGCATTAGCTTTTCATTTTCGTAAGCAAATGACAATGATGTAATTGGTATTTTCCCACTAGCAAAGAAACTCATATTCATTTGCGCCATTATATCATAACCTATGTTATTTCGAATGTCAGCAAGGATTAGTACATCTCCATGAGGAATTCCTACTAATAATTCACCTTTTACTTTTGATTGAATTTCTTTTATAAATGTACTGTTTAGTACTCTACTCGCATCGTATCCATCATTTGTACGTACAAAATAAAAAGTATTATCTGCAACAATATCTTCTTTTACTTGAACGGGCATTTTTCTTAAATTAAATAAAGCAATAGAATGGAGCTGCTCCTTTGTATAACCTGATTTTACTAATAAATTTTCATCGATTAGTTGATACGTTTTTTCAGAATCAATAGCGTAGTAAATTCTAGTTTCTGCAGTATGCTCATCAGTTACAAATAAATTTCCTTCTTCCTTTTCTGTCGGAAACGATGTAGCTCGAATAACTGGTCGAATTTGTTCTTCTAGAAATACAGTTTCAGAGTGCATAGCAGAAAGTGCTTCTTTTACATAATAAATTAATTCATTAAAAGCCTCTTCACCTTCTGCTTCATACTTTGCTACTGCACTATTTAAAGAGACACTCATCCCTTTATTACTTTCAATCCCTTCAATTCGAAGGTCTTCTTTTTCACGATCATAGATAAAACGCCAATCTTCATTTCCAAGGCGATTTTCTATCATTTTTTTTAAGTCTAGTGTTGTTTTTTTAGCCAATTGTTTTACCTACCTTATTAGCCTCTTAATCCTTCAAGAAACTCTTCTACTTGTTCTTTTGTTTTACGATCCTTATTTACATAACGACCAATTTCTTCACCATTATTAAACGCTACAAAGCTCGGTATTCCAAAAATATCTAGATTTTGGCATACCTCAATAAATTGGTCACGATCTACGTAATAAAACGTAAAATCTTTATTTTCATCAATTATTTCTTGAAAAAACATATCTAAAAATCTGCAATCCGGACACCAATTTGCTGAAAATTGGAAAACCACTTTTTCTCCTTGTTTCGCTTGTTCGAATTGTTCAACTGATGTAATTTTTTCCATTCTTTTTCCCTCGCTTAATTCGTTTTCTTTTATTTTATCTTATTTTTATCGATATGCAAAAAGGACGACCTCAATTGTTTTCTTCTTTTCGTTTCTTGAATTCATATTGTCCAAATAGTAATTCACAAATATGTTCAAAGATTTCTGTCCTAGTAATTCGACCATTTGTAAATACCCCTACTGCCCCTTCTTTACTACGTATATCTTTTTCATTCGTATATCGTTCCATTAATACGGAGAGCTCAGTTCCATTTCTTAGCTCATTAATAAATTCGCTAGGTAATAAAATTTTTGCTCCGCTTGCTAGTATTACCTCGTTTTCATACACAAGTGCTCCCCAGTTACAAAGAAAAAGCCGATCGTTTTCTATAATGACACCACCTTCTAATCCAATACCGATTTCCGACTCACCTGCGATTCTAGCATTATATGCTCTATTTATAGCACCTTGCATAGTTTCTTGATCAGTCAAAGGTTGATTCGAAACATTTGATGGAACATTTAGTCCCTCAACTTTATACTGATTAAAAACTTTTTTAACAGCTCCTACTTTTGTGGGATTTAAAGAACCAATAATTATTTTCATTGTTTTAACTCCATTCACTAGTCAAACGCTTTATTAAGTTATATTTAATTTTAACATAATCAGGCAAGAAGTCTCCTTCCTCAAGCGTGTGAAGGACTTTAGTCCAACGGTAGGTGGGAGATGAATTGCCTTTTATTCGATAGAAAAACATATGGTTATATGCTTTGATTTTCTTATGAATTGTTCTTTGAGAAGTAGTTATATAAGGTTGAGTGGACAAATAAGACATCGTGCGAAAACCAAGCCCGTCACCCTTCCACTCGTAAAATAACTAAGGTAACGAAAGAACCTCCATTCGTTGGACATCTACCGCAGGAACTGTGGGAAGTAACGCTCGTGGAGATGAAAGGTTGCTTTCATCACGGAATCGAGAAGCCCCCACTTCAAGCGTTAGCTAAGTGGTGGGAGTGGTTCGCTATACAATAAAAAAGACACTTTCAAAATGAAAGCATCTTTCCAATTATCTCACCTAATAAAATCTATGACATATTTCCATTTTTAATCAACTATTACCTCATTCATGCCTTAAAATTCTTTACTAAGTTAACATAAAAACATTACATGCCCTAAAAAATAGTTATCATTTAACTACAAAAGTATCAATATATCGATAAATAGCATGGGCAACGCCATTTTCATCATTATTTAGAGTAGAGGTTGTACAAATTGATTTGATATCTTCTTTTGCATTCCCCATTGCAACACTATATGCGACTTTTTCGAACATTGAAATATCATTATTACTGTCGCCAATAGCCATGGATTGGTCTAATGAACCATTCAATAAAAAAACTAATTTTTCTAATGCTAATCCTTTTGATGCAAAACAACTCGTAATTTCAATATTATGCTCCGCAGAAGAAACAACCATTAACTCTTTACATTTATTAAACCGATTTCTGGCTTCTTCTAATTTTTTCATATCAAACGTACATACTAAAATATTATTAACTTCTTCATTTCGTTGTATGATTTCTTGACAATGATCAACTAATACATACCCAAACTGATCGAATTGTCTTTCCGCAACATTAACTAATTCTTTCATTTCTTCATCTAACTCAACTCTTTTAAGGCTATTAATCTCATTTTGAAAAATTTCTCTTCTTTCTTTAAGAGCATAAATGCTTTTATCTGTAAAAACTTCAAAATAATAATTTCGTTCATCAAGCCACCTTAATATCTGTTCAACATTCGTTTTTGAGATTGTAATTGATGAGATACATTCTCCGTATTTTGAATGGATTGTTGCCCCATTTGTTCCGATCACATATGGCGATATCCTGAATCTTTCACAAATTTTCTTGGCATCAAAATGAGCTCGACCAGTTGAAATAACGATTTCAATTCCATTTTCCCCTGCAAATTTAATTGCATTAATATTTTCTTCACTAATTTCATTCTCATTATTTAATAATGTTCCATCTAAATCTATTGCAATGAAACTCATTGATTATATCCCCTTTAATTTATTATGCTTTTCAGATAGTTTTATAGTGTTCAGTAATCGGTCATCACCAAAATGGCAAGCTTAAGAAGGCAATAACGATTCATTCATTACGTTATTGGCTACTTAACAAAAAAGAATTTATAGAATATAGTCCGTCGTTTTTAATTTGCTTGAATCCATTCGATTTCTTCTACTATTGAATGCTCTTTCCATTCATCTGGAAATGAATGGTCACATACTATTGCATCAACCTTTTCAAGAGAACAAACTTTACAAAATGTATCTACACCAATTTTCGAGTAATCTGTTAATAAAATCACTTGCTTCGACACTTCCACCATTTTTCGAGAAACTAACGTTTCATGGAAATGATAGTTGCTAACTCCATTTTGAGCTGAGACACCACCCGCTGAAATAAATGCCTTATCAACATTAAATTGACTTAGTAATTGTTCTGTTATACTCCCACTCATTGACTGTTGTTTTGGATCAACTATTCCACCTAGTAATAATATTTGTCCGGTAAACTTATTTTGATTTAATGATTCTGTTAACAGGGAAGATACCGGTAATGAATTAGTCAATATAGTAATGTCTTTTTTATTTTCAATACACTGAGCAAATTCAAGCATTGTTGTGCCTACATCAATCGCAATGACATCTCCATTGGAAATTTGGTCCATGGCCTTTTTACCAATTTTTACTTTCGCTTCCTGATTCACAGTCGTACGCTGCATAAAAGGAGGTTCCTCATTTTGGTATACTGTTTTAATTGCTCCACCATACACCTTTTTTAAAAGACCTTTTTCCTCTAATATCATTAAATCTCGACGAATGGTTTCTTCTGATACATTAAATTGTTCAACTAAATCGATAACTTTAACTTTTCCTTTTTTATTAAGTTCTTTTAAAATCTCGTTTTTTCTTTCCTCAGGTAAAACAGACATTTTAATCCTCCAGAAACTTTAAAAATTTATAAGATAACGCATTCTTTTTTAGGTACAATAATGTTCACATGTTCTCCTTGCTGGAACATTTCACCTCGGTGGTTAAGGTTGTCTACAAGAAATGCAGATTCTTCGGTTTCAACTTCGTATCTTAAGACATTACCAGTCATAGTAACATCTGAAATAATCCCCTTTATTCCCCAGTTTTGTTGTAAATCCATGCTGTCATTTCCTACAGCTACTAATTTTAATACTTCAGGTCGAATTGCTACATCATTTCCAATTAATTCATTACTACGTACAAGTTTATGGAAAGCTTCCATCTCATAAACATTATAATTTCCGATGAATTTTGCTACGAATTTATTTACTGGTGTTGTATAGATCTCAGAAGGTGTACCTTCTTGTACTACATTTCCATTATTCATAACAAAAATTCGATCCGACATTGTCATTGCTTCTTCTTGATCATGTGTAACAAAAATAGTCGTAATATCTAGTTCTTGTTGTATTCTTTTTAATTCTTTTTGTAAGCTTTTTCGAATTTTTGCATCTAATGCACTTAACGGTTCATCTAATAATAGTACTTTTGGTTCCATGACAAGCGCTCGAGCTAAAGCAACTCTTTGTTGTTGCCCTCCTGATAATTGGTGAGGGTATGATCCTTCTTTACCTATTAAATCAACAATTTCAATCATCTTTTTTACTCTTGCATGTATGTTTTTAGCTTTTTTCATTTTTAGACCATATGCAATATTTTCAAATACTGTCATATTTGGAAAAAGTGCATATGACTGAAATACCATACCTACCTCGCGTTGACGCGGAGATAAATTAGTTATGTTCTTCCCATCTATTAATATATTTCCTACATCGACGTCTTCCAGTCCAGCGATCGAACGTAATAAAGTACTTTTCCCGCACCCACTTTGACCTAAAAGCGTTACGAATTCTCCTTTATTTAATGTTAAGGAAATATTATTTAAGACGACTTGATTTTGATATTGTTTAGTCACTTGATCAATATTTACGTAGCTCATTTAACTTCACCTTCTATTGCAGTATTTTTTAAATGACCTTGTTTTTTTAAAATAGACCGCCTTTTATTAAATACGGCAGGATTTTTTTTAGTTTTAAACGTGAGTTTTAAGACTGTTCCAGTTAAAAGTAAAATTACCAAATAATAAGTAATAACTATGGCACTTGTTAAATGACCACTACTATTTAGTTTATCGGCAAGATAGATTTGAAGGGTTTCAAATCTTCCACCTACTAGTAAATTTGCAAATGCAAACTCACTGAATAAAAGCGCTACGGACAATAAACTTGATACTAATATTCCAGATAAAATATTCGGAAGCACAACCGTTCTAAACGCTTGAAATTTAGTTGCACCAAGTAATTCAGCTGCATCTACAAGTTGAATGGCATTTATTGTTCTAAGACTATTACGAATACCTTGATACATAAAAGGTAGAATGGTTATAAAGTAAGCTCCAACTAGTATCCATGGAGTACCGGCAATTTGTAATGGCCCATTAGAATATAGCTTAATTAACCCAACTGCTCCTACAATAGGTGGGATACCATACGGAAGCATCGCAATTGCTTGGAGAATTCCTTCAAATTTTTTAAAATATACAGTTATAATAAAGATTGTTGGGAGCATGATTGAAACACTTAAAAAGACAGTTATGATAATTAAAAATAATGTTCGTTGAAAAGCCTCAAAAAATCGTCCATCTTGAAATAATTCAATATACCAATTTAATGTATAGCTCTCAGGTAAGATTGAATGATCCCATTTAGTTGCAATTGAAAATAAAAATGTACCGACTAGTGGAATTAATAAATAGATTACAAGTAATCCAACTATTACTTTAAAAAATGTTGTTTGTAATTTCATCGTAAATCCCTCCTAATCCGACGCATCATTCTTTCATTAATCCACATCGCTCCAATCATGGTAACTGCTAGAAGGACTCCTAGTGCGCTTCCTAATTGTGGTTTTAATGTAACGTCACTTGAGACTAGTGAAGCAATTTGTAATGACAATAAATTATAATTGCTACCAACTAATGCGTAGGCTGTTGCATAAGCACCCATAGCGTTAGCAAATAAAATACTAAATGTGCCTACTATACTTGGTAATAGTACTGGAATTCCAATTCTTAGCCAAAATGATATTGTTGATCCTCCTAATAATGCAGACGCTTCTTTCCATTGTTGCTTTATTCCTTGAAAAGAAGGGTATATCAACAAAATTGCTAATGGAATCTGAAAATAAATATAGACAAGGATCAGTCCGGTCCAAGAATATAAATTAAAATCCGCAAATAGATTCCAACCGAGTTTTGCAAAAAGCAAAGTAAATAGTCCATTGTTTCCAAGTAAAATAATATATGAGAAAGAAAGAGGGATTCCTTCAAAATTTGAAGTCACATTAGCAATCATTAATAGACGATTTTGTATTTTACGTGAAAACTTTGTAAAGGAATAAGCTGTGACAACAGCTATTAGGATCGAAATCACTGCCGAAATAATTGAAATAACTATACTATTTTTGATAGCTTGTAAGTAAAACTTACTTTTAAATATAGTTATATATTGATTCATAGTTAGATGGATTCCGTCATCTGCGTAAAAACTATTCTTAAACATTGCCATCATTGGCCCTAATTCAAATCCTATTACAAACAATAAAAATGGCAATAAAAGAGCTAGTAAGTAAATCTTATGTTTTTTTATTTTTTGCAAAGCTTCTCGCTCCTTAAAATTCTTTAAACGTTAGAGAATTGGTAAAATTTTCACTAAACCAATTCCCCTTCCATAAAAATCTTCATATCATTAAAACGTCAATTAATTTCTTTATATCCGGGTAGCTGATATGAAATCATCTTATCTGATGGCTCTATATTTAAGAGCTCACAAACAAGTGGAGCAAAAGCTAACTGAGGGATTACTTCTTTATAAACATCAGGCTCAACTTTTGGACTGATGATAAAAAGTGGTACATCTCGTTCGCCCGCTGTTATTCCTCCGTGATTACCAGTTTCGCTCATTCCATGATCAGAAGTAATTAAAATGTGATACCCTTCTGACATCCAAATTGGAAGAAGTTGCGCTAACAAACTGCCTATTTTTAAAATTTGTTCACGATATTCTTTCGATTCCGATCCAAATAGTTCTCCTTTAACATCTACACCTAAAGGGTGAATGTATAAAAAGTGTGGATCATATTTTCTACGTAAAGCTTCTGCATCCATAAACACGTGACTGTCTGGATAGTCATCATCCCAATAGAATTTTCCGTATTGAATCGCTTTAGATAGATCATCTTGTTCTCGATCTTCAATAAAATTAAATGGTGCTCGATTATATAGTTCGCTTACCCAGTAATACGAAACCGCTCCATTTCTTAAACCATTTTCCTTTGTAAGATGAAAGATACTTTTTTCATTCGATAAACGAACTGCTTGATTAGATGTAATTCCATTTACAGATGAAGGTGTTCCAGTTAATAACACCTCATATAATGGGCGAGAAAGACTCGGAAGCTCCGATTTCATCTTGTATAGTGCTGCTTGATTTAATTCCACTAAATGCTGAACATATCCAAGCGCTTCGCATGCTTTGTCATATCTCATTCCATCAACAACTATAGCTATAACTTTATTTGACATTTACTAACACCTCTTCTTGCCATTTTTGAGGTAAAGTTTTTGCAGTTTCTTCCCAAGCCTTAAAATCTCTAATTGGCTTTGCATTTTTGTATTCCTCTTTTGGAACCATTTTTTCAGCTACATCCTTTGGAAGTTCAACATTACGAATTGGTCGAGCAAATCCTTTTGCTAAGTTTATTTGTCCTTCATCGCTTAGAATATATTCCCTTGTAGCCATAGCAGCATAAGGATGTTTAGCATATTTATTGATAATAGTTGAGTATCCACTAACAACTGATCCATCACTTGGGATAGATACATCAAATTGACTACGCTTAATTGCTTCAGCATAACCAAGCGCATTAAAGTCCCAAACAAGTGCTACTTCAACCTCTCCTTTTTCGATATTTGCTGGTTTAGCATCTGTTAAGCTTAATCGCCCTTGCTTAGCAAGCTTTTTAAAAAAGTCGATCCCTGGTTGGATATTTTTTTCATCTCCACCGTATGCAATAGCAGCAGCAAGTACGGCCATTTGGTTTTGTGTACCACGTTGAACATCTCCAACTGTTACTTTATAATTCCCTTTTAAAATATCGTCCCAAGATTTAGGAGGTGTTTTTACTAGTTCTTTATTTGTCAGAAAAGAAATAGTTCCTTGATATCCGACTACCCAGTCACCATTGTCATCTTTTGCCCAATCAGGAATCTCCTCCCAGTAAGATGTTTTGTATGGAATAGTTAAGTTTTTTTGTTCAGCGATTGGACCAAAAGACATTCCGACATCTCCAATATCAGCAGTAGCATTCTCTTTTTCAGATTCCATTTTTGCAATCTCTTCCGCACTAGACAAATCTGTGTCAGTATGTTTCAAATTATAATTTTTATTAACTTCATTCCAAGTTTCAACCCAGTTAGCCCATGAATCGGGCATACCTACACTATTTATTTCACCTTCTTTTTTTGCTTTTGTTTCAATTTCTTTAAGAGTTAATGAATTTGGATTTAATACAGATTGACTTTTCGTTTCCACGGCTTTTCCGCATGCTGTTAGTCCTAGAACTGTCATACCCATAACGACAACTTGCACTGCCTTGTAACTTTTCTTTTTAAATTCAGTTTTCATTTTAGATCTCCTCACATTAATGTGGTTTGTTTAATGTTTATTACTGGTTATTACGGTTTTATCATAAAACAACATCGTAAAACCCACATTAACTGTATGTTAAGAATTTATTAATAACATTAATTGAAAGACGAGTTAAGGTTCTAGGTAATAGATAAGAAAAGATGTGAAGTGTAGGGATTTGGGAAGGCAAGGTAAGGATTTTCAATAAAAAAAGAAGCCTCTTTTTAGGGCTTCTTTTTTTACTTTCTTAATAATTACGTAATGTTTCAACAGTTGTTTTATCAGTCGCTTTAACTAGCTTAACAAGTAATTCCTTTGCAGCTAAATAATCATCAACATGAATAATCGATGCCGCAGTGTGAATATAACGAGAGCAGATACCAATTACAGCAGATGGTACGCCATCGTTTGAAACATGTACTCGTCCAGCATCTGTTCCACCTTGTGAAACAAAATATTGGTAAGGAATTTTATTCGTTTCTGCAGTATCTAAAATAAATTCACGGATTCCTTTATGAGTAACCATCGTGCGGTCTAAAATTCGTAATAAAACACCTTTACCTAATTGACCGAACTCGGATTTTGATCCTGACATATCATTAGCTGGGCTTGCATCTAATGCGTAAAAGATATCAGGTTTAATCATATTTGCAGCTGTTTGTGCTCCTCTTAGTCCAACTTCTTCTTGAACAGTAGCACCTGAATATAAAATATTTGGTAATGTTTCGTTTTGAACTTCTTTTAATAATTCAATCGCAAGTCCACAACCGTAACGGTTATCCCAAGCTTTTGCCATGATTTTTTTCTCATTAGCCATAGGAGTGAACGGACATACTGGTACAATTTGTTGACCAGGACGAACGCCAATATTTAGTGCATCTTCTTTGTTATCTGCACCAATATCGATTAGCATATTTTTCATATCCATTGGTCTAGCTCTTAACTCATCGCTTAATAAATGCGGTGGAATTGAACCGATCACACCAATAACTGGTCCTTGATCTGTCATTACTTGAACTCTTTGAGCAAGCAATACTTGGTTCCACCAGCCACCTAGTGGTTGAAATCGTAACATCCCGTTTTCTGTAATTTGAGTAACCATGAAACCAACTTCATCCATATGACCTGCCACCATTACAGTAGGTCCATCTTCAGCTCCACGTTTCACTCCAAAAATACTTCCTAAACGATCTTGCACAATCTCATTTGTATATTTTTCAAGTTCTTTTCTCATGAAGTGACGAACTTCATGCTCAAATCCTGATGCACCTTGTAATTCTGTTAAAAATTTAAAAAGCTGTAGAGTGTCTTGATTCATAATTAAAGTTCCTCTCTGTACAAATCATATCTTCTTTTTTTATTTTATCTAAAAATAACACATAATACCAATGCTAACCGTTGAAATGTTGCCCCAGTTTGACTAAGATAAGTAGTAGAATATTTTTTCAAGCGCATAATACATAAATAGAGGTGGTACAAATGAAACTTAAACGCGTCTTAATCGGCTTAGGTTTAGGTGTTGCTGGTGGACTATATTTACAAAAAAAATTATCTTCACAATATATTCCAGCAGAAAAAGCATTAAAAACAATTAAACCAGTATTTCTTTCATATGGTAATGTAACTGGAACTTGGATTCATTCAGAACCAAAGTGGGCAGATTTACCTGATTATGAAGGTGATGTTTATGAAGGTGGTTTTACAGTAGTAGAATCAGATAATGACACTACAAACTATTCATTCATCATTAATGCTGTAAATGGTGAGCTAATTTCTGCTCAAATTGTTTAACAACAAAAGCCAAATTATTTGGAGCGTTCGATCGACTGTAATACTTGTCCTTCAGCGCTCCATTTTATTGCTCGAAATACATCGTCATGATAGAACGTAAACCAAGATTTTTTTTGCATACCAAAATTAACCCATTTTTCTTTTGCGTAAATAGATGTCATTGGGTAATCATCATATGCCATAACCCATAATGGTGACTGATGTGCATGTGTAGGCATTAAATCCCCCATATGCAATAATAGCTCATCTTCAGTTTCAATTTTTATAATACTGTGCCCATCGCTATGTCCACCTGTGTGAATAATTGTTATTTCATCTGTTAAAGAATATTCTTTTTCAAATGCTATTACTTGGTGCTGAATTGCTTCCCAATTTTCTTTCCAATATGTATTACTTGAACGAATATTCGGATTTCTCATTTCATCCCATTCAATTTGAGATGTGATAATTTTTGCATTCGAAAATACAGATTTGAATTCATCATTTTCAAATTTAGTTAATCCACTAGCATGATCAAAATGCAGATGCGTCATTATGACATAATCAATATCGTCTAGTTTTAAACCGTGCCTCGCTAATGATTTTTCTAACGCTGAATCCTCGGTAACGCCAAAATTTCTTTTTTGTTTCTCATTTAATTTATTAACACCGATGCCGCTATCAATGATAATGTTTAAACCATTTGTTTGAATAAATACCGGGTCAGTACGTAAAGGAATTTGGTTTTTCTCATTAACAATATATTTTTTTGACCAAAGCGCCTTTGGAACAACTCCAAACATTGCTCCACCATCTAAATGGGTATTTCCTCCAGTAAGCCACTGAATTGTACAAGTTCCAATTTTTAACTGTTCCATACTTATCCCCCTTCTTTTTTACTAGACTTAAATATTATACCACTTTTACGAATTTACTGAATATTTAAAGAGCAGGAATAGGTAAAAGAAAGGGAACAATAGTGAATATGAAATGTAAATTCGTTTTAAATTGCCTAAAAATCAACAATCATATTAAAATTTCGTGTGTTGTAGCAAAATAAAAAAACTATCATGATAAATATATCACGATAGTCTTTTGATTAGATTAATTTCTATAAGCAGCTTCAACTCGGTAAATACGGTTACCTTTTGAAGAAAACTTTTCTTCGTATTCAGTCATAATATTTCCTTCAAAATCACTTTTATGAAGATCTAAGCTTAAGAAATGCATAGTCATTCCGTAGTTCGCCATACTCATGATTGAAAACTCGAATAAATCTTGATTATCTGTTTTAAAATGAATTTCCCCATCATTTTTCAAGATTTGTTGATACATATTTAAAAATGTTTTATATGTTAATCGACGTTTTTCATGACGAACCTTTGGCCATGGATCAGAAAAGTTTAAATAAACTCGATCTATTTCCCCGTCTTCAAAGAAATCCGTTAATTTTTGAGCATCTACATTTAACAGCTTTAAGTTTGGAACTTCAGCTTCGATTAATTTATCTAATGCATCAGAAATTACACTTGTATATTTCTCAATGCCAATATAGTTAATATGAGGATTGGCTTTAGCCATACCGACCATAAAACGACCTCTACCCGTACCAACCTCGATATGAATTGGTTGATCATTTTGGAAAACTTCTTGCCATTTCCCTTTTTGTTCAGACGGATTTGGAATTACATAATGAGCATTTTCTTTAACTTGATCTGCCGCACCTGGCTTATGTCTTAATCTCATAAGATTTTACTCCCTCTCGATTTTGCAATTTATATTTACTCAAAGAAAAAACCAAGCACGATGGCACTCGGTTATTCACGTATAGTATAAAATCATTTCTTGTAACACAAACTATTTCAAGTGTACCTAATAAAAAAAGGATGTGAATTTATGCCTTTAAATCATGAACATCAATTAACAATTTTACGAGATATTTTAATGAATCATCAATCTGACTGTTGTGGAACTATATCAGAATGTGAGCAATTAGAAAGACTTGTTCAATCCTTATTAACGAACGACCAAATAACAGATGATGTAAAAAGCATGTTAAATGACGTTTATTATTATAGTCAGTCTGGAAAGTATTCTGCTGATTTAGATCAGCACATTACAAACCACCAAAATCAACTCTCTCAATGGGTGACTGATTTCAATACTTATTCCTAATCTATATGACAATTTCCGAGGAAATTTTTATTTAATTAATATCTTCTCTAGCAGGCTCTTCATTTTTTGAGTCTGCTTTTCATTTTCTCGAAGAGTATACCATTTAATCCAAATGATTGTTTGAGCGACTACATACCAAGTCATTCGATTTGATAGGTCTTCAGTTAATTTTATTCCATAATTTCGAAGCCATTTGTCCCAATCATTCTGTTCTACATAGGTGAATAAAAACATGCCCAAATCAAATGCTTTATCAGCAATGATTGCCTCATCCCAATCAATTAAATATAAATTATTTGTCTCAGTAAGTAGCCAATTATGATGATTTAAATCACTATGACAAACGACTAAATCCTCTGAATCAAAAGATGGCATATTTTCCTCTAAATATTCGATACCTTTTACTATGATCTGGCTTTGTGTAAACTCTTCAGTAAGATTACCTACGATTGTTTGTAGTAAATCCTGTGGTTCTAAAGGATTAATCCCTAGCTTGGTTAACATATATAACAATTCTTTGGAAGAATGGATACGATATAAAAATTGCGCAACCCCTTTCGCAGAGAGCTCATAAGGTTCTAAACTACGTGCAATCACCCACTCTTGAGCAGTAAGTACATCACCATTTTCTAGTCTTCTAGTCCAAACTAATTTTGGAACAAAGCCAGCTGCTGATAAAACTGCTAAAAAAGGAGAAGAATTTCGTTTTAGAAATAATCTCTTATCATTATTTTCTGCTATATACGCTTCACCAGTAAATCCACCGGCTGGCGAGATTGTCCATTCTTTTCCGAGTATTTCTTGTATATGATTATCCATTGTTCCCGTTCCTTGTTGTTATATATGTTTGTATTTAAAATTATTTTATTACAAAAAGAAAGATAGCCTATTACAATCAGCTGTAATAAGCCATCTTTTACAAGTTTACATTGTTTAATTAGAATCTGCAAGTAGTTGCTAGTATTTTACTAATACAACAGTCGAAAGCGATGGCATTGGTAATTTATTACAATCCACTTTCATCCCTTTATTAACATAATGATTATGGCCATCCCATATAAATTCCCAATTGTCTTCTTCATTTCCTAAATCAATATATATATCAGTAAGACCATTATGAAATAACACCATTATCTCTTTAACTTGGTCGATTTCTTCTAATCCGCTAATTCGGTACCCAATTAGATCTCGATGAATATTGACTGGCGTTACATACTTTTCTATTTCTTCTTTTAAAGAAAAACGGAAACTATTAAAGCGCTTTCGAATTGCGATAAATTCTTTAACTATTTCAATCGATGACGCTTCACGTTCTGCTCTTGCCCAATCAATACTATTTATTGTGTCGCCTGAATTATAACTGTTTTCGATCCCCTTTTTTGTTCGAAAAAACTCCTGGCCACTATGCAGAAACGGTACACCAAACGAAAATAATACAATACTAGTTCCAAGTAAATGCCTTTTCTTAAGTATTTCCTCATTCTCTTTCTGATTGGAAAGCTTTAATCTGTCCCACATAGTGTGATTATCATGTGATTCAACATAATTAATCGATTGATATGGCTCTTTAAATAAATTTACTTGTTTATTAATCCCAACGCTTCCTAAAAGTAAATCGGATAAGTAATCATTATGAATATTATTGCCTTGTATAAACCCTATTTCTTGAAATGAAAAAGTACTTCCTTTTATTCCATCGCGAAATTTATCATTAAAAAACCCAACCATTGATAGTTGATGACTTTGGTTTATCGTTGCTTTTCGAGAAGATGGACTTAATGATGTATTTAAATCCCAACCTTCTCCAAAAATGATTATTTCTGGTTTTAAGATTGTCAGTTCCGATACAATTTCATTCATTGTATCCGTATCCAATATTCCCATTAAATCAAACCTAAACCCATCGATGTCATATTCTTTAGTCCAATATTTTATTGATTGTAGAATAAATCGTCTAGCCATCAATCTTTCAGATGCAAAGTCATTCCCTACTCCTGTTCCATTCGATGGTAAACCACGTTCATCTTGTCTAAAATAATATCCTGGTACAATTTTTTCGAATTGGCTAGTTTGTAATTCATAAACATGATTGTAAACAACATCCATAATAATCCGTAAACCATGTTCATGATAAACTGAAATAAGTTTCTTTAATTCATTTATTCTTTCGATTGGTTCATCCGGTTTTAAACTATAACTACCTTCTGGTGCATTGAAATTCAATGGATTGTAGCCCCAATTATAGCTTTGGAAAGGGTTATTTTCATCTATTCCTTCAAAATCAAAAAATGGTAATAATTCAATATGTGTAGCTCCTAGCTTGCATAGATAATCCAAACCTGTTGGAAAACCATTGTACATCGTATCTTTTTCATGAAATCCTTGAAAAGACCCCTTTTTTTGAATCCCACTTAGTGGATGTGAAGTAAAATCTCGAATACTGGCCTCGTAAATAATACAATCAGTATACTTACTTGGTGATGTACTATTTACCTTACTAACTTTGCTACTCTTCGATAAATCAATTACTACACTATGTTTACCATTTACAGTAACTGCTTTTGCATAAGGATCGACAGCTTCTCGCCAAATCAGATTCACACATACTAAGAAATTATAAACTAATCCGTCACAATCACGATCGATTACTGCTTTCCATGTCCCTTTTCCATCTCGAACCATAGACATTTCAGTAAACTTTTCTTCTTCACCGTATTCTTGATAAATTCTTAACTTAACCTTAGAAGCAGTAGGTGCCCATAATTTGAATTGTGTAGATTTACTTGTGTAAACCGTACCTAAATCCTCCACATCATAGGCATATTTTTCATCAAAGTCCTTCGAACGAATAACTCCACCTACTTGTAAATCTGTGCGAATACCAAATTCGTCTTCAATCTCATACTTTTTTTCTAACAAAAGGACTTCAGTAGTCAAAACAGTATATTTAAAAAATCTATCAAACTCTATTCGAGATACGACAGGAAGCCTAGTTTTCCGACCATCCTCTTCAATTAGTTCAAAATATGACTGCACTGTATGTTTGTTCGATTTGGGAATAATCATTGTTATTTCTTGAAATCCATCTATATAAGCTTCAAAAGCCCTTTTAATATGAAACAACGCTATTCACCATCCAGACTATAAATTTAAAACTTTTACATAATAACTACGCATTTCGTTATTAATTAAATCGATATGATTAGTCTATTCACAAAGAGTTAAAATGGATTCAAAACAAACATGCTGTTACCATTTCGCTTTCATGCTTCTTCTGAAAGTATTCGTTAGTTTCTTCAAATATTTCTTATATTTCATCAAATTGTTCAAGATTTTAAATCTTATTTTTTACTTTAATGAAACGGATTCAGCAATATGGTAACTTGGTTTTTGGGAAGGTTGAATCTTATATAAAATGACTTCATTCACTTTAAATTTTAAAGGTTCTTCTTCCCAACTAAGTGGGATTTCAAATTCTTTATCGAACCTATCATTATATTTCTTTGCGATTGTAATATGCGGATTATATGGTCGTTTATCAATTGAAAAACCGCTTTCTTCACATATCCTACTAATTCTATTTTGTAACTCCAATAATTCAACACTATTCTCTAAACCAAACCACCATACACGTGGCTGTACTTTACTCCCAAAAATACCCAACTGATGAATAGACAAATCAAAACTTTTAAAATCGTTCAGCTCTTTTTGTAGTTGATCCATAAGCTCTACACTTTTTGTATATGTAACTGGACCTAAAAATGATAAAGTAATATGAAAATCATCTTTAAATGTCCATTTCTTTAATGGTAGTTTTGAATACCATCTTTTTGAATAATCATCTAAAATTTCTTTTATTTGTATTGGCAAAGGAACAGCAAGAAAATAATGTTCACTCAAATTACGCAATCTCCTTTTTATCTTTTATGTTGGAATCCTTTTTTAAGTATTGCATGATTCCAACTGCAACTATACTTAGAGAACCAAATAAAATATAAATTGCTTTAATAGAAAATGCCTCTGATAAAAATCCACTTATGAAAGTACAGAACCACTCTCCCAATCCTAAGCCTAAACCAGAATAAATTGTAACAGCTGTTGCTTTTAAAGAATCCGGTGCTTGATCTCTTACAAACTGGAGAGCTGCTGGAATAAATAATCCAACCGATAGTCCTTGTGTAAGACAAGATAAATAAAGAATCGAAATCGGAGGATTTGTAAAATAAAAATACCATCTTAAAGCCGATACTAAAGCGGTTGCAATTAATATATTATATATCCCAAAACGATTAATTAATCTCTTAGCTACTTGCAAAAATGGTGCTTCACTTCCTGCAGAAATTAGAAATGCAATACCAACACCTGTTAATGTTCCACCTAAAGATTGAATATATAAACCGAAGTAAGTATTATTTGCACTAATTGGTCCAAAAACTAAAAAGGCACAAATTAAAAATAATAAAAATCTTTTATTAGATAGCAAAATTGGGACTCCTTTTAAGATTGGTTCCCTTTTGCTAATTGTCGTAGCGTTAGGAATAAAAATTGAAATACCTAAGCCGACTAGAATACAAAAAGCAAATACGAAAAATATAATGACTAAACCAAAAACTTCAGCTAATCTCCCTGAAACTAATACAGCTAATGCAAAACCAATTGAGCCATATAATCGAATAGCTCCGTAATTCCCACCTATTTTTTGGACATAATTCAGTGCAATACTATCTGAAAGAGGAATTAAAGCACTTTGTGTCATCGATAACATGATGACAACAAATAAAAGCATGCCATATGAAGTGATTGAAGAATAGAAAAGTGCAATTACAATTGTGGAGATTTGCGCTATAAGCAACATTTTTTTTGGATTAAGCGTCATGTCACTAACCATTCCCCATAGAGGCTGTGAAAAAATAGCAACGATTGGTGTTAAAGACATTAATATTCCAATTTGTGAAGTTGATAAATCCAACACATTTTTAAAGTAAGAAGAAAGTAAAGGTCCTAGCGATCCTATTGCAAAAAATAAACAAAAATAATAGCCCTTAAAAATAAGTAAGATGCTATTTTTACGTGCATGTAATGTGTTCAATATTATTCTCAACTCCCAAAAAAATACATAAAAAAGGGGAGGAAATTTCTCCCCTTACTGACGAAAAATGCTCGCTTTACCTTATTGTCTCAAAAAATCGAGTCGTTTAATCAGTCTAAATCTATATTACTTAACCAATTCAGCAATCGACTGTGCATAGATTGCAATTGCTTTTAATAAATCATCAATTTCAGCATATTCGTCTTTTTGGTGGGCTACTTCTGGTTTTCCTAAGAATAATGGTCCAAAAGCTACACCTGCACTTAATGAACGTGCGTATGTGCCACCACCGATTGTTAACAATGTTGCTTCCTCACCCGTTTGCTCTTCATATACTTTTTGTAAAGTTTGAATTAATGGGTGATCTTTTGGAACATGGTGAGGCTTAGAATTTTTAATTTCATTAAATTCAAAGCTATATTTATTTCCACGTTCAGTAAGTGTTGAAATAACAAAGTCAATATCAGTTGTCACTGGATAACGTAAAGTTAACCCAAATGACCCACCATTATTTTCTTCGTATTGCATAATTCCTAAGTTAATAGTTAAATCTCCAGTAATATCATCATTAAACGCAACGCCCATGTTTTTACCACGAGAGTCACCTTTGAAGTTTTCAACGATAAACTTTAAGAATCGATCAGCATTAACATTAAATTCAAATTGATTTAAGAAGCTTGCTAATGCAATACCCGCATTCTTACCTTTATCAGGTTCCATTCCATGTACTGAAACACCTTCTACTTCTAAAACTTGGTGTCCATTTTCTTCAGAAACTTGAGCTTTACATCCTAGCTCACTAATATGTTTTGTAAATGCTTCTTGATCAAAGCTTGGTCCTGAAACGATTGCTTTTGCATAATCAGGTACCATATTTACTCTTCTACCTGAAGAGAATGAAACTAATTTATATTCACTCTCGTTATCTTCATTTAACTGCATTTGTTTGAAATTAATATCTAATATTCCCTTTTCAGCGTAAATGATTGGGAAATCTGCATCAGGTGCAAAGCCCATTGTTGGCATTTCTTCTTTTTCAAAGTAGTGATCAACACAACGCCATTGGCTTTCTTCATCTGTTCCGAGAATCATACGTACACGTTTATTAATTGGTAAACCTAATTCTTTAACAATCTTCATTGCATAATAAGCAGCCATTGTAGGACCCTTATCATCAATTGCGCCTCGTGCATAAATATTTCCATCTTTAATAATTGCATCAAATGGATCATGAGACCAGCCATCTCCAGCAGGTACAACATCTAAGTGACAAAGAATTCCTACTAGTTCTTCGCCGCTTCCCATTTCTAAGTGACCAGCAAATCCATCAACATTTTTTGGAATAAACCCGTCTTTTTCACCTAAATTTAACATGTATGTAAGTGCTTCATTAATACCTTTACCCATAGGTGCTTCTTTTGTAATTGTCGCTTCATCATAAACGCTTTCAATATTAAGAAGTTCAATCGTTTGCTTTAAATAATCATCTTTACGTTTTAAAACTTCTTCCATCCAATTAATTTGTGTCATAGAAATACCTCCTTTAATATACATAGTTTATCACCTTTTAAAATTTAAACATAATTTATTCATAAATGGAACGAAAAAAGAAGGAATATGACACTCTTTGTAGAATATATTACCTTAAACTTGCAAAATGATTACGTTTGCGCAAATTTTCATTAAATTTTTGTATTTTTTTCATAAATTTCGTTATGAAACTACTGAAAAAGAGTAAAATGAAAATATAAGCTTAACTAGTAAAATACTTAACTAACCTGTTATGAAACAATGCGGTAGGTAAAGGAGTGGTTTTTTGAATTCTGGAACTTCTCGAATGCTGACTCGAATTAAAGCCATTTACATGTACATTAGTGAAAATGGCACCGTTTCTACAAAAGACCTAGTGGAGGAGTTTGGTATTACACCTAGAACAATCCAACGAGATTTAAACATTTTAGAGTTTAATAATCTAGTTTATAGTCCAAGTAGGGGAAAATGGGCCGTAACAGGGAAAAAAGTAAAAGCTTCTTCGTAAAAAAAGAAAAACAAAAACCTATGATTGTCTTGTCTGACGTCTAATCAAGGGTTTTTGTTTTTCTTTTGGCTCTCTATTAGGGATCCGATTAAACTTTATATTTACATTTTGAATCATCTTAACCTATTTATAAGTAACACTTTATTTCTCTTCGTTTACCGACTTTAATAGGTCAATCTCTTCATCAGTCAATTCTCGATATTCACCTAACTCTAATTCTTCATCTAACTTTAAAGGACCCATCTCAAGTCTTTTTAAGTAAGTAACTTTCTTTCCTACTGCTTCAAACATTCTTTTAACTTGATGGAATTTACCTTCCATAATAACTAGTTCGATCTCAGATTCTTCACCGGATTTAAGAATTGTTAAATAACCAGGTTTCGTTAAATAACCATCCTCTAGTGTTACGCCTTTTTCAAATGCTTTAATGTCAGCTTCAGTTACTACGCCATCAATCGTTGCATAATACTTCTTTGGTACGTGTTTTTTAGGAGAAAGTAATTGATGTGCCAAATGACCATCATTCGTAATTAATAACAATCCTTCCGTATCTTTATCTAAACGTCCAACTGGAAATGGCTCGAAAATGATATCTTCATATTCTAATAATCCGATTACAGTCTCATGCTCAGAATCTTCTGTAGCAGATATAACACCTGGTGGTTTGTTCATCATTAAATAAACAAACTCTTTGTACTCTACTACTTCACCATTTACCGTTACAACTTGCTGTTCAATATCAACATGCTCTTTCGGGCTTTTTACAATATTATCTCCAACTTTTACAACACCTTGTTTTAGTAGAGACTTTACTTCTTTCCTACTGCCATATCCCATATTGGCTAAAATTTTATCAATTCTCATTAATTAGCACCTTTTCTTTCTAAAATAAAAGTTTAAGAAAACTCGCCGATTAGCGAGCTTTTTTTGCGAAGTCAAAGGCGTAGTTGCATTTATAGTTAATTCCTTACATCAGCTTCTACGTCGTTTTTCTTCTCCGCTGTCAATTTATACACTCTTAATGTGTAAAAAAAGGTGAACCACTACAAAAGAAGGTTCACCATATATTTTTATCCTCTTTTTCCAAACTTAAAACGATTCTTTAAACGAGCTCCTAAAATAATTTCAAATAAGTTTAATTTGTATGCGACACCTAAATAAACAATGGCCCCTACAATTGCTCCAATGATGACAAGGAACATTGAAATCATTCGACCATCTTTATAAGTCCACCAGAAACCTAATAAGTATTCTACAGCATAAACCGCTCCGGCCATTAAGCCAGATAAGATAATCATAAAGATGATCCTTCTAAACACTTTATTGAAAGAGAACTCCGCATTTTTACGAATATAATAGAAATTGTAAACGATTGAAAATAAATAGCCTAATGCGGTCGCTGATACCGCGCCATAAGTTTTGAATAAATGAATTAATGGTACATTTAATATAATTTTTAATATTACTCCGCCTATTAAACCAATAATCGCATATTTTTGTTTATCTAAACCTTGTAAAATGGCTACATTTACTGTGAAAAGTGAATACAATAAAGCTACTGGAGCATAAAAACCTAGTATACTTCCACCAAGTGTACTTTTTTGATAAAAAGCACTATAAATCGGTTCAGCCAAAACTGAAATCCCTACTACAGCAGGAAGTGTTAAGAAAAATACAACCTGGTAGGTTTGGGTAATTTGACTTTGTAGCTTTTTATGATTTTTATTTACGAATGCTTCAGTTATAGCGGGAACAAGTGTTAAACCAAATGCCGTTGCTAATGAAACTGGAATCATTACTAGCTTGTGACTTGTGTATGAAAACATTACATAAGTATTCTCTGCAATATCTTTTAATCCAATTGCTTCCATTGCTCTATTGTAAGTAAACTGATCAACTAATTGATATAACGGGATAGCAAGTCCGACAAACACATATGGAATTGAATAAGAAAATAATTCTTTAAACATTTCTAATTTAGTAGGATAGATTAATCCTTTTGATTTTGGAAGAAGTTCATCTAAATGAACTTTTCGCTTTCTCCAATACCATAGTAAGTTTAAAATACCACCTACAGCACCAATTGTAGCTGCAAACGTCGATAACCCAACTGCTTGAGTGATTGTTCCACCCATAACTTTTAGAATGATATAACTTCCAACTAATGTAAATACAATACGTACAATTTGTTCAATTAGCTGTGAAACAGTAGTTGGGCCTGTTGATTGATGCCCCTGAAAAAAACCTCTATACAAACTTTGAGAAGGTACTAATATTAAAGCAGTACTTACTATTCGCATAACTGAAACTACATCCTCTACACTATTACCTTTTGTATCTTTAGGTATCATAAGAGGTGCGATATAAGGTGCAATGATATATAACGTTAAAAACGAAAAAATACCTGTACATATTAAGAGTAGCTGACTTGCATGAAAAAGCCTTCTACTTGTTTCATATTCTTCAATCGCATTGTACTTTGAAACGAACTTTGCTACAGCTAACGGAACACCTGCAGTAGCTATACTGATGAACAATGTATATGGAACATAACCATAATTATATAATGCAGACCCTTTTGAACCAACTAACGCATAAAAAGGGAATGTATAGATCATTCCTAGAAATTTTATTAAAAATGTACCAGCAGTTAATATGAAGGTACCTCGTAGCAATTTTGAATCTGACATAAACTGCCTCCTACCAATTCTCGATCAAACTAACTAATCTATCTTACCATATCATCTAAAAAGAAAAAATTAAAAAATGATAAGAAGTTGGAGCTTACTTGAAATAATGGTAAACTTACTAAAAGAAATTTGTAACGAAAGTAGTGAAATAATGGTTTATGACGTGATTGTAATTGGTGGCGGAACTTCTGGTCTGATGGCTGCAATTAGCGCTGCTGAAAACAAAGCTAAAGTTCTTTTACTTGAAAAAGGAACTAAATTAGGACAAAAACTCCTTATATCAGGTGGTGGTCGTTGTAACGTAACAAATCGCTTACCTATAGAGGAAGTTATTAAACATATACCTGGAAATGGCCGATTTTTATATAGCGCATTCTCTATTTATAATAACGAGGATATCATACAGTTTTTTGAAAACATGGGAGTCGCTTTAAAAGAAGAGGATCACGGGAGAATGTTTCCTGTATCAAATGACTCAAAATCAGTATTAAATGCATTAATGCAAAAACTAAAAAAACATCATGTAGATATTCAGACCAATCGAACTGTTAAAGACGTACTCTATGAAGATGGTAAAGTAGTAGGAATCATATTGGATGATCGAACAGTCATTCACTCAAAAAGTGTTGTCCTTGCAGTAGGTGGTAAATCTGTTCCACACACAGGCTCGACAGGTGACGGATATGCTTGGGCAAAAAAAGCTGGTCATACAATAACTGAACTCTTTCCTACAGAGGTACCTATTACTTCAAGTGAAGATTTTATTCAAACTAAATCATTACAAGGCCTTGCTTTAAGAGACATTGAATTAAGTGTATTAAATCCAAAAGGCAAAAAAGTGATAGCCCATAAAATGGACATGCTCTTTACTCATTTTGGAATTTCGGGCCCTGCCGCACTACGTTGTAGCCAATTTGTATATAAAGTACAACAAAAGTTTAAAACAAAAAATGTATCGATGGCGATTGATTGTTTTCCAGAGCAAAACGAGGAATCACTTTTTCAAGACGTAAACAGTATTCTTAAAGATGAACCTAAAAAAGCGATTAAGAACGTTCTTAAAGGTTATGTACCTGAACGATATTTACTATTTCTGCTTTCAAAATGTGGAATTGATGAGGCAACTCCTTGTAATGAAATTGCTACGATGAAATTAAGAGAACTTGTCCAATTATTTAAGGGCTTTTCATTTGTAGTAAACGGAACTCTTTCAATTGAAAAAGCATTCGTTACAGGCGGTGGCGTCTCAACAAAGGAAGTTCATCCAAAAGAAATGTCATCTAAAATCATGAATGGTCTTTATTTTTGTGGAGAAATATTAGATATTCACGGTTACACTGGTGGCTATAACATAACCGCTGCATTGGTAACTGGCAGATTAGCAGGAGGATCAGCTGCGGAATATTCTCAAACGAATTTTTAAGAAATAAACAAAGGACCGAACGAATACATTGTTTCGCTAGGTCCTATAATGTTTACATATGGAAAAGCATAAGGATTGATTCTTAAGAAACTTTATAAAAGTTAAACTGTTATTCCACAAACTTATTGCCATAGTTGTATTCGAAAAACAATCAAACTGATTTTCTAGTTTTATCTTATGCTTTTCGCTTATTATATTTTTCTTTGGCACAAATCCACCGTCCCTAATTTAAGGTCAAAGGCGAGCGTTCGATTGTTCGTGTTGCAAGTTCACTAATAAATAGAATCGTCCATCCTCTTCAACATACCCATCTGCCAATTGGAAAGATTGTTTTAAGTCTTTAAAGTAAAACTTTCCAATTAAATACTTTGAAGAATACAACTCCATATGCCCATCTTTAAATTTACCAATTATTTTATCGGTAATATCAATTTTTAATGTTTTAGGCAAATCAACCCCCTCCTTTCTAACAAGCAAAGACCTCAATGAAAAAATATATGAGGTTCTACTTTAATATATGTCACAACTCCATGGTTAATATTCCTTATGCCAAAAAACATTAGCCTAAATTAAACCAATTAAATAAAAAATCCAACAAAAACGTTGGATTTCAGTAGGTAGACAAAATATCGATACAGATAAAAATTTTTTATTTGACCTCGCCTTCCCAGGCCATCATTCCACCTTCCATGTTGATCGCCTTATAGCCTAGCTCATTTAAATACTCACAAACATTCTCACTACGAACGCCTGCCTTACAAATAAAAATGTATTCAAATTCTTTATTAAAAACATCTAATTTGCTCGGAATTTGTCCCATTGGAATATGAACTGCTTCAGGAATTTTCCCATACTCAACCTCATAGTCCTCTCGTACATCTACTAAAAATAGCGTTTCTCCTGAATCTAAACGCTCTTTAACTTCATTTGCAGAAATCGTATTCATCATTGCTCATCCTTTCTTTATAGCAACATCTTAACAACTAATTATTTTCTATGCAAAAAGTAAGTTTAATTCTATCCACCTTAAAGGGGGAGGATGAGTTAGTAGAAAGGCAAAAACAAGAAATAACCAAGAAAAAACCTCAAAAGAGGTTTTTTCGAATTAACTATTTAGTTAGCAACGATATTTACTAATTTACCTGGTACAGCAATGATTTTTCGAACCGTTTTACCTTCAACTTGTTCCTTAACTGCATCATCTGATAATGCAATTTGCTCCATTTGCTCACGAGAAGCATCTTTTGCAACAAGTAATTTTGCTTTTACTTTACCATTAATTTGTACTACGATTTCAATTTCGTCTTCTACAAGCTTAGCTTCATCGTATGCTGGCCATGTAGCATATGCAATTGAATCACTATGACCTAGCTTACTCCAAAGTTCTTCACCGATATGAGGAGCAACTGGTGCTATTAATTTTACAAAACCTTCAACCATTTCTTTTGGTAATTGATCAGCTTTATATGCTTCGTTAATAAACACCATCATTTGTGAAATTGCAGTGTTAAAGCGTAAACCTTCAAAGTCCTCTGTTACTTTCTTTACTGTTTGGTGATATGTTTTTTCAAGACTGCTAGAAGTAACGCCTTCTACAATTTTATCTGAAAGCTCTTCATTATCAGTAACAAATAAACGCCATACTCGGTCTAAGAAGCGACGAGAACCATCTAATCCATTTTCTGACCAAGCGATTGATGCATCTAATGGACCCATGAACATTTCATATAAACGTAACGTATCAGCACCATGGCTAGCAACGATATCATCAGGATTTACAACGTTTCCTTTAGACTTAGACATTTTTTCATTATTTTCCCCTAAGATCATTCCTTGGTTGAATAGCTTTTGGAATGGCTCTTTTGTAGGAACTACACCTAAATCATAAAGGAATTTATGCCAGAAACGAGCGTATAGTAAGTGAAGAACTGCATGCTCTGCTCCTCCAATATATACATCAACTGGTAACCAATGCTTTAGTAATTCAGTATCTGCGATTGCTTCGTTATTATTTGGATCAATATAACGTAAGTAATACCAGCAGCTTCCGCCCCATTGTGGCATTGTATTTGTTTCACGTCTTCCTTTTTTACCTGTTACTGGATCAACTACATTAACCCAATCAGAAATATTCGCTAATGGTGACTCTCCAGTACCACTTGGGCGAATATCTTCTGTTTTCGGAAGAATTAATGGTAATTCCTCATCAGGAACAACTGTCATCGTACCATCTTCCCAGAAAATTACTGGAATTGGCTCTCCCCAATATCTTTGACGAGAGAATAACCAATCACGTAGACGATACGTAACTTTTTTCTCACCTGCTTTTGAAGAATCTAACCAATCAATTATTTTTTCAAGAGCTTCTTGTTTATTTAAACCGTTTAAGAAATCAGAGTTAACATGTTTGCCATCTCCAGCGTAAGCTTCTTTTTGAACGTCTCCACCTTCAACAACTTCAACGATTGGTAATTTAAATTTAACTGCAAATTCGTGATCGCGCTCATCATGTCCTGGTACTGCCATAACTGCACCAGTTCCATAGCTTGCAAGTACATAGTCAGCAATCCAAATTGGAAGCTTTTCGTTATTTACAGGGTTAATTGCATATGCTCCTGTGAAAACACCTGATTTATCCTTCGCTAAATCAGTTCTCTCTAGATCACTTTTCGATTTAACTGAATCGATGTATGCTTCGACAGCATCTTTTTGATCAGCTGTTGAAATTTGATTAACTAAATCATGTTCTGGAGCTAACACTACATAAGTCGCACCGAATAATGTATCAGGACGTGTTGTAAATACTGTTACTTTTTCATCGAATCCATCAACATTAAAGTAAACTTCAGCACCTTCAGAACGGCCAATCCAGTTACGTTGCATTTCTTTTAAGCTTTCTGGCCAATCTAATTCTTCTAGATCTTCTAATAATCGATCAGCATAAGCTGTGATTTTTAAGATCCATTGCTTCATTGGGCGACGCTCAACTGGATGTCCTCCGCGCTCACTTTTTCCATTGATTACTTCTTCATTAGCTAAAACTGTACCAAGAGCTGGGCACCAGTTAACTGGGATTTCATCTACATAAGCTAATCCTTTTTCAACCATTCTTAGGAAAATCCATTGAGTCCATTTGTAATAATCAGGATCAGTTGTATTAATTTCACGATCCCAATCATATGAAAATCCTAGTGCCTGAATTTGATTACGGAAAGTATTTATATTCTTTTCAGTAAACTCAGCTGGATCATTACCTGTATCTAATGCATATTGTTCTGCAGGTAGACCAAATGCATCCCAACCCATTGGATGAAGTACATTATAGCCTTGCATTCTTTTCATTCTTGAAAGGATATCAGTTGCTGTGTACCCTTCTGGATGACCTACATGTAATCCCGCCCCAGATGGATAAGGGAACATATCAAGTGCATAAAATTTCGGCTTGCTTGTATCGCCAGTTGTTTTAAACGTTTTATTTTCTAACCAATACTTCTGCCATTTCTGTTCAATAGAACCATGATTAAAACTCATATTATTGCCTCCTTTTTTCATGTATAAATGGCTCGGCTGTGGTCCTAGCGGTCTACAAATAAAAAAATCCTCCCATCCCAAAAGGGACGAGAGGATTTCCCGCGGTACCACCCAAATTAATGTAAAAATACATTCACTTGTTTCCGTAACGTGGAACACGACATTTATTACTTGGTAAAAACCGTTCACAAATGTGGCTTATGGGCGAGTTCATGAATAGAATGGATTGACTTTCACCAACCGTCAACTCTCTAAACCTCTTCATATTCACTACTATTCCCAATCATTGCCGATCATTTAGATTTAATTTATACCATTTTATTATAACCAAAGAAAAAGGTCAATTATACATTGCCTATTTTTAAGAAGCAAAAGTTTGATTATCCGCTTTTACTACTTTTTTTGCTAATCTTTCATAAAGCACAGAGAAAACCATGCTTATTACTAAAAAGACAACTAATATGATAAATAATACCTTCATATTAAAAGTATCAACAAGTGCCCCTCCAATAACTGGTCCAAGCATTCTTCCAACCGTTGCTGCACTATTTACAATCCCTTGATACATTCCTATACGATCTTTCGGAGCAAGCATATTTGCAATAGTTGGTACTGCAGGCCAGACGAACATTTCTCCAATTGTTAAAATGATCATACCTGTCATAAATATTGAGAAATGATCAGCAGTGCTCACAAGAATAGTCGAAGCGATAAAAAATCCAATTCCAAACAACATTTGCTTTCTCATACTTAACTCAAATTTACGTATCGCAGTTGATACGATTGGTTGAGCTAAGACAATAAGTGCACCATTTACAGTCCATAATAGACTATATTTTTTTAATCCAATGTGTAGATTTTGCATTTCTGAAGCAATCGTAGTTTGCCATTGAACATAAACTAACCAACATAAAACATACGCAACACAAACAATCATCAGTGCCTTCATTGAAGGAGTAAATGAAAATTTTTGTTTCTCTAATATTTCTACATGGGTTTCTTTTAATTGCTTAGGTTCACCAATATCTTTAAATCCAAATAAAGCTACTAAGAAGAAAATAATATATAATAGCAAATTAGCGGAGAAAATATAATTAATATTAGCGGCCGCAACAACTCCACCTAAAGCCGTACCAATCGCAACACCAAGATTTTGAGCTACATAAATTGCGTTAAAAGCTTTACGACCACCCTCTGGCCATGCCGCTCCAACCATCGCATACATTGATGGAAATACAATACCAACACCAAACCCTAAGATTACGAAGAAACAACTGTAATATGTCCAAGAATGATTAATAACCAAACCTAATATCGACAAAAACGTAATACTAATACCAGTAAGGATTGACCTATATCCCCCAAATTTATCAAAAAGCCAGCCCCCCAGCATATTACCAAATACACCGGCCAATGAATTAAACATTAAAATAAGCCCCGCTACAGACAAGGACTTCCCTAAATATATATGGATGTATACTGTATTGAATGGCCATAAAAAAGAATTACCTGTTACATTTAAAATCATACCGATTAACAAAAACCATAGTTTTTTTGGCATCCCTTACTCCCCTCAAAGCTGTCCCTTTTTATCTATTTTTATCTCGTTAACTCATTAATTGTAGAGGAGAATCTTCCTAGTTTCAAGAGGCACGCATTAAGTGGCGATAGATAAGAAGGACAAAAAACCTAGAAGGTATTAGAGAAGCACCATATAATCCCTAAAATTACCAAAATAAAAAGAAAAAAGGAAGGCAAACCTTCCTTTTCCTTTACACCCTATTCCCTTTTCTACCTTACCCTTGCTTTGATCTCTGTGGTTGACCTTTTTTAGCGTTATTCATTTTGACTTGATCTACTGCTGAAAGTTCACCTGAGAATTCTGTTTTCGTTTTATTCTTTGTTGTTTGTTCGGGATTACTACTTTTTGATTTCTTTTTAACCATTTTTGGTTTCCTCCCAAGGATTGCATATTCTTGAACATATTCTTGCATATTCTAGTCTCCTTTAGTGCGGAGTAATAATCATTTGATGTTGTAGCTGTGTTAATTGTCTACGTAAACGATTAAATTCATCTCTATTTTCTAAATTTGCAAGGTTTTCAACTTTTTCTAACTGCATAATTGCTTGCTCAAGCCCTGCCTGTGCTTCAGAATACTCGATTCCGTTAAAATGCTCTTGTTGCATGCCAATTTCTAATTGTTGTACTGCATAATCATAGGCTTGTTTCGCTTGTTGTACTTGTTCTTGTCCGAAATTGCGATCTGTTATTCCCAAGAAAATACCTCCTTTGAGACTTTAATGAAGTATCCGCTATGTAGGTTACCTCAAGAATAGTATTTCCGAACCTTTCAATCAGAGTACAATTATTTCTTTACAAATAAGAAAGGTTTTTCCATTTGGTTTTCTTTTTAGAGCATGATAAAATCGATAATATTGACTTAAATTAAGGGAGGGATGAGGAATGACAAAAAACAATCCTTTTCCATATACAATAGATCATAAAAGATATCACTCTTGGAATTATCATTTAAGACAACAATTTGGCGAAAAAGTATTTAAAGTTTCAATTGACGCTGGATTTGATTGTCCAAATAGAGATGGTACAGTTGCGTTTGGAGGTTGTACTTTTTGTAGCGCATCTGGTTCGGGCGACTTTGCAGGAGATCGAGCTGAAGATGTTGTAACTCAATTTCATAAAATAAAAGATAAAATGCATGAGAAATGGCAAAACGGAAAATACTTAGGCTATTTCCAAGCTTACACAAATACTCACGCACCAGTAGAAGTATTAAAACAAAAGTTCGAACCAATATTAGAGCAAGAAGGCGTTGTAGGTTTATCAATCGCAACAAGACCAGATTGTTTACCAGATGATGTTGTTGAATATCTTGCAGATTTAAATAAACGAACTTATTTATGGGTTGAATTAGGATTACAAACTGTTCACGAAAAAACTGCAAATATTATTAATCGTGCACACGATTATAAAACTTACGTAGAAGGCGTAGAAAAATTAAGAAAGCACAACATCCGTATTTGTTCACATATTATTAATGGGTTACCTCTTGAAACTCCAGAAATGATGATGGAAACAGCGATGGAGGTTGCTAAACTTGATATCCAAGGTATTAAAATTCACTTACTTCACCTACTAAAAGGTACTGCAATGATGAAGCAATATGAAAAAGGACTAGTTAAATTCATGGATTTTGACGCTTATATTAACTTAGTCGTTGATCAGCTTGAAATCATTCCAAGTGATGTAATCGTACATCGTATTACTGGAGACGGTCCACCTGACTTATTAATCGGACCAATGTGGAGCTTAAAAAAATGGGAAGTACTGAATGCAATTGATCGCGAGTTTGAACGTAGAAATAGCTGGCAAGGTAAATACGCAAATAATCGAGTACAATTAACATGATTCTAGATCGCATTTTACCGTACGCTAGAAAGCTTCTCCAATCAACTGTGAATGAAGGTGATCTTACCATTGATGCCACAATAGGTAATGGTCATGATACAGTATTTTTAGCAAAATTGGTTGGTGAAACTGGACATGTATACGGATTTGATATCCAAGAACTAGCTATTCAAAAGACGACTGAAAGAATAAATAATGAAAATTTAAGCAAACAAGTTACACTATTCCAAAGAAGTCATGCAGAAGTAAAAAAACTAATCCCAGCTTCATCACAAGAGAAATTAAAAGGTGCAATTTTTAATCTTGGTTATTTACCTGGTAGTGATAAATCAGTTGTAACTGTACCTGAGTCTACCATTTCAGCAATAGAACAAATACTTGAAATGATGGCACCAGAAGGAATTATCGTAGTTGTAATTTATCATGGTCATGAAGGCGGAGAAATTGAAAAAGATGAATTAATGAACTTTGCTCAAAACATCCCTCAAGACTTGGCACATGTATTAACTTATCGATTTATTAATCAAGCAAATAATCCTCCTTTTATATTAGCTATTGAAAAAAGAGCTTAAGAAAAACTGTCTAATTTAGACAGTTTTTTTATTTTGACCCCAATTTCTCATATTGTTTGATTTCCTCAAAACCATTATAAATACCTTAAAAATTCATTAAAAATTCATTAATGGTAAATTTTTCTTGAAAAATTGGTAAAGATAAAAAAATCAAAAAAAGAAAGAAGGTTTTCAAAATGAAAAAAGCTATTTTTGCAGGTGCAGTAGTTAGCCTTTTTACGCTAAGTACAATTACAGTAAATGCCGAAAACATCGCGGCAGCAAATTATTATGTCCATCCACATCATGATCACGATGTAACAACAGATGATGGTGAACATCATAGACATCATCACCACAAAGCAAATAAAATGTTAGAAAACCACAAAAAAGAAGTTGTTAAGTATATTTCTAATTACTTAAACCAACCTGAAGCTAATATAAATAAAGCTGTAGAGCAACATAAAATGGAAATGAAGAAATTAATATTTATCGCAGTTGTATCAAAGCTTTCAAATAAACCTTTGGAAAATATCATCGCTCAAAAAGGTAAAACAAACTCATTTAAAGAAATATTAGATAATAATAATATTAAACGTGAGCAATTTTTTGAAGAAATGAAAAGAGTTCACCGAGATATATTTACTCAAATTGAACCAACTAAAAATTAATTTAAATTAAACAGAGTGCCCCTTAAGCCATTGTACTTATTGGGCCTCTTTTTTTGTTTAAATTACTTATTTTGTAATGAAGTTTAGTAAACAGGATCAAGTTTTTTATTAAGAACATATCCCCTTTTGATAAAACATAAAATTTTTATATCTAGTAACTTTATCGACCTATAAAAATTTACAAAAAATTATTAATAATATCTAATTACGGCGTATTCATGGAATCAATTGAATATTATGTAAAGATATACCAATTTAATTGATTTGTTCATACAAACCAATTCGTAGTTGATTGAGATAAACCAACTCTAGGGGCGTGAAGAGTTGACTACAAACCTAAACAATTTGAATAGAATACTTCGTAATGTTTTTCAGTTCATTTTACGGAATTCGAATTGGATATTATTATTAATTGGACTAATTGCATTCATCAATTACTGGTCAGTTTTTTACCTTGTTTCATTATATCGAGGATTTCATACAGAATCTTCACAAGTCAATCAGATGACCCTTTGGGTAATTTATGGGTATTTTTATGGATTCTTTGGGAGTATGATTTTAATTTATGTACACTCTTTCGTCCTAAAATATATGTTGTTTTTTCGAAAAATTAAAAGTGCCATTTCGTTTATACTCTTTCATTTTGCTTATTTTATTTCGCTTATTTTTTTAATTCTATTAAACTAAGTTTCTATTTAAATAGTTACAAATCTAATACTTAAGCTGGTTTTTAATTCAATTTTGGTTTATACTTAGATTAAATTTAATGCATTGTTCGGAGGAGCCTGTCACGATTGGGATAAGTATGTAATTTACTTCCCCTATCGTGGCAGGTTCTTTTTTTATGCGTTCAGACGGGAGATGAATTTATGCTTTATGTGCAACTTGCAATTATATTGATTGCCTCTAAAGTTTTTGGGGATTTAAGTACAAAGCTTGGTCAGCCTGCAGTTTTAGGAAAGCTATTAATAGGAATTATACTAGGGCCGGCTGTTCTTGGAATCATTACTGAAACAGAAACATTACATGAAATGAGCGAAATTGGTGTCATTTTACTTATGTTTATTGCAGGTTTAGAAACTGATCTTAATGAATTTAAACGAACTGGGAAAGCTTCTTCTTATGTAGGGGTACTCGGAATACTATTCCCATTATTCTCAGGTTATCTTTATGGAATCTCCATAAACTTAAGTCAATTTGAGGCCATTTTTTTAGGACTGATTCTTTCTGCAACTAGTGTAAGTATTTCGGTGGCTACATTAAAAGAAATGGGTAAACTTAAAACAAAAGATGGAGCAACAATTTTAGGAGCTGCCGTAATTGATGATATTGTTGTCATCATAGCATTAGCATTTGTTATGAGTTTCAGTGGTAGCGCCGTTAGTTTACCAATTCTATTATTTAAAAAGTTTATATTTTTTACATTTGCCATATTAATCGGTTGGAAGATTGTCCCTTGGTTCCTAAAAAAGTTTATAAAACTAAACGTTTCAGAAACATTAATCTCTGCTGCTCTAATCGTTTGCTTCTTATTCTCAGCCTTTGCAGACCAAACAGGTATTGCTGCAATAATCGGCGCTTATATCGCAGGAATTTCGATATCCGTTACTAAGTTTAAACAAGAGGTTTTTGAAAAGGTCGAAACGATTGCTTACTCTGTTTTTGTACCTGTGTTTTTCACTTTAATAGGAGTATCAGTTCAATTCACTGGGTTAAGTCATTCGATTCCGACTATTATTATCATAAGTATTATCGCCATCTTAACGAAGCTAATTGGTGGAGCATTAGGATCAAAACTGGCTGGATTTCCAACTAAAAATTCACTCGGAATTGGTTCAGCAATGGTATCTCGTGGAGAAGTTGCATTGATTATGGCATCAACAGGTTTAGCAAATAATCTTTTAAGTAAGGAAATGTTTGCGATCCTTGTTATTGTGGTACTAATCACAACTATTGTAACTCCACCACTTATGAAGTTATTTTTTACAGAAAAAAGTGAAGTTTTTAATGTAAATGTGTAAACACGAAAAAGGATAGNNCTATCCTTTTTCGTGTTTACCTGCCTATTCTTTTTTAAACTGATTCCCTGACTCTTCTATTACTCGACTTTAACTCTTTTAATTTAAAATATAACTTTGCATTGCCATAGAAAAAGAATGATGTTAAGCCACCGTTTTTAACAATTCCTCTTCTAATTCTTTTCATCTCATCTGGTCCTGACATTTTTTTATCAGCCAAATAAATGCCTAATAATCCCTGGCATATCATTCGATGAAAACGATAGTCTTTTAAATCTTTTAAGGCTTGATCACTTTTAGTTGAAAAATACTCAATCCTATTTAACATGACATCTTTAGACGGGTAATAACTGCAGAAATTTAAATCTCCGCCTTCTTCGTCTTCCTTTTGATCAATTACATAATCTAGTAGTATATGAAGTCCTTGTACATAAGGGAAATAACTCTTATAGACTTGTTCAAATAATTTTTCAGAAATCATTTCGTTAAATGAATAAGAAACTAAACAAAAAATTCCAAGTGTTGAACCTGCGCACGCAGAGAATTCATACCATTCTAAGTCAGAAAGTTCTGGTTGATATTTTTCAAACCAATTTGTTAATCTAGGCACTCGCTCTTCTTTTTTTACATGCTTATGTATTTGTAACTTACAATAATAATCAGCAAGTTGAACTAAGTACTCTTTAATTCCCTCATAATGCTTCGATTGATTTAAACTACTTTGACACTTTGAAACTAGTGCGCGTAAATATCCACCATCGTCTTGTTCTTCTCGGAAGCGATAATACATTTGATCTGATTTTTGGCATTTTACAGCATCAATCATTGACTCATGTAGTGCTTCAAAATCAACTGGATCAAGCGAGGTACTACGATCGCATAAATTATCTAAGTAATCACTAATTGTTTGATATGCAACGATAAATTCTATTACTGGTTTTAAATTCTTTTCAGAAAGTAATGCTAAAATTGCACCACCTTCACAATGGAATGTTTTTGTATCAATACTCATTAATGCTTGTTTTCTAAGTTCTGGATCTGGGATTGTCGTTGCAAAATTTCTCCAATAGTTCAATTCCTGATGCACTAAAGGAAAAACAGCTTTATAAACTTTCGGCATTAATTGGATCGGATTTTTAGGTAGTGACATTTTTTCACTCCTCCCTATTTTTCATTAATTACATATTGGTAAAATAAGTTATACTCATATTGAAGTAAATATTATGGAGGTGAACTAAGTTGCCTTGTTGTTTAGACAATTTCAACTAAACAATCATCGTATTTTTTTTATATGCTTGGCAACGGTATAGTATGATATTACCATACAAAGGGAAGCAACCCAAAATCGAACCATCAGCTTTTATCGCTTCAACTGCAACTGTTACCGGTTCTGTCACAATTGGAGCAAATAGTAGTGTATTTTTTGGTGCAGTAATCCGTGGCGACGTTAATGATACAATCATTGGAAATGATGTAAATGTTCAAGATTTATCTGTTCTTCACCAAAGTCCAAAATGCCCTCTAATTTTAGAAGATGGCGTAACAATTGGACATAGTGTTATTTTACATAGTTGTACAGTTAAAAAGAATGCATTAGTTGGGATGGGTTCAATCGTTTTAGACGGTGCCGAAATCGGTGAAGGTGCAATGATTGGTGCAGGTAGCTTAGTTCCAGGAGGAAAAGTAATACCTCCTAACACATTAGCATTTGGTAGACCTGCTAAAGTAGTACGTGAATTAACAGAGGAAGACATCATTGATATGGATCGAATTCGTAGAGAATATATTGAAAAAGGACAATTCTATAAAAAGGTAGAAGAAGAAAATCAGGTAAAATAATTTGAGGATTTATTTACATAAAAGTGCAAAAGAGAAGGACTGGATTTAAGCCTTCTCTTTTTGTTACTTTTGTATTGGCCTAGGTTATTTATGATTTGTGGTCCTATTTGCAGTTTTTACGGGTTTTATTTGCTGTTTTGACTTTTTTAATTGTAGGTTTGATAGTTTTATTTGTAGTTTCAGCTTTTTTATTTGCACCTTCAAGGATTTATTTGCTGTTTTAGCCTTTTTATTTGCACTTTCACGTTTATTTCTATTATCCCGATTTTATTTGCATTCTCAGACAGATTTGACGATCCCAGCATACCTTATTCATCCCCGCTCCAATCCGTTTAATAAAAATTTACATATCTAAATTATTCATTTACAAAAGCTTCTATTTAAATCCATAAACCCTTTTTATAATGAAGTTAAAAAGATCAGCATAATGGAGGATGAAAAATGAGCGCTATTCTTCAAAAGATACACACATATGAATGTCAACTGTTTTATCGCGTTAATTCATTGTTCCAGAAGCGTTACTTGAATTTTTTCTTTCGTAATATTACACATCTTGGCGGAGCTACTTTTACAATTGCATCAGCATTAATTTTATTACTTTATTCCAAAGGTGAATTGCATGAAGCATCAATCTTATGTTGTTGTACCCTTTCTCTTAGCCATATTCCTGTTCATTTTCTTAAACGTTTTTATCCACGTAAAAGACCTTATCTTAAACTAGAAGGTACGTTTGTGCTAAAAAATCCTTTAAAAGATCATTCCTTCCCTTCTGGTCATACAACGGCAATTATTTCTGTTGCACTTCCTATAATGATTTATATACCATTTACGTCATTTATTTTACTTCCTTTAGTTTTGTGCGTCTCTTTCTCTCGAATTTATCTTGGCTTACATTATCCATCAGATGTGTTTTTCGGAATATTACTTGGTATATTTACTACATTTATTTCACAGTTTTTTATCTATCATTTGTGAGGAGGAGAAGTTATGAGAGTCGCTATTTTTACAGACACCTATATTCCTCAAGTGAATGGTGTTGCCAAAACTTTAAATCGATTTACAAATTACTTAAAAGATCATGGCCATTCATACCATGTGTTTGCTCCTGAGGACTACGGTTTATCATCAACGCAAGATGTAACAAGATTAAAATCTGTACCATTTAAAATTTATCCTGAATGTAAAATTTCATTTCCAAACCTTTCTAAAATGAAAAAGACGCTTAAAGAATTTAATCCGGATATTATTCATATCGCAACGCCATTTACGATTGGATTAAGTGGGCTCCATATTGCTAAAAAAATGAAAATTCCTTTAGTTGCTTCATACCATACAAATTTTGATCATTATCTTCAGTACTATAACTTAACATTCTTAGAAAATATTTTATGGAAGTATTTAGATTGGTTTCATAGACCTACTCAAAAAATATTTGTTCCTTCGAAGGATACATTCAATCATTTAGAGACAAAAGGTTTTAACAATCTCTCTATTTGGACCCATGGCGTTGACTGTTCGATCTTTCGTCCAACTTTGAATCATAATGAAATTAAACAAAAATATAATATTACTTCTAAATATACGGTTTGTTTTGTCGGAAGAATTGCACCTGAAAAGGATTTAGAAACCTTATCGAAAATAATAAACTACACTAAACAGCGTTTTAACAAAAATTTAACTTGGATAATCGTTGGAGATGGTCCAAAAAAAGAAGAAATGATTAAGAAAACTGGTACGGATCAAATTATTTATACAGGCTACCTTCAAAAAAAGGACTTAGTTGAGATATACGGAGTGTCAGATTTAATGGTCTTTCCTTCTGATACTGAAACATTTGGAAATGTAGTACTCGAAGCAATGGCGTGTGGAACACCAGTGATTGGTGCAAATGCAGGTGGAGTTAAAAATATAATTAGAGATTATTCAACTGGCGTCCTTTGTGAGCCACAAAATACCTCTTCATTTTGCCAAGCAATTGAGGATTGCTTACATGGAAACGAGATGTTAAAGCATATGTCAAAAAAAGCAAGAGATTATGCATTAACACAGGATTGGAATAGTATCTTTAATAAATTAGTACTGGAATTTGAACTAATTTTCACACCACAACCACCAATCCTCATATCTAAGAAAGCTTAGTAATTTTTCAGGCTTTTTATTTTCTGAATATTTTAAATAAAACAATAAAAAAACATGATTGATCAGTAACTCCTCAATCATCAACTTATGTGAATAATGAATAATTCAAAAACAAACAATATATATTGAGTAGTTACACTAGCGACTATTATACAGTCGCTTTTACTTTTCGTACGTACTTTTTTACTTTGTAAAATTAGGAGGACAATAGATGAATATTTCATCGTCAAATAATTTTCAACTTTATGGATTCAATAATTTAACGAAATCTTTAAGTTTCAATATGTATGATATTTGCTTTACCAAAACGAAAGAAGAACGTGAAGCATATATTCAGTACATCGATGAACAATATAACGCTGACCGTTTAACAAAAATTTTAACTGAAGTTACGCATATAATCGGAGCCCACATTTTAAATGTTGCAAAACAAGATTATGATCCTCAAGGAGCAAGTGTTACGATTCTCGTTTCAGAAGGTCCGGTTGATAATCCTTCATCTGAAACTTTTTCCGAATCACCTGGCCCATTACCGGAGTTAGTAGTAGCAGCTTTAGATAAAAGTCATATTACTGTTCATACCTACCCAGAATATCATCCGGATGATGGAATTAGTACGTTCAGAGCAGATATTGATGTATCTACTTGTGGAGAAATTTCTCCTTTAAAAGCTTTAAACTATTTAATACACCAATTTGATGCCGATATTATGACTATTGATTATCGTGTTCGAGGATTTACTCGTGATGTTAGCGGTTATAAATTATTTATTGATCACGATATAAACTCAATCCAAAATTACATTCCTCAAAAAATAAAGGACATGTATCAAATGATTGATGTGAATGTGTTCCAAGAAAATATTTTCCACACGAAATGTAAGTTGAAACAATTTAATTTAGATAATTATCTTTTTGGCTACACAAAAGAAAAATTAGACGAGGATGAAATCTCACAAATAGAAGAAAAAGTGAAGTATGAGATGGATGAAATTTTTTACGGTAAAAATTTATGGAATGGTCCTGATGTGGAGGATATTGATGGATGATGGATCACAGTAAAACACCGCTTTTAACTGAATTAGTCCGTTATGCTAAGGAAGATATAACAAGCTTTGATGTACCCGGGCATAAAAGAGGTAATTCACTGGAGGAATTAAGAGAGCTTTGGAGTGATATGGCTCTTAAAATGGATGTCAATTCTTCAAAGCGTGTTGATAACTTATCGCATCCAACAGGTGTAATCCAAGAAGCCGAAACTTTATTAGCAGATGCCTTTCATTCAGATAACGCTTATATGTTAGTAAATGGTTCGACTTCTGGAGTTCAATATATGATTATGAGCGCCCTTGAACATGGAGATAAAATTCTCCTACCAAGGAATGTACACAAATCCGCAATAAATGCATTAATCTTAGCAGGTGCTAAACCAGTATTTATTGAACCAGAAATCGATTATGAGTATGGAATTGTAAATGGCGTTTCAGTAAAATCTGTTCTTCATGCTCTAGATTTAAATTCTGATGTTAAAGCCATCCTGATTATAAATCCTACCTATTTTGGAGCAACTTCAGATTTAAATCAAATTATCGACATCGGTCATTCCAGAGGGATTCCTGTTTTAGTAGACCAAGCACATGGTGCTCACTTTTCGTTTCACCCTGATTTACCAACTAATGCTGCCCTTCTTGGTGCTGACCTTGTTACCCTTAGTTTGCATAAAACTGGTGGTGCTTTAACACAAGCATCAGTTCTACTACATAATGATGGGATCATTACAAAAAATAGGGTTCGATCTACAATAAATTTATTTCAAACAACATCTGCTTCCTATTTACTTATGTGTTCAATCGATGTTGCAAGAAAGAAATTAGTTTTAGAAGGTCAAGAGCGTTTTGAAAAATTACTCAATTTAACAAGAAAAGCTAAAGAAGAAATTAACTCCATAAAAGGATTAAAATGTATTACACAAGATTCATATCGAAATGGAGTTGGGGTATTCGATTACGATGAGTTAAAACTCGTTGTGAAAGTTTCAGATTTAGGAATGTCTGGTTTTAAAGTATATGACATGCTTGCAGAGGAATATAAAATTCAAATCGAACTTGCCGAACCTAATGTCATTTTAGCAATTATCTCGCTAGGTGATAATGAAGACACCATTCGAACCTTAATTGATGCATTAAGAGATATTAGTGACCGATATTACGGTAAACTTCCGAAACTTGAAACAGATATAAGCGTTGCATTAAAAAATCCTAAAATGGTCATGACTCCTAGAGAAGCCTACTATCATCCTAAACGTATTATTTCAATTCATGATGCTAGTGGATTAATTAGTGGTGAATCAATCATGATTTACCCTCCTGGTATCCCTCTTTGTATACCTGGTGAACTAATTTCAACCGAATTGATTCAGCATTATCTTTATTTAAAATCAGAAGGAACGATCACAATCAACGATGATGATGATCCTTATATAATAAAGGTCGTCGATCGAAGTTTGGAGGAAAATTTAATGGATTTATGGTATACAGAGAATCACCAAGAGGATACGAAGTTCTCCATAAAGGTTCAAGAACATATTCATTCTGAAAAAAGTGAATTTCAACAAATCGATTTCTTTAGAAGTGAAACATTTGGAACATTCTTTACTCTAGATGGGTATATGATGGTGACTGAAAAGGATGAATTTATCTACCATGATATGATTACGCATGTATCAATGGCCGTGAATCCAAACATTAAAAAAGTACTAATTATCGGTGGTGGCGACGGTGGTACCGCTCGTGAAGTACTACGATACCCAGGTGTGGAAGTTGTTGATATGGTAGAAATTGATGAGCGAGTAGTAAGGCTATGCCAACAATACTTACCTTTAACTGCTTCAAAATTAGATCAAGATAAAAGATTAACCTTATATTTCGAAGATGGCCTAAAGTTCGTACAAGAAGCTGATGAAGGTTATTACGATCTGATTTTGGTAGATTCAACTGATCCTATTGGACCTGGTGAGGGGCTTTTTACAGTTGCTTTCTATAACAATTGCAAACGGGTATTAAGTGAAGAAGGTATACTAATTAACCAGCATGAAAGTCCATATTACGCTAGTTACGCGCACGAAATGAAACGTGCACATTCCAAAATTAAAGAAACATTTCCGATTTCAAAAGTCTATCAATTCCATATGCCAACTTATCCATCTGGACATTGGTTATTCGGATTTGCTTCAAAAAAATACGATCCAATTAAAGACATTAAAGCTGATGAATGGAATAAGCTAGGGATTGAAACAAAATATTATAATACAGATCTACATGTTGGGTGCTTTATGCTTCCTACTTATGTAAAGAAACAATTAGATAATGAAGAGTAAGTAAAGAAACCAGCAAACTGCTGGTTTCAGACTGTTGACAAACGCTCGCTTTCTTCGTTACTTCGCCTATCTGCGGTGCTCATTACCGTCTAAGGTAAATCCGCTCCTCACCAGACTTCGTGCCTAGAAAGACAAGCGCTTGCAATCAGTNNTGAAAATCAAATTTAATGTACTTTGTCTACAAACTAAAACCAGCAAACTGCTGGTTTTTTAAATTGCAATAAAAAAAGCTGCCCCAAATTACTTTAGGAACAGCTACATTTTATTATAGTACTTCATCATCCTTCGTTCCATTTAAAGTGAAACTTGCTGTAATGTTAGCGTTTAAAGAATGAGCTACTGAGCAATATTTATCCTTTGATAATTTGATCGCTTTTCGAACTTTTTCTGTATCTAATTCTCCACCTAATATATAATGCAAGTGAATGTCAGTAAAACGCTTAGGATGCTCCTCAGCTCGCTCACCATTTACTTCAATTTCGAATGAAGTTAACTTTAATCTCATTTTTTCTAGGATTAATACGATATCAATCGCTGTACATCCTGCGACTGCATTAATTAATAGTTCAACTGGTGTAGGTGCACTATTGTCTCCACCTAAAGACTCGGAAGTATCCATTTTTATCTCATGGCCAGATGGTGCAATTCCTGAAAAGGCTAACTTGCCATCCCATTTAATACTTGTTTTCATTACCTATTTCCCCTCCAATAATTAGATCATTTCATCTATTATTTTTTCATTTCTACTACTAAATAATGTGAAAAATCTTTTGATTTTATTTTAATATCTTCTTCAATTACTTTTGCAGCATCACTAGCTCCCATTAGTTCTCCATTCACGATGGCATTTCCTTCTAATAAGACTAAATACGCTTGGCGATCCTTTTTCATTTCAAAAGTAATTTCTTCATTTTCATTTAATGCAAGCGAGTAAATATTTGCATCTTGGTGAATTTTAATTGGGGCACTTCCTTCAACAGGAGATACCATATGATACCATTTTCCTTCTCTCTCTTCCCAATCTGATATTAAGTCTCCGTAATTTGGAGTATGACCTGCCTTGTCAGGAATAATCCATAATTGAATTAATCTTAATAAATCCCTGCCCATATTGTGTTCACTGTGATACACACCCGTTCCTGCACTCATGTACTGAATATCACCACGTCCAATTTCATGTTTATTCCCCATACTATCAGCGTGAGTTAAATTCCCATTAATGACATATGTTATGATTTCCATATCACTATGTGGATGAGTACCGAATCCTCTGTGCGCTTTAATTAAATCATCATTTAATACTCTTAATACACCAAAGTTCATATTACTTGGATCATAATAATTTGCAAATGAAAAATGATGAATTGTTTTTAACCAACCGTGATCAGCGTGACCTAATTGTTTACTATTGATTTTTTCGAACATAGTTTATCGCTCCTTTTATTTTTATCTTTAATTCGAGATATTTATTAAAGAATTACCTACCTAGATATCGAATTAATCCATCTGTTTAATATGATAGTTTCTAAATCACCTTACCGAACTCTTAACTATATTGTATCAAAAAATATCTTCAATTCAAGATATTTTTTCGTAGAAAGTTTTCTATGGGAACCCATTAAATGAGTGATCATTTATTTGAGCTAAATGTAACAGTGTTCGATTAATTCTATAACGGAAAAATGGAAGACATAAGTTGTAGTTCACGTCATGGTACGGATTTAACAAGGTAGGATCACAGATCTTGATGAAATTGACTTAGATGATTGTTATATTTAGACGGTGAGTTAGTTTGCTACAATGTGAGATTGAAGATTTTGAACAAAAAACGTGATGAATTCCCTTTCTATAATATTTCAATTTAGGAGGGGTTAGCTGATTACCTGTTGTAATCTTATAGTTTAAAGTGTTAGCTTGCTTCACAAACAATCAACTCCTTGCTAAAATATAATTTATGTAAAATAGTAACAAAAACTGGAAATTTGGTAGTTAGAATGGAAGTTAAATATAAAGAAGAGGAAAGAATCTCATCTTTTTATTTAACTTAAATTTTAAAATTTTTTTATTTCCATGGATGTGTTTGAGAATATTTATAAGAAGGTTTTACACCTTTTTTATATGATTCTTTACTCGACCACATTTTGATATCTAATTTCATGTCATTTGAGCTATATGGAGTTGTAGTTCTAATATATTGGCCAGCGCTGGGAGTAGGATATCCTGATACAACATTAAGACCTTTTAAGGTATATGTTACTCCTGCTACATAAGCAGCTAAATCAAGAGCTAATTTATAGGGGCTTTTTTTACCTACAAATTTTATTAGTCCTATACCAGATATAATCATAAAGTGATCAGCTAAAGCTTCTTTTTTAGTTAGAGTATGTTCTGAAGTTTTGGTTTCTGGGTATGTATAAAAAGAAGTTTTTATTGTTTTTCCTTGAACATAATGTCCTCCTGCAACGATTGCTGTAATATCTACATATTGAGGACCAAATAATTTTAAGGAGATATAGTTTTGCTAAAAAATCATAAAATTTTTTCAATAATTGGTTTCTTTTTTTTACTTTTATACGGAGTGTATGTTACTAAAATATCAACAGTTAGTATTTTTAAATATTCACTAATTATCGGTATGTTTTTTTTAACTATTGATTTAGCGATTAATATATTTTTCAAAAAAAAGAAACAATAATTATGAAAAACTCTTTTTATTTAAAGGAGTTTTTTTATGTTTGAGAAGGTTGGTTTGTTGAAGAGAACAGCGTGGGCGGAAAGATTCCACCAGTGACATCGAAGCATGGAACGGAGACAAACCAACTGTTATTTATTAGTACTGGAAGGTATGATAAAATTTTCGGAATCATCTGACTTCATGTTAATAACCATCGATTTCATATCCGTATAAGCTTTTGTTGTTTTACTTAATGAATTTTGGTATTCAACAACTAAATATAAAAATCCATATGTGGCTTTGTTTGCTTATAATTTTCAATCCGATCTCGCATGGTACCAGTATGAAATTCGAACTTATGTCCATCTGGATCCGTAAAATAAATTGAATTTTTATCTCGTTTATCTCTGTCACGACCATTCAATATATTCACCTTAAGTTGAACTAATTTTTCATACATTTTTTCAAAAGAGTCTTCGTCTATTGTAAAAGCCAAATGGGTATATGAATGATGAATTTCATTTCTAGGAATAGCTTTCTCTTCATTTAATGCCAGCCACATTCCATTCAAATCAAAATAGGCTGTTGTTTTACCTTTCACTAAAAGAGTTGCATCAAATACATTTCTATAGAAGTCGATCGCTAAATCAAGATTAGATACCGAAAACAACAAATGATTGATCCCTTTTATCTCCATTTTCTCCCTCATTTCATTGCGATTTATTAATGTTTTTCTAAATCCTCCATTCAAACCATTTCCCATGACCTTCTGTTTCACCAATAACTTCTTCATGCTTTACCCCATCAATATAATAGTCAAGATGTAGCATTCGATCCCAAATATTGTTATAAAGATGAAACACATCTCTATTTTCACTAATAACTTCGATAGTTTTTAATAAACTTTGTTTTCCATCAACTGGAATTTGATTTGCAACATGTGTATGAAAAATACATAGAATTGAATCATTTGATAATTCGTTAACTACTTCTGGAAGGATTTTAATAGCGTCTGCTTCAATTAAATTGATTTCATTTTCCTTCCTACTTATAACGGCTTTTTCAAATAATTCTCTTCGTTCAAAATGCTCCGGCCAAATTAAAGCTTTTAACCACAAAAAGTCTTCTTCGCTTGATAAATCATTTATGTGTAAATCTATTCCATATCGATCAACAACTGGAGGCACTTCGTCTAATAATGGGAGGATAGTTTGGCCTTTTACTTTTACCTTTGAATCGATCAGAACATTCGATTTGATATTCCCATAAATCGTTTCGCTTGAGCTATAAGAATACTTATATTGATCCCATAATAATTGAAGTCCAGCACTAGTTCCGATTTCTATTAACGAGATTGGTTTATTAACCTTTTGATAAATGTAAGAGAAGCAAGGATAAAGATAAGCACAACGTCTAACTTCATTTGTTTGAACAATTTTCGTTTGAAGAAGCTGAATAATTTCGTTTCTAAATTTTTTACTAAAATCCTGAAAATATGGATAAGAATCTTCTATTTTTTTCGGTCCTTCTACAAGACTTGGATAGTAATCCTTCAACGGATGATGATTACCATTCATTAATAAATAATGAATTGAACCTAATAATAAATTAGGAATAGGCTGACCACCTTCCGCAAAAGAACACAAATCAAGTATCTCTTCGTCCTCTGCAATTTTTAAGGATAAATATTCATATAATCCACTAGAATTTTCACATTCATTTTTTGCAAATTGCTTAAAACGTTCCTTCAGCTGAAAATTCAAATTAATCATCCTTAATATTTTTATTTTTCAAACTTCTATTTACATAATTTTACCATAATATATAATTTCCTTATTGTACTATGCTTTGTTGATCTTTAATCTTAAAACTTTGAGGTGATTAATAATGATGTCTAGACCAAATTCAAACGAATATAACCCACACTTTAAAGGTTATATTGGACTAGTTCCTGAAGGGGACTTGCAAACTATTTTGAGGAAGCAGTTAGATGAATCAATCAGTTTTTTTAAAGCAATCTCTAAAGAAACATCCGAATATCGATATGCGGAAGGGAAATGGAGTATTAAGGAAGTTCTAGGACATTTAGTCGATACTGAAAGAATAATGTGCTATCGTCTTTTGGCAATTGCAAGAGGAGACCGTAACCCATTGCCATCGTTTGATGAGAATGCCTATAATGAAAATGCAAATTTTAATCGGCTTGAGCTAGAGAAAATTATTTATGAATATCAAACTGTTCGTCAGTCGACTTTATCTATGCTAGAAAACTTATCTAATGAAACATTAGAAAACGAGGGAAATGTTCTAAATCACCCGACGACACCTCGTGCTATTGCTTATATTATTGCAGGCCATGAGTTACATCATTTAAAAATCATTAATGAACGATATTTTTAAAATAGAAAGAGCAGGAAAATCCTTTTCCTGCTCTTCTTTGTAAGATTAAACAAATCTACTCTGTAATCGATTTACTTCTGCGATTACTTTTTCTTCATCAATTGTTAAGCTAATACGGTCTTTTACGATTGCTTTCCCATCAATGAATACATCACATACATCGCTACCACGTGCAGCGTATAGTAAGTGTGAATAGGCATTACTTAATGGTTGTAAATGTTCTTTATCAAATGGATAAATTGTAATAAAGTCTGCCTTTTTATTGGCTTCAAGTGAGCCAGTATGTCCCATTCCTATAGCTTCTGCGCCACCTCGAGTAGCCAAGGTTAATGCAGTTTGTGCTGAGAATTTCGTAGCATCTTTATACATTCCTTTTTGTAGCAGTGCAGCTATTCTCACTTCTTCAAACATGTCAAGATTGTTATTAGATGCTGTGCTATCCGTAGCTATACCTACTTTTACTCCAGCGTCTAATAAACCAACCACATCAGCAACCCCAGAACCTAACTTTAAATTACTAATTGGATTATGAGCAACTCGTACATCATATTCCTTTAGGATCGCTCTTTCTTCATCATTTAGCACTACACCGTGAGCCATTACTGTCGGCTGATTAAATACACCTAATTGACGAAGATGTTCCACAGGTCGGTTTGAATAACGAGTTTCAATATCTTGAATTTCATAATCTGTTTCAGATACATGAATGTGCATCATTAAATCATTTTCTTTTGCGATACGTGCACTTTCAATTAGAGCTTCTGGTGTACATGCATATGGGCTATGAGGTGCAACCATCGTTGTTAGACGGCCATCAGCAAACCTTTTGTAGTCTTTTGAAAATTGCTCAGCACCTTTAAGATTCAATCTTTGCTCTTCTTCTGTTCCAAAGCTAAATATTGAATATGAAAATGCTCCTCTAATGCCAGTTTCACCAATTGTCTCCATGACACTGTTTGGATCGATTCCATTAGGGTTAAACATATCTGAGAATGCTGTAGTTCCCGATTTAACCATTTCTAAAATACCAAGCTGTGCACTTACAGAAGCAATTTCCGTTGTATATTGTCTTTCGATTGGCCATATTTTAGTTTCTAACCAAGGCTTTAGCAGCATGTCATCTCCAATACCACGTAAAAGCGTCATAAGAATATGAGAATGTGTATTTACAAGTCCTGGCATTACCCATTTCCCTTGAAGATTAATTACTTGATCCGCATCCTTTTTTAACTCTTCAGAATGATTTCCGACATAAGTAATGAATTGATCTTGAACGATCATCATACCGTTTTCAAAGATTTTATTTTCTTGATCCATTGTAAAAAATGTTGCATTTATATAGACTGTTTTCATTATTTTTTCCTCCCTAGTCACTTTCATAATTGTGTGAAAATAAAAAAAATCCTGATTACGAAGAAGGATGTAAATAAAATTACATTCTTTTTCGTAATCAGGATTTTACGGTTCCTGGTAGAGACCCTCATACCATATCAATGAGGTTATACATTTTTGTATGTTGTTATATTAAAACATAATATACGATTAGTAAGTAATGTTCAAGGATTTCTATAATTTAACAAAAACTAATCGGGATTCCTCCTTTCAATATACACTCTATTCTAATTTCCCAAGTATTCTTATAATCTTATGCATTGAGTAGTCTAAATCAAGCAAGTCTTCCTCATCAAGCTGACCGATCCGTTCACAAAAAATATGATAAAAATCTTCCCATCGTTTTGTGACAACTTTTTTACCTTTTTCAGTAAGGATAATTTTTACACTTCGTTTATCATTCGGATCTTGAATTTTAAAAACATATTCTTTTTCTTCTAATTTCATAATTAATGGCGTCATTTGCTGTTTAGAAATGCTTATATTTTGAGCTAGCTCTGTAATTGAAATTCCATCTACTGTTTGAAACAATTCTTCTAGTATATGACTTTGCAAATGAGTTAGCTCGGATTGCTTATTCTTTAAAGTATTTTTAGAGCTTTGCTTGTTAAACTTATTAAAAACTAAAGGAAGTAGTTGGATAAACTTCTCTGCGATTTGATTTGGATTTGAATTCATTTTATTACAAACCTTTCTAGGAAAAATTTCTAAATTGACATATAGTAAATAAAAGTTTATTATTTGTCCGAGATATAATTCGATAATATCATAACTCAATAAATTAAGCCAAATTAATAAGTAAATAATTATTTACCATTTAACTAAAGGAGTGGTGTAGATGAATTCAACTGGATTAACTTTTGGTATCTATCCTCTTAGCGTAGCTGGTACACCTATAGGATTAGCTACTGGTCCTGATGATCATTATGAAAAAATAGCTACTGCACTTAAAGAGCTAAAAGGCAATACTAATCAGCTTTTACCAAGAATGTATGCAGTCTATATGGGACCAGAAACAGAAGAAAAAGTATTTAACGCTCTAAATCGATATAAAAAAGCAGGTTTATTAGGTGATTTAACAATTGGCTGCCTCATGGATCCAAGTCTATCTCTAGATTATTGGTTAGATTTTGTTCGTAAAGTAATTAAAGAGTATGGCACCTTCCTTGATTCAATTCAAATCACGAATGAACCTAATTTATCATTTATGGATGGCTCCAAACCATATGTATTAGAAGCGCTTGTACAAGGCGTTCTAACTGTAAAAGTAGAAATTGAAAAAAGCAATTTACCTATTAAAGTTGGATTTGGCTCAGTTCCTGAGGGAGAAAAGACAGTTCCACATTTTTGGGAAAATTTAATAAAAATTGGTGGGGACGAATTCATTCAATCAATTGATTATGTAGGTCATAATTTTTATGTTGATGTATTTGAGGAACCATTAAAAATTGAGGAAGTTGCTGTTTCAGTAGAAAACATACTACGTAAATTTCGAGAAATATTGGATCGTAATGGTTTCCCGTCAACTCTTCCAATCCACATTACAGAGAATGGATGGCCTACCGGCAAAAATCCATTTATACAAATCGAAAGGTCATATGAGCAACAATCAATCGTACTTGAGGTAATTATTCGAACAGTCTATTCACTGCGTCAGGAATTAAATATTACTCATTATGAATTTTTTGGTTTAAGGGATGCTGATAGTTCAAAAGACGACCTATTTCATCAATTTGGTATTATGAAGGATGATTATACGATTAAGCCTGCTTATCTCACCTTTAAAAAATTAATAAATGAATTAAGCGAGTAAAATCAATTACTTCTAAAAATTTGAATGAAGTTAGTCAATTCGTTAAGACTAAAACAACGAGAGTTTCACTTACTTTCTACTATATATATGGAGGTAATAAAATTGAGCAAAAAAAATAACCCCATCAGAAATGAAGAGCAAATGAAAATACAAGCAGACCTTAATAATCTCGATCCAGGCCATTCTGTGGATGAGCACCGTAAAATTGAAACAGCTAATATAATGTTAGCTGGAGAAGAAATCAGACAGCAAAATGAAAATCTATAAAAGAAATCCCTCAAAAGGTTATTTTGAGGGATTTCTTTATGTACATAAAAAGTTAGCTTGTATTTCGAGACGCAAGTAATAAGCACCGAAGAAAGCGAGCGTTTGTCAACAGTCTGAAACCCCTCGAATGTTTATAACGACATTCCCCTTCTTATGCCCTTTTTCTACGTATCGATGTGCTTCAACAATTTGTTCAAGCGGGTACTGTCGATCAATAACAGCTTTTAATTTATCCGCTTCAATAAGTGCTTTTATATAGTTTAAATCTTCATAGTTCATATTCGCTACACCAAGAATGGTTTTTTTATTACTAATTATATTACTCCATATAGCTTGAAAATAAACTGAAAGCTTCCATACTGCACTTAATAAATAGACCCCGTCCTTGTTAAGCAATCTTTTACAATTAGGAAAGGAGCTTTTACCTACCGTATCAAAAATAATGTCATAAGTTTTCTTACTCTTAGCAAAATCTTCATTTGTATAATCAATTACTTCATTTGCGCCTAAAGCCCTTACCAATTCTAAATTTGATGTACTACATAATGCGGTAACTTCGGTACCAAAATATTTAGCTAACTGAATTGCATATGTTCCAACACTTCCTGAAGCACCATAAATAAGTACTTTTTGTCCATTTTGAATAATACTTCTCCTTAGAAAGTGTAATGCAGTAAGCGCCCCAACAGGTACAGCTGCAGCTTGCTCAAAGGACATATTTATTGGTTTTTTAGCTAGAACACCTTCTTCATGTAAAGAGATATATTCAGCATTAGCTCCAAAAGTAAATCCACTATATCCAAAAACTTGATCACCTGTTTTAAAATTTCTTACGTTTTTGCCAACTGTGACAATTTCTCCTGCAAGCTCACAACCTGGTATTTGATTTTTCGGCTTAGTGAGGCCAAACATAAGTCGTGAAGGTAGCCAATACATAAAAGGAAAATCGGAGCTTCGAAGTTTTACATCTCCTGCGGTTACAGTTGTTGCGTGTATTTTAATTAATACCTCATCATCTTTTATTTTTGGTTTTTCAACTTCTGTTGTTTGAAGAACTTCTGGTGGACCATATTTTGTACATATAATCGCTTTCATAGGTTCCTCCATTACAAACTTTAATTGAGTCATTTAAACCTATGAAAAATGATTTTTAAGTATACCTATATGTAGAATAAAACAGTGTGAATCTAACTAAACAAAAAAGACTGAATATAGCATATGCCATATTCAGCCTTAATCATTTATTATAGACCTGCTTCAGTTTTTAAAACTTCTGCTTTATCAGTACGCTCCCAAGGAAGATCGATATCTGTACGGCCAAAGTGACCATAAGCAGCAGTTTGTTTGTAAATTGGACGACGTAGGTCAAGCATTTTAATAATTCCAGCTGGACGTAGGTCGAAGTTGTTGCGAATTACTTCAACTAATTTTTCTTCAGAAACTTTACCTGTACCAAAAGTATCAATAGCGATTGAAACTGGTTTAGCTACACCAATTGCATATGCTAATTGAACTTCAGCTTTATCAGCTAAGCCAGCAGCTACGATGTTTTTCGCAACGTAACGTGCAGCGTAAGCAGCAGAACGGTCAACTTTAGTTGCATCTTTACCAGAGAATGCGCCACCACCGTGACGAGCATATCCACCGTAAGTATCAACAATAATTTTACGACCTGTTAAACCAGCATCCCCTTGAGGTCCACCGATTACGAAACGACCTGTTGGGTTGATAAAGAATTTTGTGTTTTCATCAATTAACTCAGCTGGTACAACTGGTTTAATTACAAGTTCTTTAATATCATTTTCAATTTGAGCTTGAGTAGCTTCTGGACCATGTTGTGTTGATACAACAATTGCATCTATACGAACTGGTTTGTTGTTTTCATCATACTCAACTGTTACTTGAGTTTTACCGTCTGGACGTAAGTAAGAAACTGTTTCATTTTTTCTAACTTCAGTTAAACGGCGAGCAATTTTGTGAGATAATGAAATTGGAAGTGGCATTAATTCAGGTGTTTCATTTACAGCAAAACCGAACATTAAACCTTGGTCTCCTGCACCGATTGCTTCAATTTCTTCATCTGTCATGCTACCTTCACGAGCTTCTAACGCTTGGTCTACACCTAGAGCGATATCTGCTGATTGCTCATCGATAGAAGTTAAAACTGCACATGTATCTGCATCAAATCCGTATTTTGCACGGTCATAACCGATTTCACGGATTGTTTCGCGAACGATTTTTGGGATATCTACATAAGTAGAAGTTGTAATTTCACCTGCAACAAGTACTAAACCTGTTGTAACTGAAGTTTCCGCTGCTACACGAGCATTCGGATCATTTGCTAAAATTGCATCAAGAATTGAATCTGAGATTTGGTCACAGATTTTATCTGGATGTCCTTCTGTAACTGATTCTGAAGTAAATAAACGACGTTGTGACATTGAGTCCCCTCCTAAATTGAATGTGACGGATCTCTTTTTTCTCAACATAAGAATAAAAAGTTTGTTCCTATTCCTATGTTTCCCATTTAAGATAAAGATAACTCAGTGTAAATTACGAAATTGCCACTGTATTTAAGTTTTGAGCAAAAAAAAAGCCTTCCTCTTATCAAATATTACATGAGGAAAGGGTTCTTGGTTATTTGCCTTTCGCTCTTATCGTCCAAGACATAAAAAAAGTCTTGCATCAGGTTCAGCACCTTTCACTAAAAGTGAGGTTGCTGGGCTTCGTAGGGCCTGTATCCCTCCACCTACTCGGGATAAGAGAGTATCCGTATGAAAAGTATCATATTAAAATTTCACTTTCTTGTCAACAATTTTCATCATAACTTAAACATAATTCTACAATAACTTTATCTCTACATTCATTTCTATTTAATGGGAAATTACTAATTATTATACTTACATTTAAATAACCTACTTCATTTAATAAGTAAATTTTACTCAAATTTATTTTTTAATCAAATTCATAACACATTTTGCCAACTAATAGTATACACTATTAAAATAAATGTGTTATACTATTTATCGAGATACCTACATGGCAGACAAATTATATTTAAAGGATGGTATTAGTATATGAAGACAGTTGATGTAAACTTTGAATTAAACGAATTACTTACTAGTAATCAAGTGTATAACCAACTAAGCGTTTCGGAGTTAGTTGAAAAAGTCCTAACAAGACAAGAAGGAATTTTAACGTCAACAGGAGCAGTAAGCGTTTCAACAGGCAAATATACTGGACGTTCACCTAAAGATAAATTTATTGTTCAAGAGGCATCTGTTGAAAATTTAATCGATTGGGGTTCAGTAAATCAACCAATCTCTGCTGACGTATTCGAAAAATTATATAGCAAAGTACTTAACTACTTAAAAGATCGTAACGAATTATTCTTATTTAAAGGATTTGCTGGTGCTGACACGGAGTATCGTTTACCTATCCAAGTAATTAACGAATTTGCATGGCACAACTTATTTGCTCATCAATTATTTATTCGCCCAACTGAGCAAGAGCTTCAAACTCATGAAGCAGAATTTACAATTGTTTCTGCTCCAACATTTAAAGCAGACCCAGTAGTTGATGGAACAAATTCAGAGGCATTTGTTATTGTATCATTTGAAAAGAAAATTATCTTAATTGGTGGAACGGAATATGCTGGAGAAATGAAAAAATCTATTTTCTCAATCATGAATTTCCTATTACCACAAAATAATGTTTTACCAATGCACTGTTCTGCTAACGTAGGTAGCGAAGGCGATGTAGCATTATTCTTTGGACTTTCAGGAACTGGTAAAACTACATTATCTGCAGATGCAGACCGTAAGTTAATCGGTGATGATGAGCACGGCTGGTCAGATAATGGTGTATTCAATATTGAAGGCGGTTGCTACGCTAAATGTATCAATTTAACATTTGAAAAAGAGCCACAAATTTTCTCTGCAATTAAATTTGGTACAGTGTTAGAAAATGTTGTTGTTAAATCTGATAGCCGTTTAGCTGACTATGATGATACAACTTTAACAGAAAATACTCGTGCTGCATACCCAATGCAAGCAATTCAAAATATCATTGAGCCAAGTGTTGCTGGTCATCCGCATGCAATTATCTTTTTAACAGCTGATGCATTTGGAGTATTACCTCCAATCAGTAAACTAACAAAAGAGCAAGCTATGTACCACTTCTTAAGTGGATTTACTAGTAAATTAGCAGGTACTGAGCGTGGCGTTACTTCTCCACAAGTAACATTCTCAACATGTTTCGGATCACCATTCTTACCGCTTCCAGCTGTAGAATATGCAAAAATGCTTGGTGAAAAAATTGAAAAACATAATGTAAATGTATTCTTAGTAAACACTGGTTGGACTGGTGGAGAATATGGCGTTGGTAAACGTATGAATCTTTCTTACACAAGAGCAATGGTTCACGCTGCACTTGAAGGTGATTTAAACAATATTGAGACTACACAAGATGAGTTTTTCGGTTTAGCAATTCCAACTCATGTACCTGGTGTACCTGATAGCGTATTAGTTCCTTCAACTACTTGGGAAGACAAATCAGCTTATGATCAAAAAGCTCTTGAATTAGTAACTAAATTTAAAGAAAACTTCAAAAAATTTGAAGGCTTTGATGCTAAATTAGCTGAACTTGGTGGACCTTTAAAATAATCTAATAAAGTAAAATGTAAGGGCTGTCCAATAAGTCGGAATTTATGACTTTTTGGCAGCCTTTTTTTATTTAACAACCAGATTACTCATTAAAAGGAAATTTTTTACATTTGAAGAATAAGATTAATATAATATTGAATTTGACTGAATATCATTAATACTCACCAGTTATTTTATCGAATTAAATGGAGGATTTTAATGAGATCAATAAAGTTATTAACTCTGATTTTTTCATTTACTGCAATTTTATTAACTACCTATTTTTTAATTAATACTGGTACCTCGTCTCAAAAATTAGATAAGCATGATTCACAAACATCTAAAGAAAGTGAGCCGAATATTGAATCTTTATCCAAAAGATATTTTGAAATAACAAATTCCGACAATCAATTACTTTATGGAGTTGAATATTATTTGGTCGTATCAGTACCAGAACGTTTTAAAAACCATATAAAAAATGGTCGAATAGAAATAGAACTACCTAAAAAAGTCCAATCAATATTTGGTGTCAATATTGAAGAAATAAATAATAATGAAGTATATGAAATCATAAATAGTAGAGCCGTTTTTGATCTCAATAGTTCTATTGCTACTTCAAATATGACAATAGATCAAAAAAATACTATTAAAAATAATAATGATTTCTACACTATAAAAATATATTCTAATAAAAATAAATTAATAAAAAGCGATGTTATAAAGGTACAAAATTTTAATAAGAATTGAAAAAATTACATTAAAAAAATGAGCCGAAGATTGGCTCATTTTTTATTTTTTATCAAATATAATTAGGATCTTATTTTTCAGCAGGTCTATTCCCCATAGAAATAGAAATACGATTCCAACTGTTAATTTGATTGATTATGAATACAAGGTTTACGTATTCTTCTTCGCTAAAGTGTTTACTTACACGATTATATAGTTCTTCAGAAACACCTTTATTCGAAATTTGTGTAATATGCTCTGTTAACTCTAAAGCTGCTTTTTCTGCATCTGTGTAAAAATCGCAATCACTCCATGCACTAATACAGTATAAACGTTGTTCCGTTTCTCCTATTTCTCTCGCTTCAGAAGTATGCATGTCAAGGCAAAATGCACAACCATTTATTTGTGAAGCGCGAATTTTGATAAGTTCACGAAGTTTATGGTCTATATCAGTTGCTTTAATAAACTTTTCCATTTCCATCATTATTTTAAGTGCTGCTGGTGCTAATTTTGAATAATTAATTTGTTTTTCCATTTTAATTCCCCCTAAAAAAGTTAATTCTAAAAATAATTGAATTAATTGTAGTTTTTGGAAAAAATAAATTAGCGATAAGTTCAATCGCCGATTTATATTATCTATATTAAATCGTTTATTTCATTATGTCAAACTACTTTTAACTTTGAATTGCTCCTAAAAGTAAATGTTTGACAAAGAAATAAAACATTTCTAAGATTAATTAAAAATAATCTCATTTATGAAGAAGGTGTTTTAATGCAGTATAGCGTTGGAGTTGAGTATGCACTTCATTGCCTTGTTTATTTAATTGACACTCCTGAAGATTCTCCGATTGGAATAAAGGACCTATCCTTCTTTCAAGGTGTTTCAGATACATATCTTTCAAAGATTTTTAGTAAGCTTTCTAAAGCTGGTATTGTCAGTTCAGTTCCAGGAGTTAAAGGTGGTTTTAAACTAGCTAAATCCCCAGAAGAAATTTCTTTTTGGGATGTAATTGAAGCAATTGAAGGTTCTAAGCCAATATTTCAATGTAAAAATATTAAAGATAACGGCTATCTTATTAGAGAAAAAGGTTGTACTCCAAGTGCCACCTGCACGATCAATTTAGTCATGCTCTCTGCCGAAGAAAAAATGCATGAGTATTTACGTAGTAAAACTCTGTCATGGTTAAACAAAGAATTAGAAAGTGTTTTGCCCAACGAAATACGTGAAGATACTCGAAAATATTTTTCAAAGAATAGATAAAAACCTCTCTAATTTCCTAAAAAAGGAAGTAAGAGAGGTTTTTCTTTGTTCAAGCACATCAGATAACTCATATGTAACCGAGCGATTTTAGCACATTTTACTCCGCATTCACCCATTTTCTCCTATTGCATAGGCTAATTGTATAGTTTCGATTAGGAGGGATTAAATGAAAATCAAATGGCTCGTTATTTTGTTTTTATTAGTTGCTTCTATTTTAGGTGCATGTTCGAAAGATAAACCTAAAGATGGTACCACAAAGGTTAGAGTTGCAGAAGTGACGCATTCATTATTTTATGCACCTCAGTATGTGGCCATTAGTGAAGGAATCTTCAAAAAGCATGGATTGGATGTTGAAATAACAACTACTGCTGGTGGAGATAAAACGATGACTGCTGTATTGTCAAACGGTGCAGATATAGGATTAGTTGGGCCAGAAACAACTATATATGTATACGCTCAAGGTGCAAATGACCCAGTAAAAAGCTTTGCCCAATTGACTCAAACTGATGGAACATTTCTAGTAGCTAGAAATCAAACTGTACCATTTAATTGGGATCAACTAAGAGACAAAACATTTTTAGGTCAAAGAAAAGGTGGAATGCCACAAATGGTTGGCGAATACGTCCTGAGTAAACATGGGATCGATCCACATAAAGATTTGAACCTTATTCAGAATATTGACTTCGCAAATATCGCGAATGCATATGCTTCAGGTACTGGAGAGTATGTTCAATTGTTTGAACCTACAGCAAGTATTATGGAAAAAGAAGGCAGAGGTAAAATCGTTGCTTCATTCGGCTTGGAGTCTGGAAAAGTTCCTTACACTGCTTTTATAGCAAAAGAAAGTTATTTGAAGAAGAATGCGAATACAGCTCAAAAGTTTACAGATGCAATTTATGAAGCTGAACAATGGGTTGATACTCATTCTGCAGAAGAGATTGCAAAAAGTGTTTCACCATTCTTTAAAGATACGCCTTTAGACATTTCAATAAAAGTTATTGATCGTTATAAGTCTCAAAATTCTTATTCAACAAATCCAATATTAGAAGAAGATGAGTGGAATAATCTTCAAAAGATTATGAAGAACTCTGGTGTATTACCAAAAGAAGTTCCACACTCAGTTTTAGTTGATACAAAATTTGCCGAAAAATCTACGGAGAAGTAGTTGGTTAACAAAATGAGTTATCTAACAGTTAATGATATTTCTCATGTATTTTTATCGAAGGAAAAGGCAATTAAAATATTGGATGGCTTAACGTTTGAAGTTGAAAAAGGTGAATTTGTATCTGTATTAGGCCCAAGTGGCTGTGGAAAAAGCACACTTTTATCGATTATTTCCTCATTGCTTACACCATATGATGGTTCAGTGAAGTTTAAAGGGAAGCCTTATGATATAAAATCGGGAGAAATTGGTTACATGCTTCAGCATGACTATTTATTCCCTTGGAAAACAATTAAAGAAAATATTTTTCTAGGTCTTCAGATTCTAGATAAGGATACCGAAGAAAATAAAAATCGAACGCTAGAATTGTTAAATGAAGTTGGATTAAAGGATTATGAAAATGCGTACCCAAGAGAATTATCAGGTGGGATGAGACAACGCGTTGCCTTAGTGAGAACTCTTTCAACAAGCCCTTCGATTGTATTATTAGATGAACCATTTTCCGCTCTAGACTATCAAAATAAAGTAAAACTTGAAGAATTAGTTTTCAACTTATTTAAGAAGTTAAATACTACTGCTATCTTAGTAACACATGACATTGAAGAAGCGGTAGCTATGTGTGATCGGGTTATTACGCTAACAAATGCTCCTACAAAAATATCAAAAATTTTCAATTTACCAGAAGAATTACGTGTTCGCTCTCCTTTTGAAACACGACACCAATCACTCTTTTCTTCTTATGTTTCTGCGATTTGGAAGGAGTTGGAGAAACGTGGATAAAGTAAATGACGAACTAAAATCCTATCACACTAGTATCGTCAAAAAAAATCGCCGTAAAAAGCTACTCATATTTTTCTTCCAACTATTAATTATTATTATCTTTTTTATAGCTTGGGAGCTTTTAAGTCATCGAAAACTAATTGATCCATTATTGTTTAGTTCACCTACTAAGATTTACGATTTACTCATCGCAAAATTGGGAGATGGCTCCATTTACCATGATGCTATGACTACAATCACTGAAACACTCGTTGGATTTATTTTAGGCACAATTATCGGGATCATTCTAGCAATCATTCTTTGGTGGTATCCATTTGCCTCAAAGGTACTTGATCCATTTTTAGTAGTCTTTAATGCCATGCCAAAAGTCGCGCTTGGTCCAATCATCATTGTAATATTCGGCCCCTCATATTCGTCCATAATTGCCATGGGGATCATAATAAGTTTTGTCATAACAGCGCTGGTTATTTATCAAGCCTTCTTACAGGTAGATGAAAATTATGTAAAAGTCATTAAAAGTTTTGGAGCTACAAAAACTCAAATCTTTAAAAATGTTATTTTTCCTGCTAGTATACCTACCGTCATTTCAACATTAAAAGTAAATGTCGGATTAGCTTGGGTAGGAGTGATTGTCGGAGAGTTCTTAGTTTCAAAAAACGGACTTGGCTATTTAATCGTTTATGGCTTCCAAGTATTTAATTTCACTCTTGTTCTAATGAGTGTATTAATCATAAGTGTATGTGCTGCTTTGATGTATATTATTGTTGAATATATTGAGAGAAAAACAATAAAGAAATAATTTGGTTTAATATGACTTAAAGCTCACTTACTATAGTGAGCTTTCTCTTTGTTGAAAAACAACTTTTCAATTAATTATCAAATTTTCATAAAAGGAGTAGAGTAATGTTGATTTCCATTACAGGATGCTCGCTTTCCATGGGGCGAGATTCTTTCGCCTCCTCGGCAAGCCTGTGGGGTCTCAGCCTTTCCGCTTATCCCATAGGAGTCGAGC
>NZ_NUYF01000015.1:0-6735 GCF_002566505.1 Bacillus sp. AFS077874
ATCATTGCAAGCATTTCTTTTACAAAAAGTTAACAAAAATAAATTTACGTAAATTTCAAACAAATTAATTAGTTAATTGTACAACTAGGTAAAAGTACAAGCACAAACTATCCCTCTTCCATAGATTAGTACAAGAAAAGGAGGAATTGTTATGCAATGTAATGAAGCCCATCAATTATGTAATAATTTTAGAGGGCAGGTTGTACGCATTTTCGATAAAGAAGGAAACGAGCACGTTGGACGTATTACTAGAGTAACTGAAGATCGAGTTTTTATTGAACCAGTAAATCAAAATCGTCAGAACTCTAATAGATCATCAAATCGCAATAGAAGTAATATGAACAGAAACCATTCTAATAGAGATTTCTCAGAAAGAAATTTTTCAAATAGAAGTAACCGCAATGAAAATCGTTTTGATAATATGTTCGGTAATCGCTTTGACAATAGATTCGATGATCGAGTTGATGATCGATTCGATAGAAGATTTGACAGAAGGTTTGATAGAAGATTTGATAGAAGAGACGAAAGAAGAGACGATAGAGATTTTGACAGAGATGGATTTAGATGCGGATTCTTCGGCTGTGGGTTCGGTATTTCAATTGCACTTGGTTTTGTTGCAGGAGTCGCATTAGCTGCATTATTCTTTTTTTAATAGCTCAATATAATCTTATATTCAATTACTGTGGGTTTGTCTCTTTGGTCAATTGCTGACTTTTGAGACCCCCTTTTATTTTATGGGTGAAAAGGTCATGAAACATCCTCAATATACTTTTAATTACTAATACAAAAATAATTTCCTCTCATTAGTTAAAGGATAAAAGCATTATGAAAAAAATCATTCAAGTCATTATAATTATATTCATACTTTTCTTATGTACATATGCCTTTATATTTTCCAAAACATTTTTAATCATAAATAAAGTAGAGATTAATAAGCATTTTCCAATCTATCCTCATGGTGACCGTTAATTTATAAGAGTATACTTAAATAAGTACATTATTAATAATGAAGGTGAGGATTTTATGCAAATAGAATCAGTAATAAATGATTTATCAAACATGAATTTAATTAACAAAAAAGAAATTAAATACACTCAACTAACAGGTGGAACATCAAGCAGTATATATCTTCTAAGTAATATAAAAAACGATAGTAAATATATAGTTAAATTAAATGATCCTCGTGTACTAGAATCAGAAGCATATTTTCTTAATTTCTATAACAAAGTAGATATATTGCCCAATTTACTATTTGCTGAAAAAACATTTAAATATATAGTTTATCCATTCATTCCAGGTAGCGCAAACTATGATAAGAAAGACAAAAATGAATTACTTATATTACTTGTTAAACAGTTAATAAATAATTATGAATCCTACCCTAATGCTCCAGGTTGGGGATGGGCAGATGAATTATCGAATTCATGGTCAGATTTTCTTATGAGTAGAATGACAGAGTCTTTTAAAATTTTAGATTCGTATTTAGAAAAGCCAGATCATACACTTATCTTTTCTATTATAAACAATTCAGATCTAATCACTTTTCAAGGAGAACCTTTTTTATTACACGGTGACTGTGGTATACATAATTTTATCTTTAATAATGGCATGTTAAGCGGCATTATTGATCCTACTCCAGTGTTTGGAGATCCACTTTATGATTTAATATATGCGTTTTGTTCTTCACCAGACAATCTAACAAAAGAGACAATTTCTACTGCAGTTAATCATTTGAAATTTTTACAAAATAATGATTCTCACATAATATATAAAAACGTATTGGTTGGATTATATTTTAGGTTAGCAACATGTATAAGACATCACCCAAATGATTTGGACGAATACTTAATAGCCTGGAATTATTGGACTAGCTTGGTTAAATCCACGTGAAATTTTAAAATATTAACAGTCTGATACTTTGGATTTAATCCAAATCCGGTAAGCTGGAGTTAATTCAAACAAAAAAGATAAGCTATTATGCCTATCTTTTTCTACATAGAAATACTCTGTATCCTAACACATCTTTATAGCGCACTAGTATTTCTTGAAATCTATGAAGTAATTCAATTCCCTCTGGTGGCAACTTTTGAAATGGTAGTGAATCAGTTGAGTTTGTTGATGTATTCATTACTGTATTTCCTTTAAGGATTTTATAATCTCTAAAGCCCCCTTTGATTAATGCTTGTTCCCACTCTCTTACCGTTTTTACTTTTGAAATGCCATAAACATCCTTTATTTCGCTTTCTTCTTTTAGTGTTAGTGGTCTCTCTGATGTCATTTCTATAGCAAGAAAATATCCACCTTTTTTTAACACTCTTACATATTCTTGTATTGATTTATCTACATTTGTGAAGCTTGTTACTGATTCCGAAATAATAATATCAAATGAATTATCTTTAAAAGGCAGGTTTTCTGCACTTGCTTGATGCAGAGTAACTGGAATTTTCTTTTTGTTAAATCGTTTTCGTGCATTTGCCAGCATCCGACTGTTTATATCGATTGTTGTAATTGGGCAATTATAAGTTTCATATAAATAGCTAGCAGTTTTACCCGAACCGCATCCAACCTCTAAAACTTGGCTATCTGAATTCAGCGGAAGAAATCTTAATGTTTTTTTTGTTAAATCAAACCCACCTGGATGTGCATCTTCTATATTTAACGTGGCGATTAAATCTATATAAGAAAATTTTCTCATATTAAGACCCCAATCATGTAGTTTGGTATAGTCTATTCATATAAGCTTAAATTTGTTTTGTATTCTTGAAAACAATGAATTTTTTCTTAAATCAAAAACATCAGCTTTTGGGCTGATGTTTTAGTTTGTAAACAAAGTGCAATAATTTGCTGATCGAAAACAGCCGTAATATCACTCCCCGTTACTTCTCATTCCTTTTTGAATCTTTCGTAGTGCCTTTTTCGAACCTCGATCAATATCGTGCTGTAATTTCCTTGTCTCATAATCAACAAATAATGCATCTAAGTCATATCCTTCTGGATAAAGTTCAGCTGCCTTTACTTCTAAAGTTACTCGTTTTTCATTCACTTCCAAAAATTCGCCATTGTAAAAAACAATGAGATTGTAGAAATTATCGATTTCTTTATAGACAATTCCAAAGTTATCATAGTCTAATAATTTTACTCGATCACCTTTTCGATAGTTAACCTTTTCTTCAGATCTCAATTTGACAATCTTTGGTCTCCTTATTGCACTTTCATTTACTTTTTCTAATTGATATTCTTTATTTTCCATATATTCCTTCGCTCTTAGAAGTACATTTTCGCGAATATTCATTTTCTTAGAAATCCATAGAGCATTACTTTCTCCTGATTTCCCGATAATTAACTTATACATTGGTTCTAGTGTTTCACTATTAAATCGCATTGCTGCATTCATAAAGTCACTATGCATTTCTGAAAAACGTTTAATTTCACCATAATGGGTAGTTGCAACTGTAATACATCCCATGAGGTAAAATTCTTCTAATATAGAAATTGCTAGTGCAGATCCTTCATTCGGTTCCGTACCACTTCCGATTTCATCGAATAGTAAAAGTGTATTATTATTAGAAACACTCATAATATCGGAAAGGTTTTTCATATGTGATGAGAATGTGCTTAGTGCATTCTTTATACTTTGATTGTCACCAATATCAACAAAAATCTTTTCAAATACAGCAATTTCAGTCCCCGTGTCTCCAATAATATGGAAACCTGACATTGTTGCTAAAGTTAGTAAACCAATTGTTTTCAGAATGACTGTCTTCCCACCCGCATTAGGTCCAGTAATGATTAAACTACGATAACTCTCTCCTATCTCAAAATTAAGAGGAACTACATTACCTGTTAATAGTGGATGTTTGCAATTAACTAACTTTATATATCCAAAGTCATTTAATTTCGGCTCAACTCCACCAATATGTTTGCTAAATTTAGCTTTAGCAAACACCATATCATATTGACTAATTAACTCCATATTTATATTTATTTCATAAATGTTTTCTAAAATCATTCCTGAAAGAGTAGCTAAAATTTGATATTCTTCCATTGCCTCTTCAGCCTTTAGGCTTGCTAACTCACTGTTTAATTTAGTTACTGTATTCGGTTCAATAAAGACTGTTGCCCCTTTAGAAGAAACTTCAATAATCGATCCAGGAACTTGCTTCTTAAAAGAAGCTTTAATTGGTATTGTATATCGGTCATCTTTCTTACTTATAAAAAAGTCTTGAATATACATTTTATTAGCACTACTACTTAAAAACTTATTTAAACGATCTTTAATTTTCTCTTCAACTGATTCAATATTATTTCGTATTCGTTTAAGGTCCTTACTTGCCGCAGAATCAACGCTGTTTCCTTTAATTGAGAAGTTAACCTCATCTTCAATAGTTATAAATTCACTCATTGAGTTTGCGTATGAAGCGAGAATTGGAGCAAAAAATAGGTTATCTTGCATAAACTTTTTAATTCTTCTACATCCTCTTAAAAAGTCCGAAACACTGATTAAGTCACTCGGATCTAATATCATGCCCTTTTCAAGATTTTGAATAAGATTTTCAATGTTAGAAACACCTAAAAATGGCACATGTCCTTCTGCATCTAATATTACCCGAGCTTCAGTTGTCTCATTTAATCTATTTTTAACTACTTTTATATTGCTACTAGGTTCTAATTGATTGATCAGTTTTTTACCTAATCCACTTACACAATAAGTTTTTACAATTTCTTTTAACTCGTTATATTGTAATTTTTCAAATGTTATATTATTCAACTTTTATTCTCCTCTTTCATATGATTTTATCGATCATAAATGGAGATACCTACCCGTTAGATTCCAATGAGATTATTATAGAATTAAGATTTACCCGAAAAAATATAAAAAAAGCTGCGGAGATACCGCAGCTTTAATCACATTACAAGGCAATTATAATTGAAATATAGTTAAATAAGCTATTACAGAATAGCCAAACTAAATTCATTACACGCATTATAAAGTATTGTAGGTATCTTCATAGGTTTGAAATAAATACATGACAAAATTAAGGGTACGAATTCTACAAATTCCCCTTTTTTTCATCCTATTTATTTCATTTAATTTTTTCCTATTTAGAACCTACCGCACTCACAAAATGCACCTCATTTATTATTATGTTCTTATGTTCATTGAAATCTAACTTATTGAAATCATCATACTATGTGTAAATTGAAAAGTAAAGATGCTCTATTTACTATATGTGATTAATATAAATTTTCTACAACTTTTTCCCCTTCAGGTAAATACTCTTCTTTAAGTTTTAGATTCACTGTAAGTCAATTGTAAAAAGTAATAAATGACCATTCCAAATTTGTAGCAAATAGAAATTTAGTTTAATAAGAATTAATCATCGTATAAAAACACATCATTTAATTGAATATTAAATATAAAAACTGGAGATTTAAAATGAAAAATACAATAGCTCATCTCACTTTCAGTTTATTGTTCTTATTTAACTCAATTACTACAGTACACGGAGAAATTGCAAATCATTTATTTAGGACAAAGTCTGTTAGTTTTAAAGGAGCCGATAATAACTGGGAAATTTTACACGAAATGACTTTGGTCGGAACTGATATCTTATATCAAACAACTTTAAAATATAAAGGAAAATATGATAAAGATTTAATTAAGTCAAACTCACACTATTTGATTAGCTATAATCACGGAACGATCGGAGGGGAGACATTTTTATTAAATTAATCTGGTGAATTTCATGGTAAGAAAAGAGAGTGCGGTGGATGTGAGTTTATTGATAAGGAAAAGGAGATAAATTATGAAATTTACTGGAAAGATACTATAAGTACCGTTATTTTAAAAAAAGTGGATAAACCAGCCTCTTTGTAAAGTAATAATGCGTGTGATTGTTACAGAAAATGAACTGTTATATAGAATTAGTTTTTGCAGAGTGTTGAAATAAAAAATGGTCAAAAGTGAAAACGGACATTATATGAACATTTACTTAATGATGAAATTATCATTTTTTGGATGATCTATTAATGGTTTTTAATGTTAATATGTTTGAGCAATTTCATAATTCCAATAATCACTAGTAATGATTTTTCAGAAGTTCTGTATTTAGAATAGTTCTTTTTCTATTTAAATATTTTTAAAGTAGGGAAGGAGTGTAGATTGTAATGCCTGAGGTTGAAAAGAAAAATTGGGTTGATAAAAGTATTATTCTATTATTGGTTTTTGTATTTATTATTTTAGCTATAAACATGCCAAAAATACAGAATTTAGATGAGTCAACTTTAATAGGGACTTACCATAGCAAAAAACTTCCATTTGCAACAATAGTATTTGGTGAAGAGGACCATCATTCATTTTATTATTATAATCAATCTGAGACAGATAAAGGAACTTATACACAGAAAACAGATACGACGTATGTCATTAACAGTTCTAAGTTTCATAACTTGAAAATCATTTATGATAAAAAAGAAAGAACTTTTAAAATGAAAATTGATAATGAAACCTATGTTTTTAAACAATCTGATACAATTCCTACGATTATTGATAATTCTGAATGACAAGATTTAGGTTCTTCAGTACTTGGTAATCAAATTTTGTACAAAGAATTTAAAAGATCAATAATTGACAGTCCTTTAGGTTTGTTAAATATCAACAATAAACCGATTCAAAATAAAAAAAGCACCAGCTGATTAGCTGATACTTTGGTAAACCAGGCGACGTTCTACTCT
>NZ_NUYF01000016.1:0-13831 GCF_002566505.1 Bacillus sp. AFS077874
ATTCATCGGAAGTATATTTAGGACCACCTTTTTGAAGGTGGTTTTTCAATTTAAAGGAAAGTAGATTTTTTGGAGAAATAGATTAAGAATAAACCACCTATACAATGGTGGTTTTTATTTATTTGTAGACTCATTATTGGAAGATGATATAGTGGCAGAACAGTTGAGCATGATGGAATACATCAATCCATTTACTGATGAAGAGGTACAGAAAAAGAAAGGGAAGTAAGTAGAAGGCCTTTGAGGTCTGGACGGTAGAAGTAGTACACAAGGAGACCGTTCAAAAGCCCTTTAGAGTTTGGTCAGTAAAAAAGGATTTCAACCGCAGAGTAAACCACTTGTTCTCACGGGCGGTTTTGTTTATTAAACCTTTCATTCTTTCGAATCGAATTCTCCAAAGTAGATAGACATATTTTGACACGTAGTTTAGAATAATAAGAAAAATAACAATTTTATGAATAATTGGAAAAATTATGTGTTATTGTCAATTAAATAGGAAAAGGGGTGAGGCTTATGACATTGCTTAAAGTGGAAGATTTGTCGATTAAATTCAAGTCTCGCCAAGGAGTTGTCCAAGCAGTTGGGGGGATAAGTTTCGACATTGAACAAGGACACTCGCTCGGAATCGTAGGCGAAAGTGGAAGCGGCAAAAGCGTGACATCTCTTGCCATTATGGGTCTTTTGCAAAACGCTGTTGCTGATATCACAGGAAAAATACAGTTCGAAGACGTCGATTTGTTGACTTCTTCACCTGAAGACATGAGAAAAATGAGAGGCAAATCTGTGTCGATGATTTTTCAAGAACCGATGACGTCATTGAACCCCCTTCATACTTGTGGAAAGCAAATCATGGAACCAATCTTACTTCATCAAAAAGTTAGCAAAGACGAAGCGAAACAAACCGCCATCGAATTACTCAGAATGGTCGGCATTCCTTCTCCGGAACAACGATTTCATGAATACCCGCACCAACTATCTGGTGGAATGCGCCAGCGCATCATGATTGCTATCGCACTAGCTTGTGAACCAAAACTATTAATTGCGGATGAACCAACCACCGCACTAGACGTAACGATTCAAGCGCAAATCCTTGATTTAATGAATCGACTCATGAAAAAACGAGATATGAGTATGATTTTGATTACGCATGATTTGGGCGTTGTGAAAGAAATGTGTGATCAAGTCGTCGTCATGTATACCGGACAAATTGTGGAGAAAAGCCCCACGGCATCTGTTTTTTCAGAGCCACTTCATCCTTATACAAAAGGATTACTGAATGCCATTCCGAAAATTTCTAATAAGGTGAACAGGCTCGAAGCTATTGAAGGGTCTGTACCAGATGCGCTGAACATGCCAAGTGGATGTAGTTTTCATCCTCGTTGTGTATTTGCAACGGAACGATGCAAAAACGAAGCACCGCCATTATTTTTACATGGTGATGGTCGCGAAGTTCGCTGTTTCCTTTATGATGTGGCAGTAAAAGGCGGTGATCAACATGTCGCATATTGAAACTAGTCGACTCGATTCGGTTTCAAATCCGTCATCGTCTGACACGATTTTAGACGTTTCACACTTAACAAAAACGTTTCAAATCAAACAACCGAATGGCAAAAAAGGTGTCTTAACAGCCGTTGATGATGTCTCATTTTCAATCAAACGAGGAGAAACCTTTAGTCTTGTTGGGGAAAGTGGCTGCGGCAAGAGTACGTTAGGCAAAACCCTACTTGGTCTATATCCAGCCGACCCTGGTTCCACCATTTTGTTTAATGGCGAGGATATCACGAAGCTGTCTAAAAAAGAATTCGCTAAAAAAGCGCAGTTGATTTTTCAAGACCCTTCTGCTTGTTTGAATCCACGTCGAACACTCAAACAAATTTTATTGGAACCGTTCAAGATTCACAAAATAGCAAACGGTGAAAGTAAAATCATCGAACTTATGGAGATGGTTGGCCTACCAAGTCGCTTTTTAGGGCGTTATCCTCATGAACTATCTGGTGGTCAAAAACAACGGGTTGGTATTGCGCGGGCCTTAGCGCTCGAACCAGAACTCTTAATCTGTGACGAACCCGTCTCAGCACTTGATGTGTCGATTCAAGCGCAAGTCATTAATTTATTAGAAGACTTGCAGAAACAATTGAATCTTACCTATCTTTTTATCTCACATGATTTAAGCGTCGTTCACCATATAAGTGATCGGGTTGCCGTCATGTATTTGGGAAAAATGGTTGAACTCGCTTCACGCGATGAGTTGTATGGCAACACACAACATCCGTATACAAAGGCACTCCTCTCTTCTATACCTGATCCAAACGGGGATGTACGAGAGAAAATCATTCTTACAGGGGATGTACCTAGCCCATCGAATCCACCAGCCGGTTGTAGGTTCCACACCAGATGTCATTCTGGGATGGAACAGTGTAAAACAGTCGCACCAGCATTCATCCAAACAGGTAGTAACCACTTTGTAGCGTGTCATTTGACGACAAAGTGATGCTATAAATTTAAGAGAAAAAGGGGTTTTACGAGATGAAAAAATTCAGTTTACTCGCCTTGGTTACGCTGATGGCGTTCTCACTTTTCGCTTGTGGGAAGAAAGATACGAGCAGCTCATCATCTTATGCCGATACCATTGTTGTGGGTGTCGCATCTGACTGGAAAACAATGGATCCCGCTCGCGCGTACGAAGTGTATGCAAACTTCTATTTCTATGCAACGTATGAGAACTTATACATGTTAGAAGGTACAGACCTTACCCCAAAACCAGCTCTTGCAAAATCATATACAGTCGATGATTCAGGACTTGTGTATACATTTAATCTGAATGAAGGACGTAAGTTTGCAAGTGGTAACCCAATCACAGCAAATGACGTTGTTTTTAGTTTCAATCGTACAAAAAATATCAAAGACAATGCGTCAGCTTTAGCGGCTGGTGTGGCGAAAGTCGAAGCGAAAGATGACCATACAGTTGTTGTGACGTTGACAGAAAAAGATGCGTCTTTCTTGTCAAAAATCACAGGAAACGCTTTTGCGGTTGTGGATAGTAAAGTCGTCAAAGAAAAAGGCGGAACGGATGCTGCAGATGCAAGCACAACTGACAAAGCAACAGCTTACCTTGACGGTGCCTCTGCTGGAAGTGGTCCGTATGTGTTGAAAAAATGGACAAGAAATACTGAAATGGTGCTTGAAAAGAATCCGAATTACAAGGGCACTGTGAATGCAAGCAAAATCATTATCAAAGAAATGCCAGATCCAAATACACAAATTCAAGCGCTCGAAAATGGTGAGATTGACGTAGCGCTTAGCGTTGGTCCTGACCAAGTGAAAACCATTAAATCAGGCGGAAACGCAAAAGTTGTTTCTTCCCCAACTTCCACGATTTCATTTTTAATGATGAACGACAAAGCAAGTATTGGGAAGGAACTCTCAAATCCAAAAGTTCAACAAGCTGTTCGTTATGCACTTGACTACAAAGGATTCCAACAATTAGCTGGAAATGGTGCCCTCCTTCCTGAATCATTTGTTCAAAAAGGATTTGTCGGCGCTAAATCAAGACCAGAGAATTATCAAAACATCGATAAAGCGAAGGAATTGATGAAAGAAGCTGGTTATGAAAAAGGATTTACGATTCCGTTAACAGCTGCTAACTTCGAATCAGAAGGTCTTTCATGGACAACAATCGCTGAAAAAGTAAAAGAAGATTTAGCGAAAATCAATATCAATGTTGACATCAAAACAGGTGAAATTGGTGCAGTCATCGAAGATTACCGCAATGGTAAATCACCATTCCTTGTGATGCATTGGTCACCTGACTACTACGATTTAAGCAACCAATTAGCGTTTACCCCTGGTGATATTGTTGGAAAACGCGCGAACTGGGAAGCGTCAGCAAATCCAGAATTGGTTAACTTAGCAAATCAAGCGAAGGTGGAAATCGATCAAACAAAACGTGCAGAGATTTCAGGTCAGATGCAAGATATCATCGCTGAAAATAGCCCATACGCGTTCTTAGTTCAACACCCAAAAACATTTGCGGTTAGCAATAAATTACAAGGTGTTGCGTATAACGATTTTTGTAAATTGCATTTAAATGAATTAAAGCTGTCTAAATAATCACTGACAGGATAAAAAGCTAGTCGTAGGGTGAACTCCTCTATGACTAGCTTTTCGATTACCATTTTTTACATAGTTGCATCCATCGTATCTGTTTTTGAAAGGAGTTGTGCCAATTGCTTCGATTTATCGGTAGACGTTTATTATTTCTTCTTTTCTTATTAGTTGGCGTGGCGCTGTTTGTCTTCATCCTTTCGCATTTAGTACCAAGCGATCCAGTTGCTGCGAATTTAAGCCAAAGCGCCATGAACAATCCCGAAATCGTCGCTGCTTTTAAAGCAAAGTGGGGACTTGATCAATCATTATTCCGTCAATTAATTCTCTATTTCCAGCACCTATTCGCAGGTGATTTGGGTACGTCCATACGGACCGGTAAACCGGTACTGGAGGATTTAATGCAGTTTTTCCCGGCTACTCTTGAACTATCGGTCGTGGCCATGGTGATTGCCTTAGTTTTCGGCGTACTTTTTGGCGTTATTTCTGCCATCTTTCGGAACAAAGCAATTGACCATGTCATCCGAACGGTTTCCATTAGTGGCGTGTCGATTCCAAGTTTTTGGTTTGCGCTTCTTCTGCTCTATGTGTTTACGTCTGTTTTAGGGATCACACCAGGACCAGGACGCATCGATGCACGTACGGCAACACCAGATGGTGGAACGGGTCTATTTCTACTCGATTCACTCTTAAGAGGTGATTTCCAATTATTTGGTGAAGTGGCGATGCACTTGATCCTCCCTGGCGCTGTACTTGGTCTTTTTACGATGGGGTTAATTGCTCGTCAAACAAGGTCAAACTTACTTGAAGTGATGTCAATGGATTATATTCGAACAGCGCGAGCAAAAGGGTTAAAAGAATCAGCGATTATTTTTAAACACGCCCTTTCAAATTCCATGATTCCGGTCATTACAGTCGCTGGAATGGGATTTTGTAATCTACTTGGTGGAATGGTGCTTGTTGAAAATATTTTTGCGTGGCCAGGGATTGGTCAATATGCTTATTTGTCTGCTGTTTCACTCGACTTCCCGGCGATTTGTGGTGTTTCGTTATTAATTGCATTGATTTATGTTGTGATTAATCTAGTCATTGATATCTTATACGGTGTCATTGATCCGAGAGTGAGGCACCGATAATGCGAACAATTGTATCGTTTCTTCGTCAAAAAGGATTTCTTTTTAAACTTGGTTTAGTCATTTGTCTTGTTTGGTTTCTCGTTGCCTTGTTTGCACCATTCATCGCAACACATAGTGTCACGACGCAGAATTTAAGCATCCGGTACGAGTCCCCTAGCGCTTCACACTTTTTTGGAACGGATGAGCTTGGTCGAGATGTTTTCTCGCGTGTCATCGTTGGTTCTCGTATTTCGTTAACGGCTGGGGTCATTACAGTGGTTTGTGCGTTCGCTTTCGGTATTTTATACGGGGGAATCGCAGGTTATAAAGGCGGGTATGTAGATGAAGTCATGATGCGTTTTTCTGAGCTGATCATGGCGTTTCCACCCCTTATTTTGGCGATGGTCATCGCGGCAGCACTTGGACCAAGTATTTTAAACTCCGTGCTTGCAATGGCGATTATTTGGTGGCCAAATTATGCAAGACTCATGCGTTCCATGGTGATTTCATTAAAAGAAAGTGAGTATGTGACAGCTTCTCGTGTCATGGGTGCCTCTCACATTCGTGTCCTCTTTTTGGAAATTTTACCGAATTGTTTCGGACCATTGCTTGTGATGGCAACACTGGACCTTGGTAACGCGATTTTGATGTTCTCAGGGCTCAGTTTTCTTGGTCTTGGGACTCAACCTCCGACACCTGAGTGGGGTTCGATGGTATCTGGCGGAGCGAAAGTGATTCAAAATTGGTGGGTGTCGACTTTCCCAGGCTTAGCCATTTTTTCTGTATCGGTTGGTGCGAACTTCGTAGGCGATGGTCTACGCGATTTTCTAGATCCAAAACTAAAAAAAGAATAGGGGTAATCAAATGGAAAAAATCAATTCGAATCAAGTTGAACCAATCGGCATGCCAATCTATGAAATGAAAAAACTCTTCACGCGACAAGGTGATTTTAAAGAAGTGAGCATGAGTATGATTTCTCTAACTCCTGGTGAACGTGTACCAGCTGTTGGTATGAGTTGCCACGAAGAAGACGAGTATTCTTATATTTTTAGTGGAGAAATTGATACCTATTCCAACGGTGTTCACAGTGTGGAAAAAGCGGGAGATGCAACCTTTATCCCTGCCGGTGAAGAGCATTGGTGCATTAATCGTACGAACGAACCTTGTCTCCTCGTTTGTTTTATGGTGAAAAAGGCAGAAGCTTAATCAGTTCCTCTTCATTTCTGGACTACTTGGCTTTGTTAATGGCAACGGGCATCATGAGCATCAAACATTCATATCAAGAAACTGTAAAACAGTGTACGACGAAAAAAAGGAGACTGCAACTTTGCTATTACACTAACCGATCATTATGTTTAATAAGGAATAGAAGATTCTTAGTCAAAAAGAAAATCTTTAAGAGAAACAAGGCTGGGCAAGTTACTGGCACATCCGCATCATGCGCGAACTAAATCTCGACTCAAATGAAGCAATCGAATACGCGAAACTAAACGCAGGAGTAGTTCAACCTTCTAAAACAAGTATTAATCCATACTACTTAGGACTAAGAATTTTTGAAGATATAGAAGAGCGATATAATAATCCAACAAAAGGAATGCGTGAGTTAGGTGTTAAACCTGGCAGCGGAAGAGAAAAAATGTTTGAAGTACGAGAGTTAGAATCTGATAGTTCATTTATACGAAACTATTTAACGAAAGACCTTGTCATGCGTGAAGATATGTACTTATTCCAGCGCCAAGGTAAGGAATATAAAGTTACAGATAAAGCATGGGAAAATGTAAGAGATCAACTTGTAGTTAGTCGAGTAAATGGAGGCTTCCCATATATCGTTGTTCAAGAGGGCGATTACTTAAAAAATGGAGAGCTTTATTTGAAGCATTCCTATGAACATATGGAACTTGATGTGAAGTATGTTGAGAAGGTAATGCCTTATATTCATCAGTTGTGGGGTAGAGGGGTTCATTTGGAGACGAATATTGAGAATAATTCTGTTTTGTTTAGTTATGATGGGAAGAATATTCATCGGAAGTATATTTAAAGCCACCTTTTTTAGGTGGTTTTCTTAATAGATTAGAAAGTTTAAAATTCTTTTTTGGTAAGTGAACCTTATGCAACTACCATGAAAAAACCTCACGGTATAATGTGAAAAAAGGCATAACTAAATAAGACGTCTTTATATTATTTTTAAAAAGCGTCCTTTAAAGTAAAAAGTTAGTTAATTGATGGATTAAGAGACTTCTTCGATCGATACAGAGTACCCTAATTTTTCTAGTCTTCTAACCGAATGACGGACTAGTGATACTTCTTTTTGTTTGTCATAATAATCTTCTCCTAAATCTCTGTACATTTCTTTCCTAGTCAGAAGATAATAGGCGATTCTTAACATGGCATGGGCTACTACTATTCCTGCTCTTTTCCTACCTTTTCTTGCAGCTGTTCTTCGATACATTGCAAATATTATAGTGATGAGCAGAAAAAAATCGCAGTAGATAAAGAAGATAATGAAAATACGATTATTACTTACTTTGTTAATGCAGTTAAAGATTTTAATCGCCAGCAAAGAGCAGTCGAAACGTACGATACTGTAAAGGTTTTAGACGCTTTTGCAGGTGATATAACTGATGAAAAGGTGTATGTTAAGTCGGGAAAACGTTGTTATATCAACGTTTTTATTAAAAACGGAAATTACTCGAAATGGATTTTACAACCGATTTTAAAAACGAACTAATTTCGGAATGAACACTGATTTTACAACTGAATAGTAAGTAAATCTTGATAATAGCATTAAAATCTTTTAATTTTATACAAGTTTTTATACAAAAAAAGACGGGAAATAACATAAGTAATGCTCTTGGAAGGCTTGCTATTATGTAAACTTCACATGAATACAATATGTATAATTTTTATTCTTTTTTGGAAATGTAAAATTGTACCGTTTATTAGAAGAAATGTGGAAAAATGAGAAGTAATGAGCCTTCAGAAAGTAGTAATCCTGAATTGTGAATAAGGAAGTGACCTGCGATGATTACTAGCCCCAAAGACCGTATTACAACAATTCAAGTAGTTGTTATCATTATCAATTATATACTTGGAACGGGAATTCTGACCTTGCCACGAGCAGCTACAGAGAAAGTGAAAACACCAGATACCTGGTTAACTGTAATTTTAGGCGGGCTGATTGCGATGGTGGCAGGAGTTATTATGGTCAAATTAGGACAACGGTTTCCAGGAAAAACCTTTTATCAATACAGCCAAGAAATTGTAGGGAAATGGATGGGTAAGTTACTAAGTCTAATCCTTGTATGTTATTTTTTAATGATGGGTGGATTTCATATCTGTGCATTAGTAGAAGTAACAAGTTTATTTTTGTTGAAAGGTACCCCAACTTGGGCCATCGCGATGCCATTTATGTGGATAGGTCTCTATTTAATTATTGGCGGCATAAATCCGATTGCCCGTCTGTTTGAAATTATTCTCCCCATTACGGTCGGCGTTTTTTTGGTGGTTGCTTTTATGAGTTTTAAAATATTTGAAGTGGATAATCTGCGCCCGGTACTGGGGTTGGGGATCATGCCCGTACTAAAAGGAATCAAAACAACGGCTCTCTCATATATAGGTTTTGAAAGCATGTTGATTATAATGGCGTTTATGAAACAGCCTAACCAAGCAGTAAAAGCTGTTTTAGTTGGAATTTTCATCCCACTGATCTTTTACTTGATAACTATCGTAATGGTCATCGGTGGACTATCCGTCGATGATGTAGTAACCAAAACTTGGCCAACGATTGATCTCGTGCGAAGTTTTGAAATGCCTGGTTTGCTATTTGAACGGTTTGAGTCTTTGTTGCTTGTAATATGGATTATGCAAATGTTTACTTGCTTTAACGTTAGTCATTATGCTGCTTCTTTGGGGCTTGCCCAACTCTTTAAAAAAAACATTCATCCATTTATGTTTGGCTTGCTTCCGGTTATTTATATCATTTCCATGACCCCGAAAAATACGAATGACCTATTTAAACTTGGGGATACGATGGGCAATGTTGCGTTTTTTTTATTTGGTATACAACCGCCGCTACTTCTGCTTGTCTTAAAATTGAAAAAGAGGAAGTATAAAGCAAAATCATAACAAAGTATGGTTTCTTTTAGTCTTACTGTTAGTTCTTTTGCTTCTGTCTCTTATTAGGTGTTAGAACAACAACGAAATTGTTGTATTAAAAGGCGAAAAGTTTTAAAGTGGAATGGAATGAATTCACAGAAGATGCCTGGTACGTTTGATCGCTATTCAACTACCGTGAGAGCGATATAATCTTCCATTCACTGTTGTGAATCACTGATTCATGGGTGGCTAACGCAATGCTTTAGTTGAATAACAGATTAGGAACTGAGTGACAGTTCCTATTTTCTTATTTAATAGGATAATTAAAGGAACAATCTAATATATTTTATAAATCTATTATTAAGAGAAAATTAATGCCAATTATTAAACATGAACATTTTATAAAAGCACCTATTGATATATATTTCAATCTTGCAAGAATTGTTAGTGTTCACACGCAAACTACATATAGAACAAAAGAAAAAGCTGTTGGTGGTGTGACAGAGGGATTATTAGAAAAGGGGATTTTGTTACCTGGGAGGCAATTCATTTTGGTATAAAACAAAAATTAACCGCTAAAGTGATTTTAATGGAAAAATCCAAGAAGTTTGTAGATGTTATGATCAAAGGGGCGTTCCATTCATTTACTCATACCCATCAGTTTATAGAGGACCTGGAGGAACTATGAAGATAGATGAATTTCAATATAAATCACCATTAGGACTATTTGGGATATTGGCAGATAAATTGTTTTTAGAGAAGTATATGAGAAATTTTATAGTTTCCCGTGCGGAGGAATTGAAAAAGATTGCAAAAAGTATTGAACCTTATTGCACTAACGCATGCGTTAGTTGAAAAATAAAACACTTTTTTAAAGCTCAATTAATAAATCTAAAATAATGTAAATTGTTCTGATTCCACTTTCTTTTTCTTTGTAGATTTTTTCTTTTCAATTACTTGTTTCGAAGTATTATTTACTTGAACAGCTATTTTACTGCACTTACATAACTGTGCTCATTTTTGCAATTTGGACAGAGGTATATCTATTTGTTAATACGTGAGTCAGCTAGTTTCATACGTTCTTCTTTTGACATTCCTATGTTACTAGCACATGGTCCACAAATTTTCTCCATTACTTCAACCCCTTTTTTTATATTTTTCTGTAAGACCTTAAATAAAAATCTATTTTATTGTCTTTAATCGCTTAGTGAATAAAAAATTAATTATACCATGCCTTAATTAACTATCCTTCAAAATACTAATATAAAAAAAGCAGCTATTGGCAGCTCTTCTTAATAACTAACGCATGCGTTTGTTGAATAAAAGATTTATTAATCTTAGTATTCATTTTCAATTCATATCTTTTTAATTATTTGTAGAATTTTTGTTTGGGTTCTTACGTTTTCTACTATTAAAAAGCAATCCTCCCATAATCTATTGACTTAGAGTTTACTCTAAACAATATAATTAAAAAAAGATATGAAAAAGTACTGTAATTAGTAAAAAATTGGGTCTTTATCATCATATGGTTCAGATGAAAAATTCGATTTGATTAATGTTAACAGTGATTTTTTCTATTAAATATTTAGATAATAGAAAGGGATAGAACAACAAATTTAGTAAAATAGAAATAAAAATGTTGGGAGTCGGTAATATGGAGCAGTCAAATAAAGCATTTAGTGACACATTAGTAAAATCATTAAGAGGAGAACGTGGTCATCTTCCTATCAAGAATGCTTTGTTGGATATAGACATGGATCTTGCTGGAAAAAGAATAGAGGAGCTACCTTATACTATTTATCAATTAGTCAAACACATGACATACTGGCAAGAATTCCTCTTATTATTCGCACAAGGAGAGAGGCCTAAATTACCTTCTGATGTGAAAGAAAGCTGGCCTGTTGAAGAAGGACCTAGTAATGAGGAAGAGTGGAAACAGATTATTCAGCATTTTCTTCAAGGGATAGAACAGGCATGTACGATTGCCCAAACTGTTCAATTGGACAAATCATTAGAGAAATGGCCAGGCGAATCCCCAGGTGGTGTACTACGCAATATTGCATCTCACAACTCCTATCATTTAGGTGAAATCGTACTAATACGCAGATTATTTAGTGCTTGGCCACCACCAACCGGAGGATATCCTGCCTAAACTTTGGATCAATAGTGAATTCATGGAAGCCAATTGAAATTCACTATAAAGGTTTTAGTTGAGTCAACAATTTGGGGGCATTTCATTAGTTCATTATAACTAACGCATGTGTTCTTATTATAAGGACAACTAGTTAAATTACTAGTTGTCCAATTTTTTTATGGTCTTATGATTAATGTAGTCGGGGTGGTAGCAGAAGTATCAAAGAAGCATGCAGGTTTCATTGTTTTCTTAATGCATTTGAAAGTATTAAACTCTTTTTCGGTAAGTGAACCTTATGCAACTAAATGGCAGGATAGTAGCTTAAGAAATCAGCTTTTTCGTAATAGAATGCAAATAGACATAGGAGTTATTCCTATGTCTATTAATTACTCTACATATTCCATAATATCACCAGGTTGACATTCCAAAACTTTGCAAATTGCTTCTAATGTAGAAAAACGAATTGCTTTAATTTTACCTGTTTTTATATTTGATAGATTTACAATACTTATATCAATCGCTTCAGCTAACTCATTAAGTTGCATCTTACGGTCGGCTAGTACACGGTCTAATCGCAAAATAATACTCATATATAACCTCGCTTATAATATTGAATCGTATTCTTCTTGCAAATAGCATCCATATCGAAAAACCCCTGATAGAATTAAAAGGCATACTCCAAATAATAATACAGGAACTTCTGAATAAAATAATTCAAAACTAATTCGATGCTTTAGAAAAATTAAATCTTCGATAAAATCATATATGTATCCAATCAATGCTTGAACTACTAAAAGCCATCCCATTATTCTTATACTAATAGCATTATTGTAAATAAATGGTTTTTGTTCCATAACATTTTTTAGAATTTGATTAAGATTTCTTAAAAGTAATGAGATGGTTACTCCAATAAAAACACCTTGAATAGAGATAGAGAAAATAATTAGTTTGTAATTAAATGCAGAATAATTGCTTTTATGAATCCCTAGCTGAGTGTAAGCCAAAATTGTCTTTTCACTCAAATCACTGAAAAAAACTGAAGCAACAAAAAATGCAACTAACGCGGTTCCAATGTAGCAGAAAAAAGTAGCATATTTAGTAAGGCGATAAAGCAGTTTAGTTACTTTTAAATATCCCTTGATGAAAGAATCATTTTTAGTGTTCATCTGAGAACTCCCTTTTTGTTTTGTTATTATCATAATAATGAAAATTTTAAATTTATTCAATTATATTTTATCGTTTATCATTAAAAAATTAATGAATTTTAATGGTTTAATGTTGTTATAAATTAAATTAAATGTAGAGTGCTTGTTCTACTAAATGGCAGGATAGTACAATAATAAAATAAAAATAAATGGTATAATTTTATAAAAAAAGTAGGATAGAAGAGAATATAAAATAAAAATGAAAACACCAGGAAAAGTAAAGAAGGTGAGTAGAATAAATACAGTTTATGTAAATATTCGGCATATGAATTTTTGGTATGGACATTACAATTTTTGTGAAAAAAGTTGTAACGATGAAGTTACAATTTATTCAGACGAAAATGCAACGGAATCGTTGGGATATTTTGAAATTACTACAAAATCATCCCTTGAACATCTTTTGGAATATGTACTTGATAAAAAAGAGGAAGAGGAGTATTACACTGAAATTGAAACCTTTTTAAATAGTAACTCTGATATTTATTATAGTTTTATATATCCAAGAGATAATGAAGATATTTTGCATCAGGTTATGCATTTTGCCCCGACAAATAAAAAAAATCATAAACCGATTTATATTGATATGTGGACAAAAACGTTAGAGAGTTTGGGTGTGCTTGAAATTAAAAACTGTGTAAAAATCTTTATGAAAGAATTTTTTAATAAGGTTGTTACGAATGTAGAAATTCTAGAAATTCCATCTTACGACCAAACAAAATTAAGTTATCAAGAAGACTACTTCCCTTTTTTGTAAATAAAAATATAAGGGGCAACCTTATGCAACTAAATAATGCGATAGTTGAAGATCACGAGTTGCTTGCAGCTCGTTTTTTATTGAAGTAAATGGCAGTTTAGTTTAATAAAAAATGGACTTGTTTTATTGAAAAACCATAACCTTTTCTCTGAACATCGACAAATTAAATTACACCGATTAAGTTTGGGGACAAACACAATCTGATACTAATATTTTTCATATATTAGTATGTATCTTAATTAATACAAATAGGAGTGCATTTTTTAATGTCTAGATATATAGTGCCTACAGGACCAACAGGACCAACAGGACCAACGGGACCAACAGGGCCAAGAGGACAAAGAGGTAAAGAAGGAGAAGAAGGAGAAAGAGGAAAAAGAGGGAAAAGTGGTGCAACGGGATCTGCAGGAGCAACAGGTCCAGC
>NZ_NUYF01000017.1:0-32989 GCF_002566505.1 Bacillus sp. AFS077874
CTCGATTGAGCTAAATGGCATTTAGTTGCATATAGATCGTTTGATTTTATTTGAAAATATGTGATATTCCCTCAAATTACAAGTACATATTCGATTGATATAATTTAATAAATATAAAAAAGGGACGATTTCACCACCATTATGCCTCATTCTTTTGTAACTAATGTGCATGTGTTAGTTACAAAAGGTCCAAAAAGGTTGTCTAATTAGGCAGCCTTTTTTGGTTTATTATGACCATTTAATTTTATGAAACTAATGTCGAAATATATTTATAAATAAGAGCATTTAAAAAATACTTAATTTTCATAATTTTAGAGGATTTTTGAAAGTGTTTGTCGAAATTTTAATTATTCTTTGCATTTATATTCTTAATGAAAAGAAAAATCGACTTTATTACATAGATAAAGTCGATGATCTAATTTATTTTTACATCTTATTAAATTAAGAGTTAAAGAAAGGAGTGGCTTTATTCATGTCAGAAAATACGAAAACTTCGAACCATAACTTGGAAGAGAATTTATTTGCTGAATTTCCAAAGCCTACTGTACAAGAGTGGAGAGATGTTGTTGAAAAATCCTTAAAAGGAGCCACTATTGAGGAAAAGCTTGTAACAAAAACGTATGAAGAGATAATTTTGAAGCCGATGTATGGGGAAGAGGATATTGCTAACTATCCTTATTTAAACGCACAACCAGGTGAATTTCCTTTCGTTAGAGGAACAAGTGAACAAGGCTATTTAGAAAAAACATGGGAAATTAGTCAGGAATTAGATTGTTCTTCACCAGTAGAGTTCAACCGTGTTGCTAAACATGATTTAGACAAAGGGCAAACGATGCTAAAGATTCAACTTAACGAATCTTTTGAAACAAATCTTAAAAATAATAATTCAAATAAAGGGTTAATCTTAACATCTATTAATGATTTTAGAATAGCCTTTCAAAATATAAATTTAGAGGAAGTTCCTTTATCTATTGAAACAGTTAACGGCGGGCAAGCATTTTTTGGTTCATTTATCGCATATTTGCAACAACAAAATTACGATTTTAATAAAATAAATGGCTTTATTGGAATGGATCCAATCAGTAATTTAGTGAAAGAAGGGACACTTCCGTATTCTCTTGAAAATGCTTACAAAATGATGGCTGAGATCACAAAATGGTCGGCTAGACATACAGCAAATTTAAGAAATATATTAGTGCAGTCACATCCTTATCACGATGCTGGAGGAAATGCAGTGCAAGAATTAGCATTTGCTATTTCAACTGGTTTAGAGTATCTACGCGAAATGGATAACCAACAAATTCCTCTGGATGATGCAGCGACGAAAATACTTTTCTCGTTTTCTGTCGGATCGAACTTCTTTATGGAAATCGCAAAATTAAGAGCAGCTAGAATGATTTGGGCAAGAATGTTGAAAGAATTAGGTTGTAATGAGGCTTCACAAAAAATGCATATTCATTCTCGTACATCTTCTTGGACGAAAACGATTTATGATCCATATGTAAATATACTTAGAGGAACTGTTGAAGCTTTTGCAGGCGTAATTGGTGGATCTGACTCACTTCATGTGTCACCATTTGATGAATCCATTAAATCATCTGATGAGTTTTCTAGACGTATTGCGAGAAATACACATTTAATTCTTGAAAAAGAATCAAATTTATCAAAAGTCGCTGATCCAGCTGGTGGTTCTTGGTATATTGAATCACTTACTTACTCTTTGGCTGAAAAGGCATGGGAACTATTCCAAAAGATTGAAGAAAAAGGTGGAATGGTTAAGGCAATACAAGAAGGCTTCCCTCAAGCATTAGTTAGACAGGTTGCAGAAGAAAAATCGAGCAACATAAAAAATAGAAAAGATAAATTTATTGGGACTAATATTTATCCAAATCTGAATGAAACAGGGTTAGAGAAAAAAGAATTGGATCGTAAGGAAGTTCAGGGGATTAAAGAAAACATCGAGAGCAGTTCCGAACATTTCGTATTACAAAGTGGTTGTTCAATTGAAGATATTATTGATGCAGCAAATGATGGTGTAACAATATCGAACATTTTAAATGCAATGAATCTAGTAGAATCAGAACTTCCTAGAGTTAATCCATTAAACATACATCGTGGTGCACAACCCTATGAATCATTACGCCAAAATTCTCAAAGCTATAAAAATAGTACAGGTGAATTTCCAACAGTATTTGTAGCAAATTTTGGACAAGTTGCAGCATATAAACCTCGTACGGACTTTGTTACTGATTTCTTTGAAGTCGGAGGATTTAAGGTGCTTCAAAATAAAGGCTTTTCATCAATTGATGAAATAATCAATTCATTTAAAAAATCAGAATCGTCAATTGCTGTCATTTGTTCAACAGATGATCAATATTCAGAAGTTGTACCTTCTTTAACAAATCAGATTAAAACAATTAATCCGAATGCAAAAGTACTTTTAGCAGGAAAGCCGTCAATAGATGATATGAATTTATATAAAGAAGTTGGAATTGATGATTTCATTCATATCAATGTAAATAATTTCGAGAAGTTAGAAAATCTTCAAAAGGATGGAGGGATTTTGAAATGAACAAACTAACAGACTTTACAAAGATGCCATTTAATACAACATTTTCAGCACCAAATACAGCACCTCCTAAACAGATGCAAGTTAACCATGATGATTGGAAAACTTTAGAACAAATAGATGTAAAACCGTTATATGATTCGAATGATCTTAATCAAATGGAACACCTAGGTTACGTTTCCGGAATCGCTCCGTTTTTACGTGGACCGTACCCTGCAATGTATATAAACAAGCCTTGGACAATTCGTCAATACGCCGGCTTTTCAACTGCAGAAGAAAGTAATGCATTTTATCGAAGAAATTTAGCTGCTGGTCAAAAAGGTTTATCGATTGCGTTTGATTTGGCTACTCACCGTGGATATGATTCGGATCATCCTCGTGTTGAAGGGGATGTTGGAAAAGCAGGGGTTGCAATTGATTCAATTCTTGATATGAAAATTTTATTTGATGGAATTCCTTTAGATAAAATGTCAGTTTCAATGACAATGAATGGGGCAGTACTTCCTGTTTTAGCATTTTATATTGTTGCTGCTGAGGAACAAGGGGTACACCAATCACAGCTTACAGGAACGATTCAAAACGATATTTTGAAAGAATATATGGTGAGAAATACTTATATTTACCCACCAGAAGCATCAATGCGTATTATCGCTGATATTTTTTCTTATACTTCACAACATATGCCAAAATTCAACAGCATCAGTATATCTGGTTACCATATGCAAGAAGCAGGGGCAACTGCAGATATCGAATTAGGCTATACTTTGGCAAATGGATTGGAATATGTTCGAACAGGTTTAAAAGCGGGTATCGATATTGATTCGTTTGCTCCTCGTTTATCATTTTTCTGGGGAATCGGAATGAACTATTTCATGGAAATTGCAAAAATGAGAGCAGGGCGCATGCTTTGGGCTAAATTGATCAAATCATTTGATCCAAAGAAAGAAAAATCGATGGCGCTAAGAACGCATTCTCAAACATCTGGTTGGAGTTTAACTGAACAAGATCCATTTAATAATGTGACTCGTACATGTATTGAAGCGATGGCTGCTGTGTTAGGACATACTCAATCACTTCATACGAATGCTTTAGATGAAGCAATTGCATTACCAACTGATTTTTCTGCTCGTATTGCCCGTAATACGCAGCTTTATTTACAAGAAGAAACTGGAATTTGTAATGTAGTGGACCCTTGGGGAGGCTCATATTACGTTGAATCGCTAACAAATGAATTAGTTCAAAAAGCTTGGGCACATATTCAAGAGGTTGAATCATTAGGTGGTATGGCAAAAGCGATTGAAACTGGTTTACCAAAGATGAGAATCGAAGAAGCCGCAGCAAGACGTCAAGCTCATATCGATTCAGGTAAAGAAACAATTATTGGCGTTAATAAATACCGTCTTGAAAAAGAAGATCCATTAGATGTTTTAGAAGTCGACAATACTGCAGTTCGTGAAGCGCAAATTTTGCGATTACAAGAGCTTCGATCATCTAGAGATGAAGCAAAAGTTCAGGCAGCATTAGCCGCAATTACTGAGGCAGCGGAGTCTGGGAAAGGTAATTTGTTAGCGCTTGCAATCGAAGCTGCTAGAGCCCGTGCAACATTAGGTGAAATTTCGGATGCTTATGAAAAAGTAGTAGGCAGACATAAAGCCGTTATTCGTTCAATTATGGGTGTTTATAGTGCGGAATACGGTGAAAAAGATGAAATAGAGATTGTACGTAAAATGGCTGATGATTTTGAAGAGAAAGAAGGTCGTCGTCCACGTATTATGATTGCTAAACTTGGACAAGACGGTCATGACCGTGGAGCGAAAGTAATCGCAACAGCATTTGCTGATTTAGGCTTTGATGTAGATATCGGTCCTTTATTCCAAACACCAGCGGAAACGGCACTTCAAGCAGTTGAAAATGATGTTCATGTGATCGGGATGAGCTCTTTAGCAGGTGGTCATAAAACGCTACTTCCACAATTAATGGAAGAGTTAAAAAAACTAGGTCGACAGGACATTGTTCTTGTAGCTGGAGGGGTAATACCAGCAGGGGACTATGAATTTTTATTGAAGAACGGAGCGGCAGCAATCTTCGGACCAGGTACTGTTATCCCAGTTGCGGCACAAAAGGTTATTGAAGAAATTAATCGCCGACTTGAGGATTCGATTTAAATGGATTACGAAAACAAAAAAAAGAAAAAGCTTTCAGAAGACGACTATGTAAATGGAGTACTTGAAGGCAATCGAACTATTTTAGCCCAAACAATTACCCTTATAGAAAGTAATTCGTCAGCACATATGAATTCTGCACAAAATGTGTTGACAAGGTTACTTCCTCATTCAGGTCGTTCGATTCGGATTGGAATAACTGGGGTTCCAGGTGCCGGTAAAAGTAGTTTAATAGAAAGCTTTGGAACATATTTGTGTGAGCAAGGACATAAAGTAGCCGTTTTAACAATCGACCCAAGTAGCACAATTACAAAAGGTAGTATTTTAGGAGACAAAACAAGAATGGATTCACTATCAAAGAATCCTAATGCATTTATTAGACCTTCTGCATCAGGTGGTTCTCTTGGTGGGATTGCACGTAAAACAAGAGAATCAATGCTAGTATGCGAAGCAGCAGGCTATGACGTGATTTTAATCGAAACTGTCGGTGTTGGACAAAGTGAAGTACAGGTTCGTTCAATGGTAGATTTTTTTCTTTTAGTCATGTTAACTGGAGCAGGAGACGAGCTACAAGGAATTAAAAAAGGCATCATGGAACTTGCAGATTCAATAGTCATCAATAAAGCCGATGGACAAAACAAATTAAAGGCCAACGCGGCTAAGGCTGAATTTAATCGAATACTTCACCTATTACAACCTTCAACTCCTGGTTGGTCTAGTAAAGCATATACAGCTTCCGCGTTACTTGGTGAAGGTATTGAAGAAATATGGAATGAAATTAATGCTTTCAAAGATCTAACAACTGAGTCTGGCTATTTTTCTTTGCGCCGTCAAAAACAAATGATTGATTGGATGTACAACATGGTTTTTGAACAGTTGAAACTAAGTTTTATGAATCATGAAAGTGTGAAACTAAATTTAAAAACGATTGAAAGCTCAATAGTAAATGGAGAATTAACAGCAACTTCAGCTGCAAACTATTTATTATCCATTTTTGAAGGCAATAGGAAGGAGACATTGTAATGCATGAGACTAGTCCTAAAAAAATTAATCATATTGGAATTGCAGTAAGAGATTTAGAAACTTCTATTCAATTGTATACGAATGTACTTGGCTTAAAACTTAAAGGAATTGAAACAGTTGAAAGTGAAAAAGTACGAGTAGCATTTATCGAAATCGGTGAAGTGAAAATTGAGCTTTTAGAAGCAACTAGTCCAGAAAGCCCAATTGCAAAGTTTATTGAGAAAAAAGGCGAAGGAATTCACCATATTGCATTAGAAACAGAAAACTGTGAGAAACAGCTTGAAATTATGAAAGAACACGGAATTAAACTAATAAATGAAGTTCCAAAAAAGGGTGCACACGATAGCCTAGTTGCTTTCCTTCATCCAAATTCAACGAATAAAGTATTGTTTGAGCTATGCCAACCATCATCTAGTGTTACTAAGAAAGGAAGTTGAATAAAGTTATGACGACAGCGTATGAGAAAATAAATGAATTAATGGATCGAAAGAGAGTCATTGAACTAGGCGGTGGAGACGAACGAATAGATTCACAGCATAATAGAGGGAAATTAACTGCTAGAGAACGAATTAATCTTTTATTAGATGAAGATACTTTTGTCGAATTAAATCCATTTATTAAACATCGCGCTACGAATTTTGGAATGGATAAAATGGATAGCCCAGGTGAAGGTGTTGTCACAGGTTATGGTAAAGTCCATGGACGTTTAATCTATGTTTTTGCACAAGATTTTACAGTATTTGGTGGAGCATTAGGTGAAATGCACGCTATAAAAATTGCAAAAGCTATGGATTTAGCTGCAAAAGTAGGTGCTCCGTTTATCGGTTTAAACGATTCTGGTGGTGCTAGAATACAAGAAGGAGTAGTTTCATTAGACGGTTACGGTCATGTATTTTATCGGAATTCAATCTATTCTGGCGTTATACCGCAAATATCTGTCATAATGGGACCATGTGCAGGTGGAGCAGTCTATTCACCAGCAATTACTGATTTTGTTTTTATGGTTGAAAAGACAAGCCAAATGTTTATTACAGGTCCAAAAGTAATTGAAACAATTACTGGCGAAAAAATTACAACAGAAAATCTTGGTGGGGCAAAAGTTCATTCTTCGATTAGCGGAGTAGCTCATTTCACTGAAGAATCAGAACCAGAAATATTAGAACAGGTACGCAGATTAATCAGCTTTTTACCTCAAAATAATAATGAAAAACCAGAAGGAGTTCCATTCTTCGAAAAAGATGATTGGAGAGAAGATCTAATTGACTTAGTTCCAATCGAATCTACGAAAGTTTACGATGTAAGAAAAGTAATTGAGCAAATTCTTGATAATGGAGACTTCATGGAAGTACAACCAAATTTTGCGAAGAACATTGTTATTGGATTTGGTCGAATTGATGGACATAGTGTTGGAATCATAGCAAATCAGCCAAAAGTAATGGCAGGCGGTCTTGACATTAATTCATCTGATAAACTTTCAAGATTTATCCGTTTCTGTGATTCGTTTAATATTCCTTTAATTACATTTGAAGATGTAACAGGATTCTTCCCAGGTGTAAACCAGGAGCATGGTGGAATTATTCGTCACGGAGCTAAAATTTTATATGCCTATTCAGAAGCTACAGTACCAAAAATTACAGTAATTTTAAGAAAAGCATATGGCGGGGCTTATGTAGCAATGAATTCTAAAGCAATTGGTGCAGATGTAGTATACGCTTGGCCAAATGCAGAAATCGCCGTAATGGGACCAGAAGGAGCAGCAAATATTATCTTTGCAAAAGAAATTAACCAAAGTATCGATCCTATTGCAACTCGCGCTGAAAAAATTTCAGAATATAGAGAAATGTTTGCAAACCCATATGTTGCTGCTTCTCACGGCATGGTCGATGATGTGATTGATCCAAGAGAAACTCGTAAAGTCTTAAAACAATCGTTAGAAATGTTAAGTACAAAAAGTGAAACACGACCTAAGAAGAAACATGGAAATATCCCGCTTTAAAAGTTAGGGGATTATAGTGGAAATCAACTTCACTAAATTACCTATACTTTGAATATTGAGGTAACAAGTCCTTAATACAACTAAATGACTAGATATACTTTAAGATTAGTATATCTAGTTTTTTGTTTAGAAAATGTTAAAAATTACATTTTAATAAAACAACCGAACTGTTGACAAACAAAAATATTTGTGTTAAAATAATATATTTTAGTGTTGACTGGATGAGCTATAATCGGTACGATAGTACTTGGAAATGATTATACAATATAGTTCAGGAGTGATTTTATGCTTGGTAAAAGTAAGATCCAAATGTTAAGCATTACGATGAATTCAAATGGTATGAAAAATACAATTCATCCAACACTAATTTTGGATGAAGAAGATGTGGTATTAATTGATACAGGATACCCAGGACAATTTAACGAGTTTCAAAATTGCTTTGAAACTGTTGGAGTACCATTTGAAAAACTAAATAAAATACTGATTACTCATCAAGATATTGATCATATTGGAAGTCTTTCTGTGATCGTAGAAGAATTTACTAACAAAATTGAAGTCTATGCGAGTGAAATAGAAAAACCATATATTCAAGGTGAAAAGTTACTGATTAAAATTACACCTGAAAAAATTGCAAAAGCTGTAGCATCCTTACCAGCGGATACAACAGATGAATTTCGAAAAGCATTTAAAAACAGATTAGTAAACCCGCCAAAAGGTACAGTTAACCATATTGTTACCCCCGGAAATGATTTGGAAATTTGTGGTGGTATTACTGTAATTGACACTGCTGGACATACACCAGGACATATAAGCTTTTATCATAAGGAGTCGAAAACATTAGTTGCAGGAGATGCACTAATGATTGAAAACGGGCAATTAAACCCTTCAAACCCACAATTTACATATGATATTGAACAATCGATAAAATCTCTTGAGGCTTTATTGTCATTTGATATTGAAAAAGTGATCTGTTATCATGGTGGATTATTTGAGGGGAATATAAAAGAAAGATTAAGTGAAATCATTCGATAAAAATAAATATTAAAAAATCGTTTTTGGAGGCAAAAAAATGAGCAACAAGAATTATCAAGAATTAATAAAAGATCGTGTCTTTTTCGGTGGGGCAGATGACGTTAAAGAGATGATGGAAAACGAAAATGTAGATATTGTTTTTGATCTAAGAGTAAAAAATTATGAGGTTGACCCCAAAATTAACCGTGTACATAGTCCGATTGTTGATGATAAAGAAGAACAAGCAGAAACCCTTAAAAGAGCGATTGATCATGTAGTAGAAGCTTATCAAAATGATCAAAAAGTGTATTTCCATTGTGGTGGTGGTAATACTCGTGCAGGTACAGTGGCAATAGGAGCATTAATTGCACTAAACAAAGCTGAAACAATTGAAGAAGCTGAAGAAATGGCCAGGTCTATACGTCCAACAATTAAATCGAATCCTGATATGAAGGAATCGTTAAAAAAGATATTTCCTAATGCTTAAATAAAAATAAAAAAACGCTAATTATACAAATTCGTTTTGTATCATTTAGCGTTTTTTATTAAGAAATACCATTTAAATGATCTTTTACACACTTTATAAAATCATTTTTGTCATTTGTATTTTCTTTTGAAATTGGAGATATTACCCAAAAGTCTTGATTAATATAATCGGTTTCTTTAATTGGGATGATTTTTAATTCGCCACTTAATATTTCAGGTAAATATCTTAAAGTTGTATTATGGACAAAAGTAAATACACGTCTTTCCTTAATAATTTCAATAAGTGTCATCGTACGATTTGATTTAAGAACGACCTCATTTTTAAATTTCTTAGCTAATTGTAGAAAATTTTTATTAGAAAATGTATACATGACAACTTTTTGATAAAGTAAATCTTCAGCTGTAACATAATCTAATTCATATAAAGGAGAATTTTTGCCTACTAAAATGCACACATTTCCTTTACTTAAAAATTCTAAATTAATATTATTTTCCTTTTCTAATTCGGCTTTTGAAGATACTACTAACGCTAAGTCATAGTCTTCTTTTGCTAAATTGTTAAGAATCTGAGGTGTACCTTGCTCAATTAATTCAATCGTTGCGCCATTGTTATTTTCAGAGTATTTTTTTAACACTTCGTGAATTGTATAAGTAAAAGTAGGAGCACATGCAATTTTCATATGTTTGACTCTAGATTCTTTAAAATCCGAAAGCTGTTCTTTCAATTCTTTTAAATTATTTAAAATTTCAATTGACCTAGATAATACTAACTCTCCCTCAAATGTTAAGGTAATTCCGCCTCTAGAACGATTAAATATATTTATTTCTAATTCTCTTTCAAGTTGACTAATGGCTTGACTGACGCCAGAAGGAGAAATATGCAATTTTTTCGCTGCCCTTGAAATCGACTTCTCATTTGCGATACTTACAACATATTCTAGTTGTTCAAAGTTCATATTAACCTCCTATAAAAACTAACTTATCATATCAATAGTTTAATATATTTAAGTGTTTTACATTGTTAAGTATTACTTAACAATAGCTTAACATATATGAAATATAATTTCTTCCGGAAACGATGTAAAATACTATTTAATTCCTTATAATTTTATAGGATTAATTAGGATTAATCTTATGGCGTTTTGAATTCGTGGATTGTTTCCACCTATTGATTATAAAAAATCTGTAAAAATTTAAACCATCCATTGTAGTACTTTTTAGCCGATCCACTTAAAAAATGAATAAAAAAGGAATAATGATTAGTACATGATACCTAGTGGGTCAAAAAATAAAAGAGGATGAATCAGAAACGGCATGAAATGAAATATCAGTGATTGAATCTAGTTACTGTTGAAAGTTGGGAATAAAAATGTTTACTAACCATGAGTTTAATCACCACGAAAATAAAACATTTATTTTTGTTGAAAATACTCTTTTCGTATCTGGAATATGTACTATTTTATTACATCATAATCTAGATGCTAGAAAAATAGATTTCCATGAAATAAATTCAAGCAATTTAAATGAATCATTTTTTATTTGTCATGTGAAAAATGAAGAGATGGAAGCAAAATCTCAGCTTTTAAAGTTAATTGATCAGAACATTAATATAGTAATCATTAAAAATAAGATAGATTATAATGAAATTGAGAGTTTGATGAAAATTGGGGTAAATGGAATTTGCTTAACTGACATTGATGAACAATATTTACTTCATATTGTAAGACAAGTTCAAAGTAGTCAATTCTTCTTAGATTCTCGATTAACAAATTTAATCATTCAAGAAAATACGCGACTGCTTGAGAATGGAAAGAAAAAGAAAGAACTAGATTATGAAGCTATGAATAATCTTTTAACGAAAAGAGAAATTGAAATTTTACAACTTTTAGCTCAAGGATATTCCAATATTCAAATAGGAGCTGAATTATTTATTTCAAGTAAAACTGTTAAAAATCATGTTTCGAATTTAATCCAAAAATTACAGGTATCAGATCGATTAAATGCTGTGATTTTTGCAATTAAAAATAATTGGATTTCGCTTGATTAATTAAAAATGACACTAATCTTTTACATTAAAGGATTAGTGTTTTTTTACGAGTTTTAAAGCGTTTTCAATCGTTAAGATATAATTCCTTTTCGAATTAATTCACCAACCGCATGAGAACGATTGTTGGCACCGAGTTTTTTTATTGCGGATTTTACATATTGTTTTACAGTAAGTTCACTTATATTCATGGAATCTGCCATATCCAACAACTACTGAACCGAAACAGATTGGTACAGCAATCAGAGAATTTACACTAGAAGGGAAGATATATTTACTACTCGTTTGTTTTAAGTATTCAATTCCTGAACAAAACTTTGCTTTTCGCTCACAAATTGCTGAAAAGATGATTGGGAGCGAACGAATATCATCTCTGATCTCTCGTATATGTGATAATCCATCATTTGTAATCAAAATAATGCCTTCACCTAAAAATCCAAAAGGAGAATATCGAAATAAATAAGCATTTCGAACGGGAAAAAGATTCATATAGATAGCAAGAATATTGTACATATGTTCCTTATGACTTGTACTGACTTCAAGTTTTCGAATATGTTCTTGAATGGTATAGTCAGAAACCACTTTATCATCTCCTTTTTAGGGATATTATCTATTAGAAATTAGGAATATTCTAATTATACTAAAAATTATATTCTTTAGATAGGCTTTTTGAGATATAGAATCTCGAAAGTAAATTAAAATCCAATCTGAAAGGAAGATGTAAATTGGCTAATTTAGTTCCAAAAGCAAAAGCATATGTGGAGATGTTTAATCAAATGCCAACGATTCACAAAATGGAACCTGAGGCTGTAAGAGAAATGTTTGCAAATGCTCCGCCGGTTGAAGTAGAACTTGCTCCATTAGCGAAAGTTGAAAATAAACAAATTCAAGTCGGACAAGATGAGTCAATTAAAATCAGAATTTACACTCCTGAAGGTGAAGGTCCATTACCAGTATTTGTATATTACCATGGTGGCGGATGGGTGATAGGTGACTCAGAAACATCAGATGCAAGTTGTAGGATGCTTGCTAACCGTACGAAAAGAATCGTTGTTTCGGTAGATTATCGACTTGCTCCTGAATACAAGTTTCCAATCCCATTTGAAGATTCATTTGCTGCCTTAAATTGGGTGAGTGAACATGAAAGTAAAACGCAAAAAGAAGTAAACATCCTACTCATAAATGGTTAGAGTGGGAGTATAATACAGTCCTCCAATTATTAAAAATCATTTAATGTAAGTTGAATTAATCCACAAATTCAGAGTAAAAATAGTATAATGATTTGTATTTAAATTTCATTAATAGTATAAATATTCAATTTGCTATTTGTTAAGGTTAAAAAGGGGAGAGTTTGCATTTGTCTGCATCAAAAAAATCTATTTTTAAAGGGACTTCATTTACGAATTTTTGGGTCTCACGAATGTTTACTTCAACATCATTTCAGATGCTATCGGTAGCAATTGGATGGCAAATGTATGATTTGACACATGACGCGTTTAGTCTAGGGCTAGTAGGTTTAGCACAATTTATTCCAATGGTCTTACTTACTTTAGTAGTTGGTCAAGTTGCTGACAGAGTTGATCGTCGGAAAATTGTTTTCATATGCCAAATGGTAGAAGCTTTAATAGCAGGTCTTCTTTTATATGGTAATTTTGTTAATTGGCTTAGCAGAGAGGAAATATTAATTGCTGCTTTTATACTCGGTGCTTGTCGATCATTTGAAGGACCCGCTTCTTCGGCATTATTACCTCAAGTTGTGCCAAAATCTATTTTACAACAAGCTATTTCATGGAGTACATCTGCAGGTCAAACAGCGCAAATACTTGGGCCATCTCTAGGTGGAGTATTATTTTCAGTAGGACCTGCATACGTATATGCAAACTCAGCAATTGCTTTATTACTTTCATCAATCTTAACAATTTTTATAAAATTAGATAGTGAATTTATCCGTAAAGCTGAGCCAGTCACTTTACGTACAATGCTTATGGGGTTAGAATTTGTCTATAAGCATCCAATCATTTTAGGAACGATATCACTTGATTTGTTTGCCGTTTTACTTGGTGGAGCTACAGCACTTTTACCAATTTATGCGCAAGATATTTTACATACAGAAGCTTGGGGCTTAGGTTTGATGCGTACTGCACCAGCAGTTGGAGCATTAATCATGTCTCTAATTTTAGCTTATTTCCCACTTAAAAGATCTTTTGGTCCGATATTATTTGCAGCGTTAGGTATTTTTGGATTGGCAACAATGCTATTTGCAATTTCAACAAACTTAGTCATCTCATTAATTGCATTATTTATAATTGGAGCTTCAGATGTGGTCAGTGTAGTAATCCGTTCTTCGCTTGTTCAGCTACAGACACCGGATGATATGAGAGGCAGAGTAAATGCTGTAAATTCGCTATTTATTGGAACTTCAAATCAGCTTGGCGAATTTGAATCTGGAACAATGGCTGGATTAATTGGTGCCGTACCAGCTGCATTTGTAGGTGGACTTGGAACGATAGTAGTTGCTGGACTTTGGATGTATTTATTCCCTTCACTTAGAAGAATTAATTCACTTTCTGGAGACAAAACAGAAAAAGCAGGATAATTTGTTAAGGAGGATTTATGGAAAATACTAAAAAAACATTTGAAACGATTGATGAATATATTTCACAATTTCAGCCTGATGTTCAGGAAAAATTACAAGCTTTAAGAAAGTGTGTAAAAGAGGTTGTACCAAATGCGGTAGAGAGAATTAGTTATCAAATGCCTACATTTGCGCTAAATAAAAATTTAGTACATTTTGCTGCATTTAAAAATCATATTGGATTTTACCCTGGTGCAAGTGGAATTGCAGCATTTAAAGAAGAATTATCCGTTTATAAAGGCGCTAAGGGTTCCGTACAATTCCCGATAAACGATCCACTTCCATTTGATTTGATAAAAAAGATTGTAAAATATAGAGAACTTGAAGATATTAAAAAAGCTGAAGAAAAATTAAAAAAGAAAAAATAAGTTCATAACCTCTGAGGCTAATTTTAGCTTTGGAGGTTTTTTAGTAAAAAGAACTAATCATTTGGTTCAAAATTTTGTCAAATATTTTCCAGTAAATAAAATACTTTATCCGTTATACTAAACTTGTATTTAATATGGATAAAAAATGAATGATGAAGTTGATTTTTTTTAGCAAAATATGTGAAAAGGTTCACAATTTGTATTTGGGGGACAGTAGCGATGAAAAGAAAATTATTGATGATTGGAAATGGAATGGCAGGAGTTCGTTGTTTAGAAGAAATTCTAAAAAGAAATAAAAATTTATTTGAGATCACAATAATTGGAGATACCAGAAAACCACTTAGCTGCTGCAGGATGACCCATATAATCAGTGTATGAGGTTCTTCTAGGAGCACCATAAATTCCGAGAATATGCATTGTAGTCGACATTAAAAACATACCGATAGCCCATGTGAAAATCTGTATAAACGCTAATTTTTGGAATGATTTTGTAAGTTTTTTTCCTGTTAAATACGGAATAAGCCAAAAGGTTAATCCGAAAAATGTCATTGCAACAGGTGTACCAACTGTAATATGGAAATGTCCAACAATCCAAAGTGTAAAAGGTTTCTAGTAAAATATCGTATTAAAAAGGGGATATATTAAAGAAGCATTGATGGTTCTTATTTTTTATTTGTTGAAATATTTAAAGTTTACGAGGAAACGATTAAAAAAGGTAGAATTAATGATTAAAGTTGAATTGAAAAGTATGGGGTGAGTTATTTGACTAAATCTATCCATTGCGATCGGTGTTTAAAGGAAATAAGGATTAGAGGAGATCTCGTTACTGCTACGATGTTTTTTCAAGTTGTTCCTTATCATGAAGATTGTTATGCAAAAGATTTAAAAGGTGCCAAAACACTTTTGTTAAACAATCAACCAATTAATGGTTTCTCTGGTAACTTTCTAACATTACTAGCAATTGCGGTTTTTATCGCATCATTTTTTATTGATGATAATTCGATGATCTATTTATCAGTTTTAGCGCTGATCGCAATATTGTATAGACTATACTCATTTTTTATTTTTGAAAGGCATTTAGAGAAGTAGAAGTATCGATTGAAGGTGAAAAGGCTAAGGGAGCTATTTGGTGGGAAGTTTTAAAAAATAAATAGTGAAATAAAGGAAAAAACTCTGATAGACAGAGTTTTTTCTTTTTATTTACCAAAATTTCCAGCGAATTGCATTACAACTGCTTTAACTTCCTCAAGTTTATCTGGCTTTAATAAAGTAATCATCTTAGGAACAAATTGTTGAACTTCTTCTAATGAAAAAGTACCTTCATCTTGTTTTCTGAAGTTTTCTAAAAGAATTTCCCTTGCTTCATCTTCTTTACCTTCTTGAACTCTTTGTAAAATGAAATTTAAAAACATTTCTTGACCTTGCTTGTCCATTCTTGTTGCCTCCTATAAATAATTTATACAACCATAAGGTGTTATTTAAATTATAACACCTTATGGTTGTATGTCAATTTTATTTTTCGGTGAATCATTCTTCGTTATTTATTAGCCATATTATAAAAATTTATTTTTTATTTTTTGAAGATTAATCATATTATCGGCTTTATGTTATTTAAATCAATTTTAATTGATTGAAAAATGCTATAATTTTTTATGGAAGATGATGGAACCTATTTTAAATAGGAGACTTTTAAAATTATTAATTAATAGAATAGTTTATAAAAAAAGGTGGTAATCGCAATTAATAAGAAAAAAATAGCAGTATCATTTAGTGGTAAAGATTCAACTTTGGCATTGCATGATCTTTTGCATTCTGATGAATTTGAAGTAGTAGTACTAATCGCATCAGTTACTGAAGGATTCAATCGTACGAGCATTCATGGAGTTAGGGTTGAATTATTGGAGGCACAAGCAGATTCAATCGGTCTACCATTAAAGAAAATTTGGATTCCGGAAAATTGTTCTAATCAAAAATATCAAGAAATTATGACAAAGGTAAATTTAGAGCTAAAGGAACAAGGGATTGAAAATATTGCATTTGGAGATTTATTTCTTGAAGACATACGAAAGTATCGAGAGGAAATGCTTAAACCATTAGGCATTAATCCAATCTTTCCTTTATGGGGTGAAGGGACGACAAATGTGATTGAACGCTTTATTTCCTTAGGCTATAAAACGATTATTACTTGTGTTGATTTAACTAGATTATCAGAAGAATTTTCTGGTAAAGAAATAGACTATCATTTAATCAACCAACTCCCAAAAGAGGTTGATCCTTGTGGTGAGAATGGAGAATACCATTCATTTGTATTTGATGGTCCTATTTTTAAATATCCTATCCAGTTTGGCATTGGAGAAAAGAAGCTAACTGCTGATGTTTATACAGGAGAAACTAGGTTTTGTTATTCAGATTTAGTTCTAGCTTGAATTACGTTTTAACACTTTAGAATTAATGAATATAAGTTTAAAATAGACTGTTAAGTGGAAACAGTCTATTTTATAATAATAAACTATAAATAAAAATGAAATTGTGCAATCTTACTGTTTTTTCAAATTTGGTCCCCAAGGTGGCTCTGCTCCTGGATTCACCGTAATATTTTGTTTTGTTAATCCGACCTTCTTAGCATAATCATCTAACATTTCAAAAACGGTTAACCGATGATACGAACCATTGGTAAAGCGTGGTTCATTTCTTCTTTTTGGATCCACTTGCAATAGTGACACCGAGTCTTTAGCCAGATGATCATTGAATTCATTTATCGGTACACTAAAGTCGATCTGTTCATTATATCCGTTTGCTACAGTAATTATTGTAACCTCCCCCATTTGCTTCTTCGGAAAAAGAGGGTCCTTCTTCACTGTTACATTAATTTTTGCAATTCCATTTGAATCTGTTAATTCCGTACCTAAAACTTTACCTAATGAATTGATTACAATAACCCTAGCGCCTTTAATAGGTTGACCAGTTTCTCCAGAGGGGTCAGCTGTATGGCCAACTTGAACTGTAAGTGTTGCAGAAACTTCATTCAACTTTTCTGCTAGCGTTAACTGAGAAGTATTTAAAAAAATGAAAGTGCTCAAAATAGTTGTAATATATATTTTTTTCATCTATTCACACCTTGTGTTAATTTTTACTGTTTAGTTTAAGTAAAATTATTTAAATGTATTCTTTTAATAAATCGAAGTTATATAACTATGAAGTTGATATTTAAGGAGTTGTGCCAAATGATAACGAACTTATACTTAGTAAGACATGCGCATTCAACTTATACTCCTGATGAATTGGGTCGACCTTTATCTAAAAGAGGATTTACTGATGCAATTATTGTTACTAAACTACTATTAAAAGAAAAGATCGACTACGTAATTTCAAGTCCATATAAACGTGCAATTCAAACCGTTGAAGTGATAGCCAAATCATTAAATTTAGAAATTAAAATAGAAGAAAATTTTAAAGAGCGACTCCTATCACTAGAGCCTGTTGAGGATTTTGAAAAAGTAATAAGAGAAGTTTGGATGGACTTTAATCAATCGTTGAATGGTGGAGAGTCAAATTATACAGCCCAAAAAAGAGGAATAGAAGCTATTACTAAACTATTAAAAATTTATTCCGGTAAAAATATTGTTATTGGTACGCATGGTAATTTGATGGTACTAATTATGAATTACTTTGATCAAAAATATGATTTCAATTTTTGGAATGAACTTGCTATGCCGGATATTTATAAATTAACCTTTGAAGGCGAATCATTAGTTGAAGTAAAAAGAATATGGAATTAATGTTAGTCTAATACTTGATTAGTGATAACTGATTGTAAAGAAGGAAAGAAGTAGTTTTATACTCGATATTTCTATTTAGTATTCTTCTAAAAATTGCTGTAATTGATAGGGTGAAAGATATCTATCATTCTTTATTTTTCAGGAAATTAAAGAATCGTAGAATGAGAGATGATATAATATTTCTAAGTTATTTCCACTAAATGGTTATTGGACGTGACTTTTTTAAAAGCAGTTTTAGAAAAACACAAGTGAGGATCACTCATGTTAGAATTCAATGGAAAACACAATAATGGAAAAATACTACTTGATTATGTTGATACAAATGTCATTACACGATTAAAAACAATTTTGGATACTGAATGCTTTGCAAATTCAAACATTGTTGTCATGCCAGATTGTCATATATCTAGTGGAGGCGTCATGGTAGGTTTTACGATGACGTTGAATGATTTTATTATTCCTTCGATCGTCGGTGTAGATATTGGATGTGGAGTTAGTGCATACCATCTAGGGCGTATGAAATCAATAAAGAGTGAAAAACTTGATAAGTTCATCCGAAAAAATATCCCGATAGGTTCAAATATTCATGAGGAACCGGTGATTGAACCGGTAGAAATTGCAGAATCGATCGAGAGACTTAATCTGAACTATATGTATGTAATGAATAGTATTGCAACACTAGGTTCTGGAAATCATTTTATCGAAATTGATAAAGATGAGAATAATCATTTTTGGCTTGTAATCCATACAGGTTCAAGAAATTTCGGATTTGAAATTGCAAAACATCATATGAATGTCGCTAAAGAAAATATGAAACAATTATTCGGTGAAAATTACAAAGGATTCGAATATTTATCAAAACAGGAAGACAAGGATGCATATTTAAGAGATCTATCAATTGCTCAACATTTCGCTTCGTTAAATAGAGAAACAATTGCTAAAATCATCATTGAAAAATATTTTAAACTCGATTTTGATTCAATTAAAAAAATTGAATCGGTACATAATTATATCGACCTTCAAAACAATATTCTAAGAAAAGGCGCAATATCAGCTAGTAAGGGTGAAGAAATAATCATCCCGTTTAATATGGCATATGGATGTGTTGTAGGAAAAGGTAAAAGTTCAAGTGAGTACAATTATTCAGCACCACACGGGGCAGGACGAATTATGAGTCGAACAGACGCTGCTTATAAAGTCGACTTAGATGTTTATCAAAAAGCAATGAAGGGCGTATATACAACCTCTGTTAACAAACATACAGTCGATGAATCACCAATGGTATATAAAAAGCCTAAATTAATATTAGAAAATATTACTGAACAGATTGAGATCGATTTCTTCATGAAACCGGTTTATAATCTTAAAGCTGATAAATCACCTCTCTATTATGAGAGGTTATTTTAATTTATATTTTAAGTTCTTTCTCCTCATTATCAGTATAAAATTATATAAATCTACTTATTTTGACACCTATTCTTTTACAAAATGGGGGAATACTATGTTGAATAAGTTAAAACGGTTCTTAGTAGTACTTCTCATTTTTGTACTGTATCTTGGATTGTCGTTGTTAGTTGGAAATTTTCTTTGGAGATTAGTTGAGTCAATCAGATAAGTGGATAAAATATTAAAGGGATTTAGTACTTCTCCTTTGAATATAAGTCTCCTTCCTCAAGCGTGTGAAGGACTTTAGCCCAACGGTAGGTGGGAGATGAATTGCCTTTTGACGATCGAAAAACATATGGTTATATGTTGATCAGTAGCTATATAAGATTGAGTGGACAAATATGACATAGTGCGAAAACCAAGCCCGACACCCTTCTACTCGTAAAATAACTAAGGTAACGAAAGAACCTCCATTCGTTGGACATCTACCGCAGGAACTGTGGGAAGTAACGCTCGTGGAGATGAAAGGTTGCTTTCGTCACGAAATCGAGAAGCCCCCACTTCAAGGGTTAGCTAAGTGGTGGGAGTGGTTCACTGACTTAATTCCAATCATTACTCAAATAGTTTACTAGTTTTGAACATAAATCCACATTTTTGTCGATATTTTTTATTGTGATTATTTCCAAGTAGGTCAATATGATTATTAGTAGGGGCATAAATTAAATGAAGTAGAAATTATATTTGTTGTGGTTATTATTAGGAGGTGCAAAATTGAAGATCGTTTTTTTTAGAAATCTTAATAAAATTGAAACATATGCTGCAAATAGAAAACAAATAAAGTTGAATCTTCCTAGTAAAGAAGAGGCTAGTGTTATATTTGGCCTAACAAGAAAGTTTGAATTTGATAATCGTTGTGCAAGACCACCACAAATCAGCGGTACTGTTGTAGCTTCTGTTACTTGTAATAGAGACAAGGATATTCGAATTTATTTCTATCCAATCTCCCAAACTATATATCCAGAGAAGGCGAAATCTCAATTTCATAATGATGTATTACCTAAACTTAAGAAATGGATTGATCATCAAGTATCAAAACCAGAAACTGCAGTTTTAGGGATTGAAGAATTTATAATCGAATGGAATGGAAAAAATCATATATTCCACCAAATTAAATTTTTATAAAACAGGTTTTAAAGACGGTAAAGTTTAATACCGTCTTTTTTTACTTTTTGTTACATATAATCATTAAGTGAACTTAAATAACGTAATTAAATTAAGTTTTTTAAGTTTTTTGTGGTAATCATTAAATTAATTATATATAATAGCTTTAGAATTCAATCTTAAGGGAATAGATAAAGGGGCTCTAAACGATGTATCAAGAACAAAGATTAGCTTTGATAATAAAGTATTTGGCTTCAAATAATGAGATTACTTTAGAAGAAATATGTAATATGCTTAGCGTTTCAAAGGATACAGCAAGAAGAGATCTCGTCAAACTTGAAGAACGCGGGGAAATTATCCGAATTAAAGGTGGGGCAACACTTCCAACTTCTAATCGAAATTTAACCGATTATAAAGAACGAAATGCCACTGAAGGCAAGGAGAAAATTGCGCAAAGAGCATCATTACTTATTCGCGAAACTAGTGATTTATTGATGGATACATCCTCAACTTGTGCACTCATGTCAAAATTTATGTCAGGCAAACAAGTTAATGTGATTACAAATTCAATTGATATAGTTGATTTATTAGGTGAGTATGAAGAAATTCAAACCTTTATGCTACCAGGGAAATTTAATCGAAAAAATAGAAATTTAGTTGGCCCTAGGACAATTGAAACTTTAAATGACTACAAAGTTGATCAGCTATTTCTAGGTGCTTGTGGAATTAGCGCAGACGGAATAACTTCACCTGATGAGGAGGAAGCGTTTTTAAAGAAAAAAATGATCAGTTGTGCAAAACAAGTAGTTTTATTAGCAGATCATACAAAGTTTGAAAAAGTATTTCTGCACAAGGTAAGTGATATTAAGGGGATCGACATCATTATTACAGACAAAGACCCAGATGAAGAATTTAAAAGAAAAATAATCGAGTACAATATTCATTTAATTAGTTTAGAAGAAGAGGAAAGTGAGAGGGTTTAAGATGAAAAAAATTAAAGTTGGTTTAGTTGGATATGGTTTTTCAGGAGCTACGTTCCATGCACCATTTATTAGTGTTCTAGAAGAATTTGAATTAACAAAAGTTGTTAGTTCAAAAAAGGAAGATGTCCAAGGAGATTTAGGAGATGTAGAAGTAGTATGTAGTTTAGATGAAGTACTAAAAGATGAATTAATTGACTTAGTTGTCATTACTACGCCAAGTGGTATGCATTATGAAATGGCAAAACAAAGTTTAGAAGCTGGTAAACATGTCATTTTAGAAAAACCGATGGTCGTGGAAACATGGGAAGCAGAAGAGTTAATCAAGATTGCTGAAGAAAAGAATCGAGTACTAAGCGTTTATCATAATAGAAGATGGGATAATGACTTTTTAACAGTTAAAAAATTAATAAATGAAGGTGTATTAGGAGAAATCAATACATATCAAGTTCATTTTGACCGATATAGACCAGAAGTAAGAAATCGATGGAGAGAAAAGCAAGGTCCTGGTTCTGGTATGTTATATGATTTAGGTTCGCATTTAATTGATCAAGCTTTAAGCCTTTTTGGACAACCTCAATTCATCTCAGCGGATGTGTTTGCACAAAGAGAAAATGCAGAAACAGATGATTATTTCCATATCATTTTAGGATATAACAAACTACGTGTAATCTTACATTCTGGTTCCATCATCCCAAGTAACGGACCACGCTTTCAAGTTCATGGAAACAAAGGGAGCTTTATAAAGTATGGATTAGATGGACAAGAAGCTGCACTAAAAGAAGGTAAAAAGCCTACTGTACAAACATGGGGAATGGATGAACCACAATTCTATGGAAAGCTCTATACTGTTGACGGCGAAAAAGAAATAGAAGAAACGATTGAAACAATTCCAGGTTCGTATACAACATATTACAAGAAAATTGCTGAAAGTATTCTAAATGGTTCAAATGCTCCCGTTACAGGTATAGAAGGGTTATCTGTTATTAAAATCATTGAAGCAGCACTGAAAAGTAGTAAAGAAAAGAAAGTGATCTATTTATAATTGGAGGCTGTATGGAAGAAATAACTATTCAACAAAAACTTGAAGTGGTAAGGAATCAAGAAGAAAAGCTAATCTTTAATAGCTTTTCAAATAAAGATGCTTTAGAAATTGGTTTATTAATTATTGAAGCAGCTAAAGAGTTGGATAAACCAGTTGCGATAAATATTTTAAAAAACGGTCAAAGTATTTTCCATTATGCAATGGATCATACATCACCAGACCAAGATCTATGGATCAAGCGAAAATCTAATATTGTTCTTCGTCATCATTGCAGCTCTTATTATATGAGACTTTACAATGAGATGAAAAATAGATCCTATAATGAATTTTACTCGGCCAGTCCGTCTGAGTTTGCTGCCCATGGTGGGGCATTTCCGATTAAAATTGAAGGATCAGGCGTAATTGGTGTCATTACTGTTTCAGGCTTAGCTCAAGAGGATGATCATAATTTGATTGTGGAAGCATTAGCCAAATTCCTAAATAAAAGGATTTAATTTTAAGGATTAGTTAATGAATAATGTTGTTATTTGATTTACTCGAACGGTTGTAAAAATAACTGGGAGCGAGTGAGTTTTAATAGTATTAGTGGATAAAATTTATCAAATCAAAGGCAGGTTAATTCAATTATCGGAAGGAAAATAGTAGATAAAAAGGGAATTGTTTGATATATCATATTACATAAAGGAGAGAAAGCTATGAGTAAATCATTTATTGAACAAGTACATTATATAAGAATTCCTGTAAATGATTTAGAACTTTCTGCTCAATGGTATAGAGATGTATTAGGGCTCCAGTTATTAAACAATACTGAGGAACTAGCGATTTTAAAAGTAAATGAAGGACCTTTCTTACTTATCTTAGTTCCTACAGTAGATGAAACCTTTGCACATTTTACAATTGATAATAAACAAGAATTTAGTATTGGCTTTACAAGTCCAGAATTATCTAAATTTCATCAACACTTAATTGATCATCAAGTTAAGGTCGAGGATATAAAAGTAGATAATGGTCACGCCTTTTTCCACTTTTATGACCCAAATGGTAATAAACTTCAAGTACACTGGTAAGTTTATATTAAATAAATTACCTTATTTCATTAACAGGCGATTTAGCGAAATAAGATCGGGAACGTCCAAATCAGACGTTCCCATATTTTTTGCCTGAAAAACAACAATACCATTTAACAACGCCAATTTCAAAGGATCACAATTTCGGCTCCTTTTTTAAATGAGTCACGATCTACACTATTTGGTATGGTTTCAGTTCTTTGAAATAAAGGGATTCAATAACTTCACCTCGAATATTTAAAGAACAATTCGTACAAACCAATTTAATTATGAGTAAAAATCAATACATAAGGTGGATAAATAGTGAAAATTAGAGAAATCAAAGTAGAGGATGCAGAAAGTTTAGCAAAACTAATTTCAGAAGTTGAAAATCAGTCAGATTTCATGCTTTATGGAGCAGGGGTGAGGAATATAACAACTGAAAAACAACTTAAACAGATAGAAGTGATTGAAAAATCCCCAAATTCTACAATATTTGTTGCGGAAGAAACTTCTGGCAAGTTAGTCGGTTTTGCGTTTGCAATTGGAAGTACCGCAAAAAGGAAAAAACATTCCGTCTATCTTGTCATTGGAATTATAGAGGAATTTACAGGTAAGGGAATTGGGACAAAATTATTTCAAGCATTAGAAGAATGGGCAATTAATCATAGTATATTCAGATTAGAATTAACTGTTGTAAAACAGAATGAAGCAGCAGTAGGTTTATATAAAAAAATGGGTTATCAAATCGAAGGAACAAAAATAAATTCCTTGATAATAGATGGTAAAAGCTTTGATGAATATATTATGGCTAAAATATTATAATGGATTGGCCTTAAAAGTTTTGGAAATTGTTGGTGGAATTGCTGGATGGGCTTTGAATTATTTTTTTGAAAATCAGTAAAAATCTATTAATAATTTTAAAATTACGTAAAGGATAATTTTAAAAAAACAGGGAAAATTTTTTCAAAAAATTACCATTTTCATTTTCCTTTCATAATTGTATGGGATTATAAATTGTATTTAAATTACATATGATAGGGAATGATATTTTAATGTCAACTGCAAAAGAAGTTTTAAAGTCGTCAGTTAGTAAAATACCACAATTGACATTGTTATTTTGGATCATGAAGATTTCTGCAACAACCCTAGGAGAAACAGGTAGTGATTTAGTTACTGTACCTGGAACAGAAGATAATTATTTAACTCCTTTTCTGTTTTTTGTAGGTGTATTCGCTGTCTTTTTAACGATTCAATTGTTTGTAAAAAGATATGTATCAACCGTCTATTGGACTGTTATTCTATCTACTAGTCTTGCAGGTACAGCGTTTTCAGATTATATGGATCGTTCATTAGGGTTAGGTTATATGAAAGGCTCACTAATTCTAATAAGTTTACTTTCTATCATTTTTATTTTTTGGTATTTTACAGAGCCAACGTTAAACGTGAAAAATATTGCGACTAAAAGAGTAGAGGTTTTATATTGGGTTGCTATTCTTGTTTCTAATACATTAGGGACTGCAGCAGGTGATTTTTTATCTCATAAATCTGAAGGAGTAGGTACATTAGCAAGTGGAGGCAGTTACCTAGAACAAGGATTAGGACTAACTATTGCTCAAGGGGCAATGATTACAGGTGGTCTAATTTTATTAATTCTTTTAGCATACTGGTTTACAAATTTAAATAGAGTATTTTTATTTTGGCTAGCGTTCGTACTCACACGACCATTCGGAGCAACATTTGGAGATTTCCTCATTAAACCTCAAGAAAAAGGCGGGTTAGGATTAGAGAACGGTACACAAATCGCATCTGCTATTTTATTAGGTGTTCTTATTGTCTGTATAATCATTCAGTTTGTAACAAATAAATCAAAATTAAATAAATCTGAAATAAATGAATCTGATATTCAAGTAATTTAATTTATTTAAGGTTTATATAAAAGGAGAGTGGGAGGTAAGTAAGATACTTATCACTCACTCTCCTTATTACTTTTTTTGGAAGAAAAAAAGCTGCCAAAGCAGCTTAAATTAATATTTATAATGTTAATTAATCTCTTTTAAATCTAGCCATTCAGAATATGTCAAAATGTTTAATTCATCTTTTTTACTTACTACATAATTCACAATCGTTTTATACTTTTTTGGATCAAAATTCATTTGAGCTTTATCAGCTTTTTTTTCAAATCGATGGTTAGTAAATACAATTGATTGTTTCGTCTTAATTGCTAAGTCAATTTGATCTTTAACCCATGAAATGTCGGTACTAGGAAGTAAATTAATCGTACGAACTTCATATTTTTTGATATTGTTTGTTTGTATTCCATCTTTTATGGTACGAGCACTTCGATAATGTTCGTCCTGCAAGGTTTTCAAAGTATCTTGATTAAAAGATCCATATGGATAAACAGCGATATTACTTGCTCTTGTAAAACAGTGTTGATCAAGCCATTCCCGTGCATCGTTTAATTCACTCTTTTGCTCTTGTTTATTTAAACTTGCTAAATGTCGATGGGTATTTGTATGATTCATCAAATCCCAACCAGAACGATATAACGTATTTAATTGACGTAATGACATGTATCCTTTAGTACCTATTTTCGAAGGAATAACAGCAATACTTCCTTTAATTTCATTATCTTTTAAGATTTGAAAACCTTTCGTAAATTGCGTTTCCCATCCATCATCCATTGTAAAAATAATGTTAGCTTTATTTTGGTTTTTTTGAATTTCTTTTGGTGTTTGCACTTTACTTTGCAAATTTTTACAATTAGTAGTTTGCAGCAAATTATTTTGTGGTTTTGGTTGTGACAAATAAGATGCACTACTTTTCATAAATGGATATGCTATCAAAAATGATGAAATTAGAACAGCATATACGATAACAAGTTTTTTATCCAACGTTCTTCATTCCTTTATCCTTTTCTAATTCATAAATTCTCCCAGATCGTGAAACTTTGTTCCAATCATTACGGTTTATAAAATAGGAAATAGTTCCATATAGTACAAAAAATAATGTTACAAAACGATAGACAAATAAGTCTAAAATAATTGTAACCGTCAATCTGATCATTTCTTTGCCTTTAAATTTAACGCCATAATAATTGGCCAAATACATAGCAAATAGACTATAAATAAAATTTAAAGATACAACACCAATCAGATAGAATAATAGTAGATTTTGAGCATGTCCTATATTTGTAAACAACATATAGCCAAAATTAAAAAGCGTAAAATAAATAGCAACTGTACCTAAAATAAAAGAATCGATTAACATAAAGAAAGAAACAGTGCGAAATAAAAAGGTCTTTATAAGCATTGGAAAATAATAAATGACACAATCAATAAATGCCTTTTGCCAACGAATCCTTTGTTTAAATAAATCCTTCCAGGTTTCTGGACACTCTGTATAACATACAGCATTGGGGACAAAAACCATTCTTTTACCAGGATTTTTTAAAATGTATTGTTGAAATTTTAATGTAATGTCGATATCTTCTCCTAAAGTCTTTCTATATCCACCAACTTTAAATAAAATTTCTCTATTAAAAACTCCGAATGCTCCGGAAATAACGGAGAGTGCATCGAATTTCGCAAGAGAAACTCTATTAATATAGAATCCTTTTATGAATTCAAAGATTTGAAATCGAATGACATGGTTTACTTTTAAAGTACGATCGATATTATTTTGATTAAATTGAACACCTTGAAGGGGGTGCACCATTCCACCTGCTGCTAATACATCAGGATCTTGGAAAACTTCATTCAGGACATCCAATGCGTCGTTTGCAAGAATACTATCTGCATCTAAAGTTACGACTAATTCATTTTTAGAGTATTCGATTCCAGCGTTTAAGGCGTCATGTTTTCCACCATTTACTTTGTCTATTACGTAAACATTTGGGTAAATAGTCGATTTATAGAAGTTTTTGATTTTATTACTCTTTAACTGATTTGATATTTTTCGCTCTTCCGGTGTTAGACGAAGAAGTTTATGTAAAATTTTTATGGTTTCATCTTGAGAGCCATCGTTAATATATATAACTTCTTTTGCTGAGTAATCTAATCTATTAATACCTTTAATAGCTGTTTCAATAATGCTTTCTTCGTTAAAGCATGGTATGAGTATGCTGATGCTTTTATTAGTACGTATTAGGTTTTGTTTTCGTTTCCTACGATTATAAAAGATTGGAAGCGAATTAATCATATGTAAGATAGGGAAAAAGGTACATAAGAATAGGGTGAGTATTGTAACAAATTGCATAATTAAATCTCCTTAAAACTTGTATTGTTACTTAATTTCAATATGTGAGTATGAAAGATCATATTAAATCAGTCATAACAAAATTAGATTTCTACTTTGATTATTTTAACGAGATTTTGGTTTGTTTTATATGTTATTCTTTGAACAATTTATTTCAAAATGAATACTAACAATACAAATATTAAAATGTTTTTGAAATTCGTGGTAATTTCACGTACCGTATTTTATTTTTAATAAAATAAAGTTAATTGTTGAGATAGAAAAAGAAGTGCAAAGTACTAAAGATATTAATTAAAAAAAGCACTAAAATATAGAGGAGATTATTAATTTTGAGGTGAAATAGTTTGTATTTCCTTGAAGTGTAATGACAAAAAACATATATCATTTAGAAAAACAATAGCCTAATCTATACTCATTGTTGTGATCAATGGATTGAAGGAGAATTAGTTGTAAAAAAAATTCATGAAGTTGATAAAGATAAATATAAAACAAAACAGCCGAAAACTTAATAAGTTTCAGCTGTTTTGATATTCGTTATTTTAAATGAATTAAAGTATTATCTAACAAATAATCCTACAATCGTTCCAGTTAAAACTGAACCTAGCGTAGCAACTAATAATACTTTTAAACCAAATTTAGCAAAAAGCTCTGATTGTTTTTTATCAATTGCAGCGATTGCTCCATAAATAATTCCAATTGATGAAAAGTTAGCAAATGATACTAAGAATGATGACACGATTGCCACAGTTTTTGTTGTTAAATTAGGAATGATTTTTTGGAAATCAAGCATTGCAACAAACTCATTTGCAGCAACTTTTGTACCCATAATTGATCCTGATCGTACTAATTCATCTGTTGGGATACCCATGATGAAAGCAACAGGTGCAAAAACATATCCTAAAATTTCAGTAAATGTCATACCGATAATCGAATTGAATACGAAATTAATCATTGCAAGTAAACCAATGTAGGTTATTAACATTGCACCTACAATTAAGGCAACTTTACCACCATCAAGTGCACCGTTACCGATGGCTTCAAATAATGACTTTTCTTTAATCATTTCTTTGACATTAATATCTTCATCTTGTTCTGATGTAACAGGACATGCCATTGAAGAAAGAATTAAACCAGAGAACACGTTGATCGGCAGTGCAACAAGTACATATTCAGGGGGAATCATTTGCATATATGCACCTAAGATCGAACAAGATACCGCTACTAACGAAGATGTAACGACAACAAATAATCGGTTCGGTGTTAGTTTATGTAATTCAGTTTTAACAGAAAGAATTGCTGTTGTATCACCGAATACCATACTATTTACAGCAACGAATGACTCAATCTTTGGTAATCCTGTAATTTTTGCAACTGCACCACCGATATATTTAATTGCTAAAGGTAGTATTCTTGTGTAAGTCAAAATTGATAATAATGAAGATACGAATATGATCATCATTAACACATTAATCCAGAAATAACCCTTTGTCGATAAATCGCCGAATACAAATGCAATACCTTCGTTACCAAATGATAAAACTTTATTAAAGAAAGAGACGATCTTTTGTAAAACTGTTCTTCCAATTGAGGTTTTTAGCATAAACCAAGCTAAAATCAATTGAACCACTAACATAATTGCAACAGCTTTATAGTTAATGTGCTTTTTATCATTAGACATTAGCCAACAAATAATAAGTATCAAGATAATGCCAATGATTGCGATAATATATGACATTTATTTTCCTCCAAACTACATAATCGTAAAATAATTTCTAATTTGCAATCTTATTGTTTCCAATCAATATAAAAATATCATTTAATAAAGTAAGGTGTTTTTATATAAATAGCTGAACTAATTTCATCCCACCCCACACACCTATAATTCCACAAATTGCTGAAAATACAGGTGGTGCCGGAATTGGTAATTTAATGAGAGTAAATACAACTCCAACAATTAAACCTGCGATTAAGCTCATAATTATTTCATGCATATTTACTAACTCCTTTTTGTACAACACTGTTTAGTATTTCGATTGATACTGATAGCCAATCTTCTCTGTTAATAGGGTATTATCCCCAAAAATCGTAACTAATACAAATTACTCCGATAAAGAAAAACTTTTTTTGTAAATCAAATGGCTGGTAGGTAAAAAGAATGTTTTTAAAGAATATATTTGTAAAGAAAATTTTAATCTTGATCACTTAGAATATTTTCAAGTTGAAAGGGGCTTATGAATGAAACAATCACTGTTGCAAGAAATTCATGATTTTACTTTATATGGTGAACATGCAGATCATTTTGAATACTTAGCAAGCGGAAAAGATGGAGATGTTTATACTAGAGATAATTATGTAATAAAAGTATTTAAGGAAGATGGCAAAAGTCGAGATGACGGAATGAAACTTCACCTTCTCGAACGAAGTATATACTATCCTAAAGTCCATGCATATACGAATGATTTTATGGTAAGTGATCGAATTTTTGGTGAAACTTTTTATCAATTAGATGGACACAGTAAAAATTTACGTAAACAATATGAAACAGAGATTAATCAAGCTATCTTTCATGCTCAAAATGCAGGTTTAAATGCATTTGACTTACATAATCATAATTTAATGTTATCAAATGATGGAGAAGTTCGAATTGTTGACGTCGGTCGATTTTCTCTTGAAGAAGAAACTCTCCAGCTAGGCTTTTTTAAATCTTTATTTGGAAGTTCCCATCGACGTAACCGAAAACATAAAAGACGTCATGATCACTCATCCTCAAGGCATCATTACAGGCACTCCTCATCGTCCGTACGCCACCATCGTAGACATTCAAGTTCATATAGCTCTTACTCTTCCTAAATAAAAATCCATCTTTCTTAGCAAAGGTGGATTTTTTTCTCAATTGTATAAGTTAGAATGGAATGGAAAAACTAACCAATATTATTAATAGTATTATTGGAGGGCAAAATGTATAAATCAATCGTAACGTTTATGCTTTTAATCTTTCTTGGTTTTTCCTTCAATCATTTCATGGTGGCAGAGGCTAGTGTATTTACGAAAGAAATGTTAAAAAAAGAAATCGAGAATTACGGAGAAAAAGCAACTAACAAAATCCCGGCATCCTATAGTAAAGAAGATGCGCTAAAAAATGGAGATATATTAATAATAGGAAGAACTACTAACCATAATGAACGAATTCAAAAATTTATTAATAACGTAAAAAATAAGAAGCCTGACTTTATTCGATTTGTTGAATTTACTTCAAAAGGTGATCCAGTCATTACAGAATATCAATATAATGGAAAATTAATTTATTATCGATTTGATAGTTCAAGGGATCGAACAGACCGATATCGAAAAGGTACATTTGCAATGAGTAAATTTGTTACAGGACCAAAAGTATTAGAAGACTATTGCCAAAAGCTAGTCGTAAATTCAAATTCGTCATATTTAACAAATTGTTATCATTTTGATAAGGTGGAATTTTAATCTTTAAAAACGTCGGTTAAAAAATCGGCGTTTTTTGTATTTTAGTTAAATGAGAGTAAAAAAATTTCACTCACCGTAATTTATATGCAAAACAAATTTAGAACTTAAAATTCACTATTCTTAATAAAACTTAATCAAAAACTATTCAAATGTAAAATTTCACGTACTGTAATATTTTCCTAAAAATATTTCTTTTAACGATAAGATGGACAAAAAGTTCCAAACTAAACTATAATTTCTACATATAACGAATAAAACTACTACTAAAATCTGGAAATAAAAAGGATTCACCAAAGGAGTAAATAAAATGACAGAAAATATAGTTCAAAATAAAAAAACTGAGTTAATAAAATACATACCTCCAAAAGGAGAATTTACAAAATTTTTGTCTGATGAGGATTATTTAGAAAAAGGACGATCTTGGGGTTTATTTAATAAAAATCCAAAACATGATTTTTTATTCAAAGGGCAAGACTTTCAAGTAAATGTAAAGCTTGTTGGTTATGAAACTTATGGAGTTACGGATGAGTATCATACAATTATTATTGAATTTGAAGATGGCAATTTAACATGTATTCATCCTGCTTATTTAAAAGAAATGCAATCTCCAAGCTTTAAGAAAGTATACACTGTTGGTGAAAGTGATACGAAGAACAGTGAAGAGAAGAAAACAGAATCAGAAACAAAGTCGAAAGAAAGTAATTCTAAAGCTACTACAAAGAAAAAAGTAGAAAAGAAAGAGGTAGTTTCAATTACTTTACCAACTGATAAATCACATTTTAACGGCACCGTTAAAGAATTTAGTACAAAATATAATCATTTCAATGATAGCGAAGAAGAAATCGTAATTTGGGAAAACATAGCTGTCAAAGGAGATCAGGATTTAGTAATTGGAAATGCTTGGTGTTCGTTGAGTAAAACTTTAAAAGCAGCTGAATTAGAGGTAGGTAAATCTTATCAATTTGATGGAAAAGTAGTAGATAAGAAATTAAACAAAGAAGTTAAATATAAACTAAATAACCCTTCAAAGGTTGCTGAGATTTAAATCAAGATCAAGAATAAAAGTTTCAAATTAATTTATATTGGATCAAGCTAATTCAAAAAAAGCTAACTAGTTCAGTTAGCTTTTTTGTATTGCAATATAAAATAGTCAATAGGAAAAAGAAAAATAAGTGAACATTATTGCTGATTAAATTATCAATTTTGGATGATCTATAAATGGATTTTAATTGTTTATATCTTTGAGCAATTTTATTAATAAGTATCAATAATTGTTTTTTTCACAAGTTAAAAATAATTATGGTCTATTTTTTAGATAAACAAGTTCAATTGAATAGTTATAAATTAATGTTCGGTTTTAATTGACATGCAAACTACTGATTAATTAGAAGCGTTTCTTTACTCTAAGTAAAGGATAATTGATTAGGTTTTTAGTGTAGACTTGTTTTTAAGAATAAGTTGATTGGAATGGAGGGATGCTCGACTCCTATGGTATAAGCGGGAAGGCTGAGACCCCGCAGGCTCGCCGAGGAGGCTCAGCTCTCGCCCCATGGAAAGC